>OKRF01000406.1 GCA_900290315.1 Candidatus Sulfopaludibacter sp. SbA3 | reverse complement strand
GCCGTCACCTCGATCGATTGGGCCGAGTCGCCCAGACTCAGTTTGAAGTCGAGCACCGGGTGCTCCCCTGCCCCAAGATGGACGCCCTTGCGGACGGCTTCCTTGAACCCTTGCGTCTGGACCGAGATGTCGTAATCGCCGGGCAAGAGGAACGGCGCAGTGAATTGACCAGTTGATTCCACAACCGTCTGAATCCTGGTGCCCGTGTGGACCTCGGTAACTACCACCTTGGCGCCTGGTATGGCGGCACCGGTCGGGTCCGTAACAGCGCCGGAAATGTTGCCCCGGAACTCCTGCGAATGCATCCCAAGGGGCAGCATCAACGCGAATACCACCTGGTATCGAAGCTTCATCGCAATCTCCTATGCTGTGAAAGGGGTCAGAAATACCATAGTGGATTTTCCTCTCCCCGTCTACGATTCAAGGGTGAGAACAACGTATAGAACGTGCGGCAACCGAAAGAAACGGAAGAGGTTGTAAATTGCGCCGCAAAGACAGTTCTATACGTTCCACATTATGTTAGAATCTCGGGCGTCGGGAGGGTAAGACATCACGGGAGACCATAGCCCAGAGCCCCACTGGGGCACAATCGCAGCGGCCACCCTTCCCGTCCCTGACGACGCCGTCCGGTTGCAACTGGACCGCATCCTGTGCAGTACCCATTTCCGCACCAGCAAACGCTGCCAGGCCTTCCTGCGGTACGTGGTAGGAGCTTATCTGGAAAACCACTTGGATCGCGTAAAAGAGCGGACCATCGGTTGCCAGGTTTTCCAGCGCGATCCCGACTACGACACCAACCAGGATTCCGTGGTCCGCACTACCGCCGCCGAGACCCGCAAGAAGCTGGCGCAGTACTACCTGGAACCGGGTCGCGAGGGCGAGATCCGGGTGGATCTGCCCCAGGGATCGTACCTGCCGGAGTTTCGCTGGCTACCCGCCGTGCCGAACCTGCCCGTGGATCCGCTTGCCGGCAGGGACCAGGCTCGACGCCTATGGATTCCGATCGCGATCGGGCTGGCTGTCCTGGTGGCCGCCGGGCTGGGTTCCTACGGATATTCGCGAGCCCACACCACAGACCTGACCCTGTTCTGGAAACCGCTGCTGGAGGACAACTCCAACGCTGTGGTTTGCGTGGGCCAGCCGCTGCGCATTTACATGTTCGAGGGTCCCAGGGCCGTCGAATTGAACGAGAAGATGGTGGGCACGCTGACCACGCCACCGGCAGAGCCGGAGGTTCGGCAGAAGACCGCCCTGAGCCTATCCGAGCTGAAGTCCGCGGGCGACCGGTATTACTCCGCCGGCGACTATCTGGCGTCGGTCCGGCTGGCGGAGTTTCTGGGACAGTGCGGCAAGCCCCGGTTACAGAGATCTGCGGGGACGGCCCGCCATTCTTATCGGTCAGTTCAACAACGTCTGGACCATGGGCCTGACCGGCAACCTGCGCTATTACATCGATCGCAGCACGCGGAGCTTCAGTTACGAAGTACTGGACCGGCAGAACCCAGGCAAGGCTGTCTTCACGGCGGACCGGGGCGCCAGCCGGCCGGAGGAGTATGCCATCGTCAGCCGCATCTTTGACTCATCCACCGAAAAGACTGTGGTCTCCATTGCAGGCATGACTTTCAACGGCACCATCGCAGCAGGCGAATTCCTCACCAATGAACGATATCTGCGAGAGGCATTTGAGAAGGCGCCTGCTAAGTGGTATCAGAAGAATATTCAAGTGATTCTGAAGACTACGATGATGGCCGGGGCAAGCGGTCCACCGAAAGCGGTGGCTACTTACTACTGGTAAAGCTGTAGGACAGACGATCGTTTTTTGTCGTCTGTCATCTTGCGGCTGTGCGGGAAGCATGCGGGTTTGGGGTCAGACCGCTCTGTCCACGACGGCGCAAAAGCGGCGCCGACCGCTCTGTCCACGACGGCGCAAAAGCGGCGCCGCGGGACAGAGAAGTCTGACCCGCGGCGCACGCCTCCGCCCAAGAATGCGTTGCCGTATTCATGAAACGGTGCACTAAACTAAGCTAGAAGCGCACGCGCAGAGCCATTTGGATATTGCGCTCGCTGGAGAGGCGGGTTCCGGTGATGCGCCCGAAGTTGGAACTGCTGATATCGCCGGTGGGATTCGCAAATACCGGGGTATTGGCGGTATTAAAGAATTCCGCCCGGAACTGAATTCTGATGCGCTCGCCGAGGCGGAAATCCTTGAAGATCGAGGCATCCAGCGTGCGGACGCCCGGACCCACCAGAACATTGCGCCCCAGGGTGCCAGGCGCCACAAGCACTCCGCCCACTGACGGCACCTCCGAAAAAGAGCTGGTGCTGAACCAATCGGTGGGGTTGTCGTACATGGTCACCGGAGCGATGAGATTGGGCCGGATGTTACTCGGGGTGCCCGGCGTAGAGAGGTTGAATGGGATGCCAGTCTGGAGCGTGAGGATGCCGTTCATCTGCCAATCGCCCAGAATAGCCCGTAGCATCGCCGGTGCGCTCGATCCGAAATGGCGGCCCTTGCCGTAAGGCAGCTCGTACATCCCACTGGCCACGAAGCGGTGGCGCATATCGAAATCGGAGCTGGCGCGCTCCAGGCCGAAGTTATGGATGTCCTGAGGCTGGTTAAAATCGAACGCTCCCTCGGCGGTGTCGATCGAGTGCGAATAGGTGTAGGCGGCGCGGAAGAGCAGGCCCGTGGAGAAGCGGCGATCCAGGTGCACCTGGAGGGAGTTGTAATTCGACGTGCCGCGCGTTTCCTCGGTGGTGATAGTGCCGAGTTTGGGGAAGTTCTTCACGCCGGCTGCCTGATTGAAGTATTGGCGGTTGTAGTCGTAGTAACTGGTCAGGTGACGTCCGGCGGTTCCCACGTAGCCCACGCTTAATACCGTGGCCCGCGAAATCTGCCGCTGCACTTGCAGGTTCCACTGCTGGGTGTAGGAATCCACGTTGTTGGGCAGGGCCGCGAAGAGATTCAGACCGCCGCTGGGGCTCTGCAGGTTGAGGCCGGAAACGCTGCCGAGCGGCATGGCTTGCGTGGCGAGCGTGGAATCGGTGGCGTTGAGGGGCGCCTGTCCGGACAGCGCGAAGCGATATCCGCTGGTGGATTGATAAGTGGAAGATCCGCTGATGGGCGGGTTCTGTACCAGTTGCTTGCTCACTCCGCCGCGATCCAGGAAGTAGAAGATGCCGTAACCGCCGCGGATGGCGGTTTTGCCATCGCCCTGGGGATCGAACGCGAAGCCGATGCGCGGGGCGAAGTTGTTCTTGTCCGTGCGGATGAGGCTGGCGGGTTCGCCGTTCTGGCCCGCCACCAGAATCTGGCCGCTGACGATATCGAAGTTGGCCTGGCGGTTGTAGGCTTCGGTGGGCCAGGTGTCCAGGTCGTAGCGTAAGCCCAGGTTGAGCGTGAGCCTTCGCGTGGCGTGCCAATCGTCCTGCAGAAAATAGCCGGTCTCCCAACTGCGCGTGCCTACCATACCGCTTTCCACCCCGATGGCGTAAGACTGGGCGAAGCCTGCCAGCATGTCCGCATCGGAATAGCCCGTGGAGACGGCCGCGGAGTTGTTAGAGAAATCGAAGGTGCCTTTGGAGTTCGCCGTTTTGAAGATGTTCACCTGCCGGCGAATGATGTTGGCGCCGAAGCGCAAGGTATGTTTGCCGTGAATGTAGCTGGTGGTGTTGGCGAACTGATAGGTATTCTGCGGCGAAAGGTAGCTGCCGCCATCGCCGGTATATTCGATGTTACTGCCCCCGTTGATGGCCGCGCCGCCGCCCAATAGCGGCGACGTGTTGGCGTTGGGAATGCCGAGATTGGCGGAGAGCGGCTCGCTGTTGAATGGCGGGATGTAGGCGAAGAACACGCGCTGGAAGCCGATACGCAGTTCGTTAATCAGGTTGGAGCGGAAGCTGTGTGTTTCGCCCAGCCCCGCACCCCGCTGGTGATTGAAATTCTGGCCGGAGCCGGACCCGGCCGGCAAATGGGGGAAGCGCGAATCGGTATCCGACTCGTCTTCGCCATAGCTGACACGGAAGAACATGGTGTCCTGCTGGCGCATGTTCCAGTCGGTCTTGATATCGAAATCGTCGAACCCCTGCTTCTGCTGCTGTTCCACTTCCCAGTTGCCGTTCACATGCGTGCCGTTGGTGTTGGGCAGCGGGTAGGCGTTGAGGTAATTCAGCCCGACCTTATTCAGCCGCGACGTGGGAATGATGTTGCCCGGGAAGGGCTGGCCGGTGGTGATGTCTTTAATGGCGATGGCTTTGGTCAGGCCGGTGAGCGACGGCGTTAAGAGCTCCGAGAAATCGCCAGTCCGGAACGCGGGTGTGGGAATGCTGGCGAAGTACGGGGTGAGGGGTAAATCCTGGCGCAGGCCCTGGTAGTCGCCGAAGATGAACAACTTGTTCTTCACGATAGGACCGCCGAGCGTACCGCCGAACTGATTCCGGCGGAAGGGATTGCGCACGCTGGCGAAGGTGGGCCGTGCGTCCAGGACGGAGTTGCGCAGAAAATCGAAGGCGCTACCGTGCACCTGGTTGGTTCCGGATTTGATGGTGGCGCTGATCAATCCGCCGCCGGCACGGCCGAATTCGGCGGACGCGACACTGGTCTGCACGCGGAATTCCTGAATGGCCTCCGCGGGAGGAAAGAAGACGATGGTGTTGACCAGGGATTCGTTGTTATCGAGGCCGTCTAACTGGAAGTTATTGGCCTGCGCACGCAAGCCGTTCACCGAAAGAGACGCCCCGCCTTCGTTGCCATAGCGGAAGGTCTCCACGTTGCCAGCCGCACCCGTGGGAGAGCCATCCGGCACACCGCGGTTCACACCGGGAATGAGGGTGGCGAGTTGCGTGAAGTTGCGTCCGTTGAGCGGAAGCTCTTCCGCCTGGCGGCTCTGTACAATGGTGCCGACTTCCGAGTTGGCGCTGTCCACCATGGCGGCCTCGGCGACCACATCGACGCTCTGGGTCACCGTACCCGGCTCCAGCGTGACCGGGATGTTGGCCACTTGCGAAATCGTCAGGGTGATCTCGCGGGCCACCGTCCGGAAGCCGGTCTTGGCCACCTCCACGCGGTAGTGTCCCACCGGCAACGCCGGCACGCTGTAGCTTCCCTGTTCGTCGGTTTGCGCCTTCACGACGCGATTGGTTTCCTGGTTGGTCACCGTCACCGAGGCGCCGGCCACCACGCCGCCGCTGCTATCGATAGCCGCTCCCTGCAGCCGAGCCGTATCCGTCTGCGCCTGACAGAGCCCCGCGCACAGCAGCAAAATCGTTCCGTAAAGTGAAAATCGCATAGTTTCCTTCCACATGGCCGCCGGTTAAGCGAGCAGTTTTCCGTTCATCCGCACATTGTGCATTTCCAGGTCGCGAGTGTTGACGATCTGGGAGGGCGTGGCTGTCTTTTCCACGGTGATGTTCTTAAACGAGATTCCCGAGACCGGTTTGGCGGCGATCCCCATCGAATAAATTCCGCATTTGCGAGCCATCTTACACGTGAGGTCCTCAAAGTGGAAATTGCGGTAGACGGAGGGAAAGGGGTGACCGGTGATGCCTTTGTAATCGGTTTCGATCTTGATGAACCAGTCGCAGGCTTCCACGGTATTGGCACGCATCCAGATGTTCTCGACGGCGCCGCCGCGGTCGCTGTTGCTCTTCACATAGAGCGCGGACTGGACATCGCCCACGGTATTGTTCTCGATAAATACGTTGCGCACACTACCGGACATTTCGCTGCCCACGCAATATCCGTTCGCCCGAGAGCGAATGCCGGTGCAGCGGCGGACCACGATGTTCTCGCACGGCGGCCCATCCCACGCGTCCTGGTCGCGGCCGGCCTTGATGGCGATGTTGTCGTCGGCGGTTTCGAAGACGCAGTCTTCAATCAGGACATCGCGGCATGAATCGGGGTCCACGCCATCGTCGTTGGTGGAGCCGGGCAGCACGTGAATTCCGCGGACCGTCACATTGCTGCAGAAGACGGGATGCACAGTCCAGAACGGGCTGTCTTTGAAAGTGACGCCCTCGATGAGCAGGTTGCGGCACTCGTACGGCTGGAACATGCCGGGGCGAAGGTAATGGCCGGCGCCGAAGACGCGCTTATCGAGCGGCGTGAGTTCCATCCCCATCTTGCGGAGGGCTTCCTGGTCCGGCGTCTGTTTGCGCTTCCATTCGTGCCAGAAGCGGCTGGCCTGGCCATCGATTGTGCCGCGGCCGGTGATGGCGAGATTCTCCTGTCCGCGGGCGTAGATGAGGGGTGAGTAGTTGTGGCAGCGGGTTCCTTCCCAGCGGACCAGAACGGCGGGAAGGTAGTCCGCGGGATTGGTGCCAAAGCGGATGGCGCTGCCTTCTTCCAGGTGCAGATTCACATTCCCGGCCAGGTGGATGGCACCGTTACAAAGCCAATCGCCGGCGGGGAGCAGCACCCGGCCGCCGCCAGCGGCGTGACATTCGGCGATGGCCCTGGCGATGGCGGGCCGGCAGTCAGTCTTCCCGTCTCCGGCTGCGCCGTAGCGGCGGATATCGAAGTCGCGCTCGGGAAAGCGGGGTGGCTGGATGCGCGCCAGGATGCCCGGCACCAGCGCCCATCCTTCAGATGGCTGTGCGTGCAAGGTCATCGCTGTGCCGCACATAGCGGCTCGCTTGAAGAAATCGCGGCGGCGCATGGAGTATATCGATTCTTCGCCGGCGCCCAGGGCCGGCACAAGGAGATTCGCTGTTACTTCACTGTAAAGGCGGCGCGCAGGGTGATACGCTGAAGACAATCAAGGGCGGTCTTAACCGTAAAACAGGTCTTCACGGGATGGCAAGCAGCGGTCAAACGAGCGTTTCCAGCGGCGGAAGGGCGGTTGGCCCCGAAGAACGCCGGGAATTGGTGCAGCGTGTGGTCACGAGCCGAGGGTTCGAGAAATCGGCCCGCATGCGGGACCTGTTGACCTACGTGTGCAACCGGGCCCTGGAAGACAACGCGGCCGACATCCACGAACACGAAATCGGCTGCGCGGTTTTTGGCCGCTCTGAGGATTACGATACGGGCGAAGACAATATCGTCCGGGTCAACGCCTCGCAGGTGCGGAAAAAGCTGGAGGCTTATTTCGCCAGCGAGGGCGCGTCGGAGCCCGTGGTTCTGGAACTGCCGAAGGGCAAGTACGTCCCACTCTTTCGCGAACGCCTGGACATGGAGGTTCCGCCCGTGGTGGCGGAGCCCCCGGCGCCTCCGGTATTGGCGGCGCGCTCGCGGGTAGTTTATGCACTGGCGGCCCTCTCAGCCCTTCTGATGATTGCGTGCGTCTGGATGGCCGCCATAATCTGGCGCGCCCGGGCGGCGGTGGGGACGGCGCCCGATCCCGCCGTGAACGCCCTGTGGTCGCAACTCATCCGCAAGGGCGAACGAACCGACATCGTCCTGACGGATTCCAGTTTGGGGCTGCTGCAGGACCTGCTCGGCCGGCCCATCGGTCTGTCGGAGTATCTCCAGCCGGAAACGTGGCGGCTGGATTCGCTGGCGGCGCGTCCCGATCTGCAGATGGTGGCGCGCCTGGCGGCGCACCGGCATTACACCAGTCTCGCCAACGTCAACATCACGCGGCGCATTCAGACCGTGGCCGGGGCCGGGCAGGATCAGCTCACCGCCGTTTTCGCGCGCGATTTCAATATCCGCCAGATGAAGTCGGACAACGTGGTGCTGATCGGGAGCAGGCGGGCGAACCCCTGGGTGGAATTGGTGGAATCCCAACTCAACTTCCGCTTCGGGTACGACGCCGCTGCATCCCAATCGTTCTTCGAAAATCGGCAGCCGCGAGCCGGGGAACTGGCGGCGTATCGCAACGATCCCGCGGTCTCCTACTGCGACATCGCGTTCCTGCCGAATCTGAGCAACACGGGGAATGTGCTGGTGATCTCGGGCACTGAAATGGAAGGCACGGAGGCGGGCGGCGAATTCCTCACGACGGCGCGCGGGATGGAGATGCTGCATCATTATGTAAAGCTCGATGGCCGGCTTCCTTATTTCGAGGTGCTGCTCAAGTCGAGCAAGATCGGCGGAGCGGCTCCTGGGTTTGAGGTGATCGCTACCCGGCTGGTGGGTGCACGGTAGGGCCGCGACCAAAAGAAACCGCGGACAAGATCGGCGGTGCTACCAGGTGCACGCACGGTGGGAAGAATTGGAGGGGTTGTAATACGCGGTGGGCTAACCCCTCGACATACTCCACGTCCAAGGGGCGAGGGGGGCTGAATGTTGCAAGAGTTGCGTTTCGGTTTCCGGAGTTTGCGGAAGCAACCAGGGTTCACTTTGATTGCGGTATTCACGCTGGCGCTGGGAATCGGCGCGACTTCCGCAGTGTTCAGCCTGATTCAGGGCGTGCTGCTCACGCCGCCGCCGTACCGGCAGCCGCAGCAGCTTGTGCTGATTCAGCCAGTCCGCTCCGATGGCCAAAAGCTAGCGAATCCGCAGGGTTGGCCGGCGGCGCAGTGGCTGGAATGGCAGCAGCAGGCGAAGACGTTTGACGGGATCGCCGCGTACGGCTGGTCGTTCAATTACCTGGTGAGTTCCGACGGCAGCGAATCCATGGAGGGAATGGTCGTCACGAAGGACTATTTCCGCGTGGCCGGGTTGCAGCCGGTGCTGGGGCGTGCGTTCCTGGACTCCGAAATGCTGCCCAGCTCGGCGCCGGTGATCATCCTCGGCTATGATCTTTGGCAGCGCAAGTTCAACGGCGATCGGCAGGTCATCGGCAAGCCGGTGCGGATGAGCCGCTACGACACGCCTCCCACCGTGGTGGGAGTGATGCCGCCGGGCGTTCGTTTTCTACCTTCGCCCGGAGCTTCCCAGGAACCCAACTACAACGTGAACGGGCTGGTAGATTTCTGGCTTCCGGTGACGCCCAACCCCGCGCGGCTGAAGCGGCCCGGGTGGAACGTAGTGGGGCGTTTGCGAAACGAAGCCAGGATCTCTGAGGCGCAGGGGGATCTTGGCGTGATCATCGCGAGGGAGGCGCAGGCAGACCACGACTTCGCGGGCGTCGCGCCCCAATTGGAGTCGCTCACCGTCGAATTCAATCGCGATGGCCGGCGCATTCTGCTGCCGCTGTTGGGCGCGGCGGCGCTGGTGCTGCTCATCGCCTGCGGAAACGCCGCGGCTCTACTGCTGGTGCGGGGACTGCAACGCCAACAGGAGTACGCTGTGCGCAGCGCCCTGGGCATCGGGCGGGTGGCGCTTTTCCGGCAAGTGTCCACGGAGAGTCTGCTGCTGGCCGTGACTGGCGGAGCGCTGGGCGTGGGCCTGGCGTTTGCGGTGGTCAAGCTATTCAAGGCGATTGGCGGACATGCTATTCCACGGCTCGACGCGGTGACCACAGGCTGGCCGGTGCTGGCGTGCGGGCTGGGCGCGGCGGTGATGGCCGCACTGCTGGCTGGACTCTTTCCGGCGCTGCGCGCGTCGCGGCTCGACCCGATTCAGGTGCTCAAGAGCGCCGGTCCGAAAAGCAGCGCGGGACGGGGAGAGCGCCGGCTTCTCCGCGGCGTCACCATCGTTCAGACCGCGCTGACCCTGGCGCTCCTGGTGGGCGCCACTCTGTTGATTCGCACCATGATGAATCTTTCGAATGTGCCTGTGGGTTACAACCTGGGACGCGTGTTGACGATGAGTGTGACCGCGGTACGGGGCGACTGGCTGGCCTTTCATCGGCGGGCGCTGGAGCGCGTCTCCGCACTGGGAGGCGTGCAGTATGCGGCGTTCGCCTGGGGCGTGCCCCTGACCGGCAACGATTGGCCCGCCGACGTGGACATCGAAGGGCAGCCCCCGGCTGTCAAGGCGAGCGACCGGATCTCTCTGCCCTTGCGCGCCGTCACGCCGGACTACTTCAAGGTGGTCGGCCTGGGCCTGATCGCTGGACGCGACCTTCGCCCCACCGACGCGGACAAGGCGCCGCAGGTGGCCATCGTCAACCAAGCCCTGGCGGAGCGCTATTTTCCGGGGAGCAGTCCCATCGGCAAAAAGATCTGGATGAACGGGCGGCAGCAGCCGGCAACGGAGATTGTCGGCATGGTCGCCAACGGCCGCACGGACGATCTGACGCAGGCGGCGGGGCCGGAGGTCTATCTTTCGCTGTGGCAGGCGCGGGCGTTTTCCAAGCACCTGGTGGTGCGGACGGCGGCGGATCCGCGAGTTGTGATGGCTGCCGTGCAGCGTGAATTGCGTGCGGTGGATCCAACGGTCGCGGTGGAAAGCGTGAAGACGCTGGAGCAGATTCGCAGCGATTCGCTGGCGTCGCGCAACTTCGCGATGCAGTTACTGGTAGGGTTTTCACTGGTGGGCAGCGTGTTGACTCTTGTCGGGATCTATGGTGTGCTTACGCTCTCGGTGGCATCGCGGCGGCGCGAGATTGCCATTCGACTCTGGTCGGGATCTATGGTGTGCTTACGCTCTCGGTGGCATCGCGGCGGCGCGAGATTGCCATTCGTGCCGCGGTCGGCGCCGGGCGGCGGGACATCCGCAACATGGTCTTCGGGGAAGGGCTGCGGCTGATTTCGGGCGGCGTGATGGCGGGCGTGGCAACGGCGTTGCTGCTCTCGCGCGTGCTGCAGTCGTTCCTCTTTGAAGTGGCGCCGACGGATCCAGTCACGTTGATCGGAGTGGCGATTTTCTTCACCGGCGTCTCGCTACTGGCGTGCTGGGTGCCGACGCATCGCGCCGCGAAGGTGGATCCGGCGGAAGCGCTCCGGTACGAGTGAGGCGATTCCCTCCAGCCAGGCCGGGTATACTGTGGTCTTCCGATGGTGCGCAGGAACGATCATTATCACGAGCGGGTGAACCGCGTTCTCGACTACATAAGCGAGCACCTGGACGGAGAGCTTTCGCTGGCCAGGTTATCTGAAATCGGTTGTTTTTCCCCGTTTCACTTCCATCGAATCTTTCAGGCTGTTACCGGCGAGACGCTGAACAGCCATGTGCGGCGGGTCCGGCTCGAAAGAGCGGCGATGCTCATGAAGACCTCGCCTCGCAAGCGGATTACGGACGCGGCCATGGAGGCAGGTTTCGCCGGGACCGCGGAATTCTCCCGCGCTTTCAAGAACCACTTTGGCAGGACCGCCAGTTCCTGGGACCGGCGCAGCCCGCTCGAAAAAAGCAAGATTTGCAAAGCGCCCGAGATGCTCTCCTATTACGCTTTAGAGGAGCTGGAGAGTTGGCGGGCCGCGGCAAATGTGCGAGTCCACGTCGACCGGCTCGGCGCATTCCGCTATGTCTACATTCGAGTGTTCGAACCCTACGGCAACGCCCGGCTGGTTAAGGCCTATCACTCGCTCATCGCCTGGCTGGCGGAGAGGGGCACCGATATCCGCGATGTGGCCGTCATCGGAATGTCGCTGGACGATCCGGCCGTCACACCTTCGAAAAACTGCCGCTATGACATGGGCATCGCTTTTCCGAAACACACCGCCGACGATGGCCTGCTCGGGAAGATTATCCGCTCCCGCGGCCGGCCGGGCACTGGCTCACTCGTGCCCGGCCATGACGAGTGCGGCCGGAGCGGCTT
>OKRF01000404.1 GCA_900290315.1 Candidatus Sulfopaludibacter sp. SbA3 | reverse complement strand
GTAGAGTTCCAGCGCGTGGTCCAGGCGGGCGCGCAGCACCGGCGAGGGGCGGCCGCGGTACTCGGCGGCGCCCAACACCAGGATCACTTCCGATGGCTGCGCTTCCTCCCGGAGGGATTGCTGCTCGATGCGGACTGAAAGGTACGCGATATAGAAAACCAGTGCGGCCATTGCCATGACCATCGCGTTCCGTACTGTCCGTTTCATCTGCGCTATTCTGAACTCGAAACCATATTGTAATCAGATGCCGAAGGCCGAGACGATTACCAGCGCCGCTAATCCGCTGCTGAAGGACGTGCGGCGAGCCATTGCGCGCGGCTCTCTGACCGAGCAGGGCTGGTGCGTGGCCGAGAGTTTCCACCTGCTGGAAGAGGCGCTGCGTAGCGATTGCGCGGTGAAGATGGTGCTGGCGGCGGACTCGGTGCGCTCTGCCGCGGAACAGCACGTGCGCCGCCTGGCAGGCGTCAAAGTGGTGGTACTGCCGGATGCCCTGATGCAGAGTATCTCGGGGACGGAAGCCAGCCAGGGAGTGATGGCGCTGGTACAGCCGCCCGAGTGGAAACTGGAGCAACTGTTCCGGGGCTGCTCGCTGGTGGTGGTGCTGGATGGGCTGCAAGACCCGGGCAACGCGGGCGCGATCCTGCGGGCAGCGGAAGCATTCGGCGCCACGGGAGCGCTGTTTCTGAAGGGCACAGTGAGTCCGTTCAACTCTAAGACGTTGCGCGCGTCCGCCGGGTCCCTATTCCGCGTGCCTTTTTTGCACGGCGTGGATAGCTCTCTGGCGCGTGCCGCCCTGCGGCAGCACCAGGTGACGTTGTATGCCGCCGTCCCCGCAGGCGGTAGAGTCCCGGCGCGAGCGCTGGGCGATGCCGATCTCACGGCGAAGTGCGGGTTGATCATCGGCAATGAAGCGCGCGGCGTGAGCAAAGAGTTGCGCTCGGCGGCGCTGGATCTTTCCATTCCGACTGTTGGGGTGGAGTCGCTGAACGCCGCCGTGGCCGCGGGAATCCTTCTCTACGAGGCGCGGCGGCAGAGGGCCTTGCGATCGTGAGCCTCTTCGATACCAGTCCTCCCAAAGAAGATCGCGCCACCGGAAAGCGGCCCCTGGCCGAGCGCATGCGGCCGGAGCGGCTGGAAGACTACGCCGGGCAGGAGCACATTCTAGGACCCGATAAGCCTCTGCGGCGCCAAATCGAACGGGATCAACTCACCTCGATCATCCTGTGGGGACCGCCCGGCGTGGGCAAGACTACCCTGGCCAAGCTGATTGCGCGCTTGACGCAATGCGAATTCATCCCGTTTAGCGCGGTGCTGAGCGGCATCAAGGAGATCAAGGCGGTGATGGCCGACGCCGAAAAGCTGCGCAACCTGGGGCGGCGCACGATCCTGTTCATCGACGAAATCCATCGCTTCAACAAGGCGCAGCAGGACGCATTTCTGCCCTACGTGGAGCGCGGGGACATCATCCTGATTGGCGCGACCACGGAGAATCCTTCGTTCGAAGTGATTTCGGCGCTGCTTTCGCGGTCGCGCGTGTATGCGCTGCGCGGGCTGACGGTTCCGGAACTGGTGGAGCTATTGCGGCGCGCGCTGCCGGTGGTGGGGCTGGAAGCTCCGGACGAACTGCTGGAGCAGATCGCCATCTACTCCAATGGCGACGCGCGGCAGGCGTACAACACGCTGGAGGCGTCGGCCGCTGCCGCAGCGGGCGGGGTCCTGACCGAGACCGCGGTGCAGGATGCCATGCAGCGCAAGGTGCTGCTCTACGCCAAGGGCGGGGAAGAGCACTTCAACCTGATTTCGGCGCTGCACAAATCGGTGCGGTCGAGCGACGTGGATGCCGCGCTGTATTGGCTGACGCGCATGCTGGAGGCCGGCGAAGACCGCCTGTACATTGCGCGCCGGCTGATCCGTATGTCCATCGAAGACATCAGCCTGGCCGACCCCAGGGCGTTGGAACAGAGCGTGGCGGCCATGCAGGCGGTCCATTTTCTAGGCATCCCAGAGGGCGACCTGGCACTGGCGCAGGCGGCGATTTACCTGTGTGTCGCGCCCAAGAGCGACGCAGCCTACCGCGCCATGGGGGCGGTGCGAGAAGACGTGGAGAAGACCATTGCCGAACCGGTGCCCATGAACCTGCGCAATGCCGTAACGCGCCACATGAAAGAGTGGGGCTACGGAGAAGGCTACCAGCACGCCCACAAAATGGAAAATGCCATGCCGGACATGGCATGCCTGCCGCCTTCACTGGTGGGCCGGCAGTATTACTTCCCCACGGATCGCGGACTGGAAAAGAGGATCGGCGAGCGGCTGGAAGAGATCCGGCGGCTGAAAGAAAAAAGCAAGAAGACAGACGACTAAAGACGATCGTCTGTCCTACTTCTTCGGGTTGAGCTTCAGATTCATGACCGCGTCTTTGCGCGTGTCGAAGGAACTGAGCGTCTTGGTGGGGCTGCTGGCGCCAGCGAATTCGGCCCGTAACTTGTAGTCAACATCCGGGCTGAGCTCGTGGAAGTAATAGGTGCCGTCCTTCTGCGTGTAGAAGCTGCGCACCTGCAGGGTTTTGGTGTTTTCCAAATAGACACGGGCGCCATCCACCACGCTATCGTCGGCGGCGGTAACGGAGCCCTGTACGCTGCGAGTCGCGTCGGGCTTTTTCTTCTGGGCGAAACTACCGGCCGAACAGAGGACCAAAGCGGCCAGCAGGACCATCCAAACCCTGTTCATGGCGCGCTCCTATTTCCAATCCTCGTCAGCGTCTTCCTCTTCTTCCTCCAAAAAGGCGTCTTCCTCTTCTTCGTCCTCTTCCAGATCTTCCGCGGATTCCAGTTCCAGAGGCTCTGTGCCAACGACCTTCAACGCCGCACCACACTCATCACAACTGATGGTGTCGCCTTCGTCGACGTCTTCTTCATCCACATCGATCTTTCCATCGCAAACAGGACATTCGACCATGGCAATTCCTCCAAACTACTACTGATAAACGATAGACTGCCGCCTTCGCAAGTGGGTTACCGAAGGTCTCACCGAATTTTTACTTTGCGGCCTGCTTGGCTAACCGGCGGCGAGTGGTCGCCGGGACGATTCCCTTTAATCGCAAATAGACGAACAACTGTTGACGATGAGTCAATTCGTGCTCTTTGATGCTCTGGAGCATTTCCAGACGGGTGACCTGCTGACCATCGAAGCGGGTGACGATCTCGGCAAAATAGCCGAGGGGTTGGGCGGCGAATGCCGCAGCGCGCTGCTCCACGGATTCCCGCAGCGCCGAGGCGATCGCCGGCGCATCGCTATCGGCCGGAAGCGCTCTCATATGGGCTTTCATACGCTCGCGGAACACCGGAGTGGCGAAGTTATCCTCGCCGGCCAGCAGCAGTCCGGTCAGCCCGTCGCCGGCGTCCAGAATATGGCGGGCGATGTCGCGAAACGTGGCTACTTCGGCGGTGGGCCGGAAGTCCATNNCGGCGGCGGGCATATCTTCCACGGCGATGGCGGTATCGTTCCGTATGGCTTTCCAGGATTCCAGGACCTGCTCCACTCTGATCATGACCTCATTGTGGCACAGCCTTTCCCCGCCAGGGGCAGAACGGAGCCAGCGAACGGGTAACGCCGGCGATCTTGTCGCA
>OKRF01000092.1:10889-15781 GCA_900290315.1 Candidatus Sulfopaludibacter sp. SbA3 | reverse complement strand
AGAAGGCGGCGAATTTCGAGCCTGGCACGGTTTGCGGCGGACACACGGGTCGGGATTGTCGAGAGAGACGGCTCATGAGGCGACGCCTCACCCGGTGGGATAAAAATCGCGGGGAAACGCGTCGGGGTTTCGCGAAGGGGCAAACTCGAGCCAGGCACGAAGATTCGCCAAAAGGCGNNGAGACGGCTCACGAGGCGATGCCTCACGGATGGCTCCAGTGCCTGTTCGAGATTGTGCCGGGCGCGCCTCGCGCAAGTGACTTTGGTGTGTGGCAAGCTGGGGTCATGCGATTCCTTGTCCTACTCTGCGCTTTGGTGCCCGCGGTTTGCGCCCAGGAGAGCCGCCACGAAGTGACCAATTCTATCGGCGCCGCCGACGCCCGGGAGAATAGCAACAGCGTACCGGACGTCTACGCCGTCCCCACGCAATTCGAGCGCGTCCTGATTTTCCGCTTTAAATACCAGGTGGACCTGCTGGCGGGGCTGGAACAGATGGTGAAGCAGAACAAGATCAAGAACGCGGTGATTCTCGCCGGGGCGGGCTCCGTCCGCGGCTACCAGGTGCACCAGGTGAGCAACCGCACTTTCCCCTCCAAGAACATGTTCGTGAAGGACCCCACCGCGCCCGCCGACCTGATCAGCATGAACGGTTACATTATGGACGGCAGGATTCACGCTCACGTGACGCTGGCCAATCCCGACAAAGCCTTCGGCGGCCACCTGGAGCCCGGCACCAGCGTCTTCACCTTCGCCATTGTCACGGTAGGTGTGCTGCCGGATGGTCTGGACTTGAGCAAGCTGGACGATAAGAGCTACCGATAGCTTCGCTCGCCGGTATTACCATCGCGGCGTGCCCTGGATTCACTGTGAGCCGGACCGGCACGCGGGGGCGCGTGCGAAAATGAGGCATGGGTTACCGTATTGCGGCGCTTGCGTTGGCCGTGTGCCTGACGGCGGCAGGTCAGGGGCCGGCGTACAGCGTGGAGAAGTTATCCTCCGCGCTGAAGAACATTGCCACCGATTCGCAGCATAAGTACAGCGATGCCGAATTGGCCGGCTTTCTCGCCAGAGTGAAGCTCAGCGAGCGGCTGGACGACCGGACTCTGGAAAGTTGGCAGAGCCAGTTGGGCCTGGGAGCTAAAGCCACCGCGGCCCTTCGCAAGTTGCGCGATCAATCGCAGAGCCTGCCTGCTGCCGCCGTGGCCGCGCCTGCCGAAGCGCCGCGCCCCATCGCGATCCCCTCCGCGCAGGAACAGGCCGCCATTCTGGAAGATGTCCGCAAGTATGCGCTGAGTTACAGCCAGAATTTGCCGGATTTCATCTGCACGGAAGTGGAGAGGCGGTTTGACGCACTACCAGCGCCAGGGGGCACGCCCTCGTGGCGCCAACTGGACGAACTCACCAAGCGCCTCACTTACTTTGAACAGAAGGAAGAGTACCAGTTGAGGATGCGGAACAACTCCGTCGTCGTCAATCAGGATGTGAAGAGTGCGGGCGGGGCGCAAGCTTTCGGTGATTTCGGCAGCATGATGCGCGGAGTGTTCGAGCCGGCCACGCAGGCGGCTTTCGAATGGGACTCGTGGCGCACGCTGCATTCCGAGCGCGTGATGGCGTTCAAATACCGGGTGGCGGTAGAGCGTTCCCGCTGGCACATCATCTCCGATCCCGATCACGACATCATCGCGGGTTACCACGGCTGGTTCGATGTGGACCCGGCCACCCACGCGGTCATGCGCATTGCCCTGGTGGCGGACAGCATTCCGCCGGACTTTCCCGTCAGAAGCGCTTCGGACACGCTGGACTACAGTTACCAGGATCTCTCCGGCGAGACCTTTCTGTTGCCCAGCAACGCTGAAATTGACATGAGCATGGGCAACAGGATGACCAGGAATCACAAGGAGTTCAAGATCTACCGCAAGTACTCCGCGGACGCTGTGATTACGTACGATGGCGACCTGACGGCGGTGGATTGCAAAGACCCCAGGAACAAGGACGCCAAGGAATGCAAACAGGCGGCGCCGATCAAGCATTAATTTCAGTCATGCGAAAATGGAGTGGTATGCGTTTTCGTTTTCTGGCTGCTTTTCTCGCGGTCTGCCTTGTCGCGATGGGCCAGACCATGTCGGTCGACAAACTGATGCTGTTTCTGCGCAACGCCTATAGCGACCGGGACCGCCAGTATACCGACCGGCAGATCGCCGCATTCCTCGCCAAGGTCAAACTCTCCGATAAGCTGGAGGACCGCACGAT
The DNA here is from genome assembly GCA_900290315.1 of Candidatus Sulfopaludibacter sp. SbA3. Lineage (GTDB taxonomy): Bacteria > Acidobacteriota > Terriglobia > Bryobacterales > Bryobacteraceae > Sulfopaludibacter. Next base: position 13,532 of record OKRF01000092.1, on the reverse strand, counting down.
TGAAGATCTGCAGAGCCAGTTCCGCATCGGTCCGCTGACCATGGCCAAATTGCAGGCGTTGCGCGACCAGTCGCACGCCTTGACCGAGGCCAAGATCACTCGCGAGGAGAAACCGAAACCCATTCCGCCGCCTTCCGCGGAGGAACAGGCCGCGGCTCTGGACGAAGTGCGCGAGTATGCGCTCTCCTATAGCAAGAATCTGCCCGACTTCATCTGTACCGAAGTGACGCGGCGCTACGGCGCGCTGCCTCCGGGCACTCGCGGATGGGGCGCGCCGGGCGATCCGCCGCGCTGGCAGTCCATCGATACGGTGACCAAGCGCCTGAGTTACTTCGACCAGAAGGAAGAGTACAAAACCATCCTGCACAACAACACGCCGATGGGCGACAACACCAAGAGTGTGGGCGGGTCGGAATCGTTCGGCGACTTCGGCAGCATGCTGCGCCAGATCTTCGAGAAGGCTACGGAGGCGCGTTTCGAGTGGGACCATTGGGGCACGCTGCGCGGGCAACGAATGATGGAATTCGCGTTCCATGTGCGGCAGGAGCGCTCACAATACAGCATCGTGGTGGATGGCAACAACCGCATCATTGCGGCATACCACGGGACGGTGGCGGTTGACCCCACCACGCACGCGGTGATGCGGCTGATTGTGGAGGCAGAAAATATTCCGACGGGCTTCCCCGTGAAGAGCACTCAGGACGTGCTGGATTACGACTACCAGGATATTTCCGGCCAGACCTTTCTGCTGCCGCTCAAGGCTACGATGACCGCCAACCTGGGCGACTTCTGGTCGAAGAACGACAAGGAATTTCGCATCTACCGCAAGTACTCGGCCGATGCGGTGATCAAATACGACACCAACGTGGATACTCCCGCGCCTCTGGACGAGAGCAAGACTAAGGAGACTGCGCCGCCTCCTCCGGCTAAGAAGAAATAAGTTGGATCGCGGTTACCCGCGGCGACGAGATCGAGGGCGATGGCTACTTCACGTCTCCGGCGGGCATGGCGAACTTCGCATCGTCGATCGCTACGTTGGCCTTGACCTCCGCAATCTGAATCGTGAAGCGCCCATTCGGACGCGAGAGCGTCCACCGCCACGGAGTCTTGAATCCGTTGGTTTCCCGATAGTCGGAATAGTCGATCTGCGTGGGAAGCCGCCCCATCGGGGTATCCGCGTACCGCACCATGCGGACCAGCAGCCCCGACTTCTTCTCGAAATACAGCCGCACCGCCGGCTTGCCGGGAGCCGAGCCGTTCACCACGTCGCATTCCACTCCGCCGATCGTTTCGGGACGCCCCCGGCGCAATTGCGGATACAGTTCCTTCAGCCGCAGACCCAGGTAGAATTCCGCATCCAGGCTCGATGCAGCCGAGGACGATGCGCTCATTTCGCGTGCCGGCCGTCCCGTGCTGCCCATCCACCCGGCCTTGCCGTCGAATGCGGTGAAGCTGTCGGCGTTGGAGCTGTGCGTGACCGTAACGCGCATATTGGGAGCCTTGGTGAAGACCTCGATCGGCGTGGTGGCGCCATTCGCCAGAATCGAGCCCTTCATCACCCGGCTGGTGACCTTCTTCATGGCGTCGGCGCCGCCCAGTGCGTTGACATATTTCGTGACGATGTCNNGGCGCGGACATGGCTGCCGGATGCGCCGGCGCGTCCGATTCGAGAACCGGCGGTATGGCCACGGGACGCTGCGCGCCGTTGTGGCACGAGTTGCAGGTGATCTGCTGCCGTCCCCCAAAGCTCGTCTTGTTGATCATCGCCGTCATGGCCATCATTTCGCGAGCGGTCTTCTTCGGACCCTTGTCATCGGCCTCGAACTTGCCTTGCACGTGGCAGAAATCGCAGGTCACCCCCAGGGACACCGAGACGAATTGCATCGCCGCATCCAACTGGTCCGAGGGTGTCCCTTTCAGTTGCGTGATGTTCTTGTAGACTTCCTCGGCCGGCTTGACCGCCGCGTCCTGGCCAAACGCCACTTGCGGCGCGAGTGCCAAGGCGAAAATGGTTCCCCAACGCTGTATTCTCTGCATGCTGTTCAACTCCGTTTCTGGATTGTACCCGTTGTGCCATGCCATATGCCACAATCAGCGCATGCCAACCCTCGGAATCACTGAGTATGCCGATGCCACTCCTGAAGTGCGCGCGGTTTATGACGACATCATGGCCACCCGCAACACGGACTGGATCAACAATTTCTGGAAGGCTCTGGCGCACGACCCGGCCACGCTCCGCCGCACTTGGGAGAGCGCCAAACAGATCATGGCGCCCGGCGCGCTCGACGCCCTCACCAAAGAGATGCTCTATCTCTCGGTCAGCGCCACCAACCAATGCCCCTACTGCATCGCCTCCCACACCGCATCCGCGCGCAAAGCCGGAATGACCGATTCCATGTTCGCGGAACTGATGGCAGTCGTCGGCATGGCCAACGAGACCAACCGCCTCTCCGCCGGCTACCAGGTGCCCATCGACGATCGCTTCAAGGTCTGATCAGTGAAGAAGACTGGGTGAAAAGCCGGCAGGCACGGCCGGCCCGCTGCCGGCTGGCAAGCTGAAGCATGCCCCAGCATAAGCACCGGCTTCTCACTGGTAACGCCGGCGATCTCGTCGCCGGTCGGCCAGTGCAACCGGCGGCAAGA
>OKRF01000092.1:10610-10882 GCA_900290315.1 Candidatus Sulfopaludibacter sp. SbA3 | reverse complement strand
CCCGCCGGTTTTTCAAGCAGTTTCGCGGGCAGAAACGCCCATCCCAACAGGGCCGAAAATACACCCCCCTCGCACCTATCGCGCGCCGTCAATCGTGCGCATTTTCATCCCGTTTTGCGGGGCGGTCCACCCCTAAATGACAGGGTCGAAAAACCGGGGCCGGGGGCCAGGGGCCAGGGGCCGGGGCTGTGCAGCGGCGCGCTTCGCTTGCCGCACCGGCGGCAAGACCGCCGGCGTTACCGACTCCGGTTTTTCATGGAGTTTCGCGGGCG
>OKRF01000092.1:4947-10600 GCA_900290315.1 Candidatus Sulfopaludibacter sp. SbA3 | reverse complement strand
TTCGCTCGCCGTACCGGCGACAAGATCGCCGGCGCTACCCCGCCTGTTTTTTCATCCCGTTTTGCGGGGCGGTCCACCCCTAGACGACAAAAAGCGATCGTTCCGCCCTTACGGATACGGGTTCTCGGGGACACGGCCGGTCTGCCCGGTTCACATAAACTTCTGCTTGACATGCTCTATCGATGGCTGGTATATCTGTAATCGATATATGAAACGCGGAAAGACTGAGCTTCCAGAACCCATTCTTCGGCTGCTACCTCTCAGCCCGGCAGTCTTTTTTTGTCTGTTCGCACTCGCCGATGGCGCCAAACACGGGTATGCGATCATGCAGGAAACCACCACTCTTTCGGGAGGGAGGTTTCGAATGGGCGCCGGCACGCTGTACTCGACGATTCAGCGGCTGGCCGACCTGGACCTGATTGAAGAGGTTCCTAATCTGCCGGGCGAGGCGATTGTTGCCGATGACCGGCGACGTTATTACAGACTGACCAGTTCCGGAGAAGCGCTTCTGAATTGCGAACTGGCGCGCATGCGCGATGTTCTGCAACTGGCCGGGGAAAGGACCCTATGCCGCTCGTGAGTTTCTCGCTAAGGGTGCACGCGATATTGGTGGCCGTCTATCCCGTCGAATTCCGACGCAGGTTTGGCCGGGAGATGAATACCATCTTTCGCAACCAGATGCTGGCCGCGACAAAGGCTGGCGAGTGGTGGGAAACGCTTCTGATATGGAAGCATGAGTTGCAGGATGTCATTCTGGTTGGTTTACCGCTTCGCCTCGCCGACTCGCTGACAATAGCCGCGATTCTCTCCGCGTCAATCACCCCTCTGGTATTTATTTCGCTGATCTGGTCGCTCGAGAATTCCTTGGCGATACGGTCTCTTTTTCGACGAGCCTTAGGCATTTAAGCCCGCCCGCCGCAACCAGTTACAACTAACTCGGGAGTATCGAAGATGCAAGTTCGTGTTGTGTCATGGGCATTTCTCGCCCTTTTTTCGTCTACCGGAACCGTTCTCGCCGCACAAGCGGATGACAGCGCGCTCCGAATGAAAACCGTCGAGAGCGGATTGGTTCCTTCCGTCTCAGTCTCGGGAAGCCCGGCCGTGGAACGAACGATCCAGGACCGCATGCGGGCCTATCACGTTCCCGGAGTGAGCATCGCGGTGATTCAGGATTACCGCATCGACTGGGCAAAAGGTTACGGGGTGATGGATCTGGGCAGTAAGGTGCCGGTCAGCCCGGAAACGCGCTTTCAGGCGGGATCGATCAGCAAGCCCGTGGCGGCCGCGGGGGCATTGAAGCTGGTGGAGGACGGCAAGGTGGCGCTGGATGAAGACGTGAACGCGAAACTGCGCTCCTGGAAGGTTCCGGAAAATGCCTTCACCCGCGAGCAGAAGGTCACGTTGCGCCGCCTGCTGAGCCACAGCGCCGGGCTAACCGTTCACGGATTTCCGGGTTATCCGGCCGACGCTCCTCTTCCTTCGCTGATCGACATACTGAACGGCAAGAACGGAGCGAATACTCCCGCCGTGGTAGTCGATACGCTACCGGGCACCGCGTGGCGGTACTCGGGAGGCGGCATCACCGTGATGCAACTCCTGATGACCGATGTCACCGGGAGCGCTTTTGCGGACTTGATGCAGCGGCTGGTTCTTTCGAAGGTGGGCATGTCCAACAGCTCTTACCAACAGCCTGTACCGGCCGTTGTCCGCCCATTCACGGCTACGGGCTACAATCCGGCAGGCATGCCGGTGCCGGGCAAGTATCATACCTACCCGGAAATGGCCGCGGCCGGATTGTGGACCACTCCCACGGATCTCGCGAAGTTCTGTATCGAAATACAGAAATCCCGCGAGGGCCATTCGAATGCCATTCTCAATAAGAAATCGGTGACGGAGATGCTGACGCTTCAGAAAGGAGAGTGGGGACTTGGTTTTCAACTGAACCTGCAGGCCGAGGCGCCTCGTTTTCTTCATGGCGGCGCCGACGAGGGTTTTCGGGCGGAACTGATATGCGGTTTCGATGGCAGCGGCGCGATTGTGATGGCGAATTCAGATAACGGCTCCGCGGTGGCTCACGAAGTGATTCAGGCGATCGCGAACGCTTACCACTGGCGCCGGATGGAACCGAAGGTTCGCAGTACGGCGCCACTGGATGCCGCGGCGCTGCAGAAGTATGCCGGAACTTACGACGCCGGTCCTTTCGGCAACGCCAGCATTCGCGTCCAAGGCGATCATCTGGTGACCTCATCGGCACTGGCAACCGATCTGGACCTCTATCCGGCGTCTGAGGTTCAGTTCTTCCCGCTGACGTCCGACCTGCCGGACGTCAGGTTCTCCCGGGACGACAAGGGGGAAGTGGTGGCGGTCAGCATGGGTGCCCTCAGCGCCAAAAAGGTCCGATAAAATCCATGCTTCGCTGGTTTCTTCTCGCCTTCGCATCGGCCGCCTCCGCGCTCCCGGCACAACTGGTGGTAGCCACCGCGCAATATGACAACAGCCGCACAGGAGCGAATCTGCTCGAGACCAAACTGACGCCGGATAATGTGAGCTCGGGCCGCTTCGGAAAATCCTTCGTGATGCCAGTCACCGGGAACGTCAACGCCCAGCCGCTCTACGTGCCCGGCCTCGACGTAGCGGGTAAGGGTGTCCACGATGTCGTGTTCGTGGCCACCGAACACGACAACATCTATGCGTTCGATGCGGCGGGACAACCGGCGGAACCGCTCTGGAGAGTGCACCTAGCGGACCCGGAGAAAGGGATCAATCCGGTGGACTCCCATTTTCTGGCATGCTCCTTCATCAGCCCCGAGGCCGGTATTACACCGACTCCGGTCATCGATCCGGCAACTCGGACCATGTATGCGCTGGTGCGCACCTTCGAGAACCCGCCTGGCACCCAGGGCCATTATGTCCAGCGACTACATGCCATTGATATCGCCACGGGGCTGGAGAGAACCGGCAGCCCCGTGCGGATTCACGCCGCCATGAAAGGCTCGGCATTCTTCGGATTGTCGCAACGCGATGTGGAGTTCGATCCACAGGTGGAAAACCCACGGGCCGCATTACTTCTGTCGGGCGGCCAGGTCTATATCGCTTGGGGGTCGTCTTGCGATCACGGCTCCTACTACGGCTGGGTGATGGCGTACGATGCCCACACACTGCGGCAGAGGGCCGTCTTCAATACGGCGCCTGACGCGGGCGAAAGCGCGATCTGGCAGGGAGGCGCCGGTCTGGCGGCGGATGACGAAGGGAACGTCTACGGCGTCACCGGGAATGGCTCTTTCAATGCATCGAGCAAGGGCGGGAGGAACTACGGGGATTCCGTTCTGAAGCTGGGGTTGAGGGATAGCGCTCTCGCGGTTCTCGATTTCTTCACCCCATCGACCCAAATGCGGATGAACTGGACGGACCAGGATCTTGGGTCGACCGGCCCGCTCCTGCTTCCCGATCAGCCCGGACCGCATCGCCATCTGATGGCGGCGGCAGGCAAGAACGGAGTCATCTACCTGATCGATCGGGACCGCATGGGCAAGTATCAGTTCTCCTCGGATTCACACGCGGTGCAGACCGTCGAAACGCCGAGCAGTCTGTATGGGGCGGCCGCTTATTGGAACGGGCACCTCTACTATTTCGGCAGCGACAACGTCCTCTGTGAGTTCGCCCTGACGAACGGGCGCTTGTCGCCGGAGCCGGTTCGCCGGGGCACTCAACGTTTCCGGAATCCTGGCGCCATACCGGTGATCTCGGCAAATGGCGTGCGCAATGGCATCGTTTGGGCCGTGCGCACGAAGACTGCCGCGGAGCATGACGTGGAGGGGGTCTTGCAGGCGTACGATGCCAGCGACGTGAGCCACTTGCTGTACAACACGGAAGGCACGAAAGATCACCCGGGCTTGTCGTTGCGGCTCACGATGCCGATGATCGCCAACGGCAGGGTGTACGTGGCGTCGCACGACGCGGTTTCCGTCTACTCGCTGAGGAATTGATTCATGCTCGAAGTTCGCTAGAGAACTCGCTGACCCTCGGCGTACTCTATCACCAAGCGGTGAGAAGCCCGGTGGCTAAGGCCACCTAATTCAAAGAGGAGACGTAACGAATGAAGATGTTACGGTATGCGCTATGCGTGTGCGTGCTCGCTTCACTAGGGGCGTTCGCGCAGACAGATCAAAAGGTCAACCTGTCGGGCACCTGGCAGATTGAGTATCACGACAAAAACGGCAAAGAGGTGGACACCCCAATGGTCACCTTCCTGCAAACCGGCGGCCGGCTGGAAGGTGTTTTTGGTGATAAGCATTGGAGACTGGAAGGTACAGTTGTGGGCGAGCAGGTCCAGTTCCTTTTCCATCCGCCGGGGCACCCGGAAGTCACCGTCAGATACCAGGGCAAGCTGGAATCTGCCGGCCAGATGCGCGGCACCATGGTCAGCGAGGTGCAATCCGGCACCTTCGTGGCATCTCGCCAGTAGGCGGCGCCGCTGGCCCTCACCTCCGATCGGGTGGCCCCTGCTATCATTGCCCTTCGGAGGCGCTTATGAGTCTCACCACGGCAATTCAGGCCCCACGCGGCCGCAGCATGACGTGCAAAGGGTGGCACCAGGAGGCCGCCCTTCGCATGCTGCACAATAACCTGGACCCGGAAGTGGCTGAAAACCCCGATCACCTGGTGGTCTACGGGGGCACCGGCCGGGCCGCGCGCGATTGGCCCAGCTTTCACGCCATCGTGCGCGCTCTGCAGTCGCTGGAAAACGATGAATCGCTGCTGGTGCAATCCGGCCGTCCGGCCGGAATCTTCCGCACGCATCCGGAAGCGCCGCGCGTGCTCATCGCCAATTCCAACCTGGTGGGTCAGTGGTCCAACTGGGATGAGTTCAACCGCCTGGAGCGTATGGGCCTGACCATGTACGGTCAGATGACGGCCGGTTCGTGGATCTACATCGGCAGTCAGGGAATCGTGCAGGGCACCTACGAGACATTCTCTGCCGTCGGCCGCCGCCACTTCGGCGGATCGCTGGCGGGCAAGATCGTGGTCTCGGGCGGAATGGGCGGAATGGGCGGTGCGCAGCCGCTGGCCGCCACCATGGCGGGCGCCTGCTTCCTGGGCGTGGATGTCGATCCGCACCGCATCCAGCGCCGCCTGGAAACCGGATACTGCGACCGGCTGGCGCGCAACCTGGATGACGCTCTCGCCATGCTGAGGGAATCGCAGAAGGCCGGCGCCGCTGTCTCGATCGGCCTGGTGGCCAACTGTGCCGACGTGCTTCCGGAACTGGTCCGCCGCGGCTTCACTCCCGACGTCCTCACCGACCAGACCAGCGCGCACGATCCATTGAACGGCTACGTGCCGAACGGCATGACCTTGGAAGAAGCCCGCGCTCTGCGCGCCGCCGATTCTGCCGGCTACGTGGCCCGTTCCATCCAGGCCATGGGCCGCCACGTGGAGGCCATGTTGACACTGCAGGCCCGTGGCGCCATCACCTTCGACTACGGCAACAACATCCGCACGCAGGCCAAGAAAGCCGGAGTGGAAGACGCCTATCGCATCCCCGGTTTTGTCCCCGAGTATATTCGCCCGTTGTTCTGTGAAGGCCGAGGCCCGTTTCGCTGGGTGGCGCTTTCCGGCGACCCGGAAGACATCCGCCGCACCGATCGGCTCG
>OKRF01000092.1:2304-4937 GCA_900290315.1 Candidatus Sulfopaludibacter sp. SbA3 | reverse complement strand
ACCCGGAAGACATCCGCCGCACCGATCGGCTCGCGCTCGAACTGTTCCCGCACAACCAGACGCTGGCCCGCTGGATTCCCCTGGCGCAGCAGCGCATCCACTTTCAAGGGCTGCCCGCGCGGATCTGCTGGCTGGGTTATGGCGAGCGCGCCGAATTCGGATTGGCCATGAACCGGCTGGTGCGTTCCGGCGAAATCAAGGCTCCCATTGTGATTGGCCGGGACCATCTGGACGCCGGGTCGGTGGCATCGCCCTATCGCGAAACGGAAGGCATGCGCGATGGCTCCGACGCCATTGCCGATTGGCCGCTGCTCAACGCCCTGGTCAATACGGCCGCGGGTGCCTCCTGGGTTTCGATTCACAACGGCGGCGGCGTGGGCATTGGCTATTCGCAGCATGCCGGGATGGTGGTGGTGGCCGATGGCACGGACGAAAGTGCGCGCCGGTTGGAGCGGGTGCTCACCACGGATCCCGGAACGGGCGTCATCCGGCACGCCGATGCCGGTTATGAAGAAGCGGTCCGTTTCGCCGCTGCCCATAATCTGAAGCGTCCGATGGAGGACCATTGAGTCATCAGGAAGATCCCTACTACGATCCGCACTGGCCCTGCGCACGCGATTGGCTGGCGGGCGACTATCTCGCCAAGGCGACTAAGTCGCTGGCGGTTTTGGGCGTCCCCACCACGCGCGGTTCGCTGCCGCCGTGCCAATGCGAACTGGCGCCGCAAGCAGTTCGCAACGGGCTCCACCACTTCAGCACCTACGATCTTTCCGCCGCGCGCGATTTGCGCCACCTGCGCGCCAAAGACGCCGGCGATCTGCCCATTGTGGCGCTCATGCCGCAAGAGGCGTTCCAACCCATTCGCGATGCCGTGGCCGAGTTGCTCAAAGACGTCAATGCCGCCGTGCTGCTGGGTGGCGACAACAGCCTCACCGCGGCCGGCGTTCACGGCATGAGCGTACCACTGGACCGCTGTGGGCTGCTCAGCTTCGACGCCCACTTCGCCCACTTCGATCTGGGCGACCTGGACAGCGGACTGAACAACCGCAACTCCACGCGAGCGCTCTTGCGCGATGGCTTGCAAGGCGACCACATCTATAAGATCGGCCTGCAGCGTTTCGCCAATTCCGATGCGTATGCCAAAGTGGCGCGCACCGCCGGCATCCACATCATCACCTCCGACCAGGTGATGGACCTGGGCATCACCAAAGCTGTTCACACTGCTCTGGGCCATCTGCATCTGCACGCGGACCGCATCTACGTGAGCGTGGACATGGACGTGCTGGACCGCATTCATGCGCCTGCCGCCAACGATTCGCTTCCCGGCGGCCTTTTCCCCGGCCAGATGCGGCGCGCCGCGCATCTTTGCGGCCTGCACCCCAAAGTGCGCGTCATGGATCTCACCGAACTCGACCCCACTCGCGATGTCGCCGACATCACCTCCATGACGGCAGCCACGTGCCTGCTGGAGTTTGCCGCGGGTGTTCTCTCCCGCCCCGTGCATGCCTGATATCGCGGTTGTCAATATCTCGCAACTGGTGACGGTGGCGGGAGCGCCGCGTCCCCGCACGGGCGCGGAGCTCCGGGAACTCGGGGTGATTTCGGATGGCGCCCTATTCGTGCGTGAAGGCCGCATTGTAGCTGTGGGCACACACGAGCAGATTGCCCCGATGATCTCCGGCGATGCGGAGGTGGTGGATGCCGGCGGGCGCATCGTGCTGCCTGGTTTCGTGGACGCTCACACGCATCTGGTGTTCGCCGGCAATCGCGCCGATGAGTTCGAGCAGCGCGCCGAGGGCGTCACCTATAAAGAGATTGCGGCGCGCGGCGGGGGTATCCGATCGACTGTTCGACGCACGCGCGAGGCGTCGGAAAGCGATCTGCTGGCTGCCGCTCGCAGATACCAGCAGTGGTTTTTGGGCGGTGGCACCACCACGATTGAAGCGAAGTCCGGCTACGGCCTGTCGCTCGATAGCGAGTTGAAGATTCTGCGCGTGATGCAACAACTCGATGCGGAAGGCCCGCTGCGCTGCATTCCCACATTTCTGGGAGCACACGAAGTTCCCGATGAATTTCGCGGCCGCATGGATGATTACATCGAGCTCGTCGTTACCGGGATGCTGCCTCGGGTGGCGGCGGAAAAGCTGGCGCGCTATTGCGATATTTTCGTCGAGCCCTTCGTTTTTCCGGCTGAAAAAGCGCGCGTGGTGCTGCGTGCGGCGCAGGCGCTGGGTTTCGGACTGCGCATCCACGCCGATCAGTTCACGCCGGATGAAGGCGCGCTGCTCGCCGCGGAATTCCATGCAGCCACTGCCGACCACCTGGAAGCCACCACGGATGCGGGGCTCCACGCGCTATACGCCGCCGGCGTTCAACCCGTGTTGCTGCCGGCCTCAGTTTACAATTTGGGCTCCGGTCATTACCCCGCTGCGCGCCGGATGATCGACCTGGGGCTGGCGGTGGTTCTCGCCACCGATTTCAATCCCGGCTCTTCGCCCACGGCCAGCATGCCGATGGTGCTCTCGCTGGCATCCACCCAGATGAAGATGACTCCCGCGGAAGCGATTGTGGCGGCCACGTTCAACGCGGCCTGCAGCCTTGGCCTCCGCGGCGAAATCGGCTCGCTGGAGCCA
>OKRF01000092.1:0-2294 GCA_900290315.1 Candidatus Sulfopaludibacter sp. SbA3 | reverse complement strand
AGCCTTGGCCTCCGCGGCGAAATCGGCTCGCTGGAGCCAGGTAAATTCGCCGACTTTGTCATTCACGACTGCGCCGACTACCGCGAACTTCCCTACTTCTTCGGCCGCGAAACCGCTCATGCCGTCTACCGCGCCGGCCGGTGTGTATACAAATAGGCGGTGGCATGCCACATGCTCGCTTCAGGGCCTAAGCGCCATTCAACAGATTTCGAATCTGAAGGGAAGAGAATATGCGTAGACTCGTGACACTCGCAGCATCCGTAGCTTTCTTCGCAACGCTTGCGCTGGCAGAGACTTGGAGCGGCAAGCTGATTGACGCCACCTGCATGGACCAGCAAAAGAACGTGAAGGCTTGCACCCCGACCAGCACCAGTACCGCCTTCCTGGTTCATATTGACGGAAAAACTTACAAGCTGGATGACGCCGGTAACGCTAAAGCCGTGGAAGCTCTCAAGAACCGTGCCGACCGTACCGCTCCCAATGCTCCGGTTTCGACGGATATCTCCGCCAAAATCAGCGGAACCCTGGAAGGCGACACCATAAAAGTGGAAAAACTGGAAGTCCAATGACGCCGCGGAACGGGGACTGGTTACGACTTCGCCGCCGGTCCCCGTTCTATTCCTCCTTATTTTTCGTTACCTGAAATTCCTAAAATTTTGTGGTCGAAATGCCCTGCTGCAACGTCTAAGTAAGTAGCAATTGGATTTTTTGATATGACTACAAGGGCAGAAAATCACAAGCTCGCGGAACTGGGCGCCAAAACCGACCACCAACTTCATGCGCTGATTGCCAGCCGGTTAGACCGCGGACTTTCTTTCGCGCGCCTGCTGCTTGACGAAGAAGCCCGCCGCCAGTGGGCATCTATGGACGAGTTTGCCGCTAAGGCAGAGCGCGCCTATGTGGATGTGTCGCAGTTACTGCCGCTCCTGCGTGGTATTTCCGCGGCGGATCGGCGCCGCCTGGAATCGCGTCTCGCACAACTCCGCGAAGTTCTCGATTGCGCCGCTCTCTGTGTAGCTCCACGTGTGCAAGCCGCTGCTATGCTGTAGGCAGTGGCCGGGAAGACCCTCAGCGAAAAAATTCTCTCTGCAAAATCGGGCCAGGATGCCCGCGCCGGTGAGGTGGTGGTGTGTGCGCCGGATTTCGCCATGGGCACGGATGGCTCTGTTCCCATGGCCCTGGATTATTTCGCGGCCATGGGTGGCACACGCGTGAAAGAGCCCTCGCGCATGGTCTTCGCGCTGGATCACTATGCGCCCGCGCCCAGCCGTGCCACCGCGCAACTCCACCAGCGGATGCGCGCTTTCGCAGCGGAACAGGGCATCGCACTTTGGGATGTGGGTGAAGGCATCGGCCACCAGTTGATGGTGGAATCGGGCCGTGCTTTGCCAGGCACCCTGGTGGTTGGTGCGGATAGCCACGCGGTTACCTACGGCGCGCTCAATTGTTTCGCTACTGGGATCGGCTCCTCCGACTTGGCGGCCATCATGAAGTCCGGTGGCATCTGGCTGCGCGTCCCCGAATCCATCGGTGTGCATCTTACCGGCCGTTTGCCGGACGGTGTCTATCCCAAGGATGTGGCGCTGGCCCTGGCACGCGAATTGGGCTCGGACGGCGCGAGTTATCAGGCCCTGGAATTCTCCGGCCCCGGCGTGGATTCGCTCGAGTTGGAAGATCGCCTGGTGCTGGCGAACCTCGCCGTGGAAATGGGCGCGAAGAACGGCATCTTTCCCGCCGACGCCCGGACCTCGGAATGGCTCCAGGGGCGCACCACTAGCGCCTGGACGCCAGTCGAGCCACGTGCCGATGCGCGATATGCGCGGCGCGTGCACATCGCGCTGGAGCGTCTTACTCCGCTGGTCGCGCTGCCTCATGCGGTGGACCGCGTGGCGCCCCTGTCGGAGGCCGCGGGTACGCCCGTGCAGATGGTGTACCTGGGCACGTGCACCGGGGGCCGCGTCCGCGATTTTCACCAGGCGCTGGCGGTGCTTAGGGCTGGCGGCGGGCCCGCGCCAGGTGTGCAACTGGTGGTAACGCCGGCGTCGCGGAGCGTGCTCGAGACTCTGGCGCGCGATGGCTCGCTGACCGATTTCATTAATATGGGCGCGGTTGTCGGCACTCCTGGCTGCGGCTCCTGTTGCGGCACTTGCGGCTCCATTCCGGGCGATGGCGTCAATGTCATCTCCACCGCCAATCGCAACTTCAAAGGACGAATGGGAAACAGCAGTGCCGCCATTTACCTGGCATCCCCCGCAAGCTGCGCCGCCGCTGCCGTCCGCGGCTTCATTGCCGAC
>OKRF01000161.1:9184-9941 GCA_900290315.1 Candidatus Sulfopaludibacter sp. SbA3 | reverse complement strand
CCACACCCAACGTAATAACACGACTGATTGTTGTTGTAAAGTTTATTTATTTACGGCACCTTACCTGCGTAGTGAGGAAAGACGCCAGGGCAGCCAGCGATTGCCTGTGAGCCGTCAGGCGCAGGCGCCCGTCTACCACCGACATGGCCGCTGTGGGTGGTCTTCCGGCGATACGGCAGCGGCGGAAGGCTGAAGCTCGGGCCCACCCTTTTCTACCGATACTGAGTAAGTCGGCAGGTCCTTGGTGGCGCGATGCACGGAAAGCTGGAAGCGCTCCGTGGTGATCCGGTCCGGCCCGCCGATCTGGTAGAACTGCACATCGTAAGCCCGCGCGAGAAACGCCGCGAGTTGGGTCTCCGTGCAGGTGAAGCGAATCGGGTCGGCGGTTCCCGGCCCGCCGCTGCATTTCGTGATGAACCCACCGTTGTGGGGAGGCGCCTGCTTCACGGAGGCCACCTCGAAAGCGAGTTGCTCCGCGGCGCCGCAGCAGAGGGCCGCCATTTTGATGCGGTGACAGTCGGCTCATTAGGCGGTGCCTCACCCAGTGGGATGAAATGGCGGGAAATCGCGTCGGGCTTTCGCGAGGGGGCAAACTCGAGCCAGGCACGGTTTGCGGCGGACCCACGGCTCAGGATTTTCGAGAGAGCCTACATAATTCGATTTCCCAGCGTCGAAGAAATTGGGGATTATGTACCCTCTCTCGAAAATGCCCGCATAGCCCGAAGAAGACAGACGACAAAAAACGATCGTCTGTCCC
>OKRF01000161.1:0-9174 GCA_900290315.1 Candidatus Sulfopaludibacter sp. SbA3 | reverse complement strand
GCCCGAAGAAGACAGACGACAAAAAACGATCGTCTGTCCCACGGGGCTAACGAATTTTCATCCCACTGGGTGAGGCATCGCCTCATGAGCCGACTGTCACCGCATTTAACACCTGCGATTCCAGCTCAGTTTCCGATGGGCTCTTTCTCGCCGCGATCGACGATCAGAGTCTCCACCGGCGCCTTTCGCATTTCCAGTTTCAGCCCCAGTTGCTGTTGGATGGCGGAGTAGATATCGGCGGTAGGCCCGGTGTCGGACACTTCATTCGGATCCTGCGCCCATTCCAGNNCTGGGTCGAAATCACGTCGGCAAGTTTGCCCATCGGCACTCTCGTTGCTCTCAACTTGCCTTTTGAGATCGAAGTGCCGCCGGGACCGACCTCGGATTGCTTCATCTTCAGCCCGCCCTTGCCTACCACCAGGCCATAGACCGGCATTTCCTTGCTGCCCCGGTGAGTGGTCAACTGGAAGCGCTCGGTGAGTAACGTCTGGAGCGCCTGCACGATCTGGTCGGTCCCATAGACGGCGGGGAACTTGGCGACCAGCTCTAGCGTTCCGAGTCCAGCCACTCAGGCCCGGAGATCTGGTAGTCTCTCAGGTTGTAGGCTCGCATGAGCAGCCTTTTGAGAGTGACGCCGGAGCACGTCAGGCGGCCAGGATCGAGCCGCATGTTGGATCCGCGGCCTTCCTCGGAGGGCGAGGGCTTGATGGACGCGACCTCGAAGAGCGGCGGCCCGGCCGCTTGTTGCGCGTCCACGCGCTGCAGGATTACGGGGATGGCCTGGGTGTCAGCCTTCATTTCCCCTTTGATGGTGGCGCCTTCCACCTTGAGATCGAATTGGATGGTGCCCACGTGGAAAGTGACGTGATCGCCGTCAATGACGCCGTCTAGTAGTGGATACTGCTCACTGTCGCCCGGCCCGGCGGTGCCGGTCAGTTTGTTGCCATTCTGCTTCAGGTTGAGGTGGAAAGGCCCGCCCGTCCACTTACCGGTAAGGTCTGTTTCGGCGATGGCGAGGCCGCACAGGATCAGGCCCAAGATGAGTTTTCGCATGCATACCCTCCAGGAACTAACTGTTTATACGATGGCTCGGGTGAAAGGTTCCGCGAGTATAGGTCTTTTAGTGCAGGGCATCCTGCACGCGGCCCTTCCACATGCCGCCTGCGCCACGCCAATAGGCCAGGGCGGAATGTAGTGTGGCGCCCAGATAAAAGAGTGCTACCAGGGGCAGAAACGGAGCCCATAGCGGCGAGCGCCGGTAAAAACGGAGGGCCGGGAAGTACGCGCACGACATCAACAGCCACGCCAGCGAGCCCAGCCCCGCCGGCCGCGCAGCGCCGAGCACCGAGAGCAAAGGCGGCGCCAGGTAGGTCACGCCCATTCCGATAATAGTGCCCACCAGCAGCCACACCGAGTGGTGGAGCTGTGTGAAAGCCGTACGTGAGATCATGCGGCCCGCCTCGCCAAAGCTTTGGTACGGCCGAATGCTTCGCGTTTCGGCACTTACGGAAAGCCAAACACGGGCGCCCTGGCGTTTGACAGCTCGGGCCAGAGCGCAATCGTCGATGAGCGCCCCGCGAATCGCTGCGATGCCGCCGATCTGCTCGAGCACCGTGCGGCGAATCAGCATGCATCCGCCGGCAGCACCGGCCGTGCGGCGCCGGCTGTTGCGGATGCGCGCGGGTGGGTACAGCATGAAAAAGAAAAAGACGAAAGCCGGCACCAACACCCGCTCGGCGACAGTTTGGCACTGTAAGGTGGCCATGTAGGACACGAGGTCGTAGCCGCAAGCCGCGCGCGCGGCCAGGTCCGTGAGTCCGCCTGGCGCATGCACGATGTCCGCATCCGTGAGTAGCAGCAGGTCGGGCGAAAGCCGCTCGGCGCGCCGCACGCCTTCCGCCAGGGCCCACAGCTTGCCGCTCCAGCCTTCGGGAAGCGGGGCGGCGTGGACCACAGTCAGGAGGTCGGATGGGGCGGCGGCGCGGGCGGCCTCGGCGGTGCCATCGTCGCTGCCATCGTCCACCAGGATGATGTGGAATCGGCCGGGGTATTGCTGGCTGCGGAGGGAGCCGATCGCCTGTCCCACGACTAGCGATTCATTGCGTGCTGGGATCACGGCCACGATGGCAGGCGGGCGGCGCAGCGGTCCGGGCGCCGTTGAGCGATGAAAAAACTCCAGCCAGAACCGGCCGCGCGCGAACACCAGGTAAATCCAGATGGCCACAGTGGCCGCGCCGGCGATTCCGGCGATCATGCCTGCAACGTTCCAAACACCTGAATCATGTCGCGATGCGCCAGCACGGCGTTGGGGTCGCGCTGCATGATGTGGTAATACTTCCCGGCGAAGCCTTCCGCGCTTTCCGCCGGCGATAGCAGATTGCGCGCCTCGGCAATGAGGCGGCCGGCGTCGAGCGGGGTTTCCGGCTCTTCCAGGTCCAAGGTCTCATCGATCATCACGATGAACTGCGATAACTCGCGCAGCCAAGCAAACCACGGGTCGTTCAGCACCAACCCGAGATATTGGCCCGTGGTGGTGATGCGTTCCACCTCCCGCTCGTAGAGAGCGCGTTCGGAATCGAGCAGCGACTTGTGCAGGCGCAGGAGTCCGTTGCGCAGTTGGGAGAGCCGTTCGCGAGCTTGGCCGGGCATCGGCTCCATCGTAGCGTGAACTTGCGGCAAACTAAAAGGACATGAGTTTTCTAGACAACCTCGAGAACAACCTGAAGAGCCTCGAATCGCAAGAGGAGGGGAAGGAATCGGCGGAGCGTCAACACCGGGAGCGCGAGAACGAGCGGGCCAGCGCGCAGGCCGTGGCGCCCTTTGCCGAACAGTTGAAAAAGGGCCCATACACCGCCGAACTGCTCAAGCAGACGGCGCGGGTAGGACATTCGCTCCGCGTCATGGTGCGGGCGACCTGGCTGGGGACCATGCTGCGCCTGGAGGCGCGGGACAGCAAGTTGGAATTGCGGCCCACACCGGCGGGCATTACGGCCGTCTACCTGGAGAACAACCGCGAAGTGCGCAGCGAGCCACTGGACTTGAACGGCAGTCCCGAGCAGCTTCTGCGCGACTGGCTGGAGAAGGGATAGTCATGCAGAAACCCACTTTCGATCCGGGGCTGACACAGCAATTCACTTCGCCTTTCCGGCGGGTTATCAATAAGGATGGCAGTTTCAACGTGCATCGCCGCGGCACCACGTGGCGCGACATTCATCCTTACCTGCACCTGATCAACATGGGGTGGTTCAAGTTTTTTGCCACGCTGATTTGCGGTTATTTCCTCGCCAACCTGATATTCGCCTTCATTTATTTCGCGATGGCGCCGGATCAACTGCAAGGCGCCGAAGCACCCACCGAATTTGGCCGGCTGCTGAACGATTTTTTCTTCAGCTCACACACGCTGAGCACGGTGGGTTATGGCAACATCTCGCCCAAAGGGATCGCGGCCAATGTGGTGGCGGCGTTCGAAGCGCTGACCGGCGTTTTGGCCTTTGCGGTGGCGACGGGTCTGTTGTTCGGCCGCGTCTCGCGGCCTTCAGCACGCATCGGGTTCAGCCCAAACATGCTCGTGGCGCCGTATCAAGATGGCACGAGCCTGCAATTCCGCGTGGTCAATCGGCGCACCAACGACCTGATGGACCTGGAAGTGCGGATGATGCTCATGACGGTGAATGTGAAGGACGGCAAGCCGGGCCGCTCCTACAATCAACTGAAACTGGAACGCGAGCAGTTGGTGTTCATCCCGCTCACGTGGACCATCGTGCACCCGATCGATAGTGAAAGTCCTCTGTACGGCAAAACGGAGGCCGATTTGAAGGCGCAGCAGGCCGAGTTGCTGATCGTCATCAAGGCCTATGACGACACGTTCAGCCAGATGGTGATCGCGCGCCATTCGTATCGGTATGACGAGATTCTCTGGGGCCGCCGCTTCTCACCGGCGTTCTTTGTGGACGGTCAGGGCGATCTGGTGTTGGAACTGCCCAAGCTCGGGGAGTTGGCTTGAATTCGGCGGCAGTGGGCTCATGAGGCGGAGGCTCACCCGGCGGGATGAAAATGGCTGGAAAACGCGTCGGGATTTCGCGAAGGGGCAAATTCGAGCCAGGCACGAAGATTCGTCATAGAGGGGCGAATTTCGAGCCCGTTAGGGTGCCCGCACGCGGGCAACGATGGGTATGAAAATAGGCGAGGTTTTCGAGGGAGGGTGGCACGGGTTTTGGGCGAAGCCGCGGCACGAGTTTTTCGCGAGAGTCGGCTGATGAAGCGAAGGCTCACCCCGGGGGATGAAAATGGCTGGAAAACGCGTCGGGATTTCGCGAAGCAGCAAATTCGAGGCAGGCACGAAGATTCGCCAAAAGGCGGCGAATTTCGAGCCTGTTGGGGCGCCCGCACGCGGGCAGCGATAGGCATGAAAATGGGGGGAACGCGTCGGGGTTTCGCAAAGGGGCAAATTCGAGCCAGGCACGAAGATTCGCCAAAAGGCGAAGAATTTCGAGCCTGTTGGGGTGCCCGCACGCGGGCAAAGATGGGTATGAAAATGGGGGGAACGCGTCGGGGTTTCGCGCAGGGGCAAATTCGAGCCAGGCACGAAGATTCGCCAAAAAGGCGGCGAATTTCGAGCCTGGCACGGATTTGCGAGGGTGGCACGGATTTGCGGAGGGCACGGGTTTGTGGCGGGCTCGCGGCTCGGGATTTTCGAAAGAGACAACGCTACTCCACCAGAAGCGCGTCCAGATCCACGAAGGCGCCGGTGGACTCCTTGCGGCTCCGTCCCAATACGCGGATCACTGCGATGTGGCGCCCGGCGCTCAGGCAGCAGACCTGGTAACGGCTTTGCCATTGCGCCTGCACTGCATACAGATCCACCACCCCTTTGCTGACGCCGTCGATCAGAACCTCGGCAAAGCCCCGGTTGGCGGCGCGCGTGAATACATAGGTCAAGCCGCGGCCTTCGAAAGCGAGCGAGACTTCGGCACCCGCCGTGTTGGTATAGCTCACCGAGCTCTGATAGGCGTCGGCGAACTGATCGCTGTGCACCCAGTCTCCGTCAAATCGCAGACTGGGGTCGAAATCGTCATACATGCCGGGTGGCACCGGCGGGCCGTTGGCCGAGTCTGCCTGTGCGATGCACTGAGGCGTGGCCTTGGCCAGATAGACTCCGCCTTGTTCGTATTCGGTCCCGGTGCATTGGGTCAGAAACTGGTGCAGCCCCCGCGGTTCGTTGGCGCTGTGTGCCGATGTGCGCCCGATGAAGTATTCCAGCTTCCAAGCCCTGGCGAGATCGATCATCTGAGGCAGGTTCACGGCGTTCTGAATCTTCTCCCAGGTGTCGTATTGGTGCCAGTTGTTTTCGTATACGTTGCCGCGTGCGTCAGCCAGATCGTTATCCGTGACCAGCAGCACGGTGGAATGTGGATGCTCGCGATTGTAGTATGCGATGACGGCGCGGACGGGCGCCTCCTCATCCAGGAAGCGCTCGCGGGCGTCGCGCCGGAATGCATAGTGCGCGTAGAAATCCTTGTGATACCAGCCGGAGGCCGGAAGGAAATAGATGTTGAGCCCGGCCGCGGCCACGGCGTAGGCGATCAGGGCGGAATGCAGGATGCGCTGACGCTGCCCGCACCAGGCCAGCAGCGCGGCGAACGGAATGGACAGCAGCGGCAGTGCCGAGTAGAGGTAGCGCGCATTGGGCTCCGAGCGCAACACCAGTGCCATGGCCGCCAGGGCGACCACTGTGGCGCAGACCAGTGGACGCCGGCGCGCGACAAACAGCGACAGCATGGCCAGCGGCGCCAGCAGCAAATATTGGAAGCCGAAGGAGCCGTTCAAACCTTCGAAGAACCTGGCGGTGTGGAAGGAGAGATCGAACGGAGTGTGCCAGGTGAGCGGCTGGTGAAAGCGATAGTCTCGGATCTCTACGGTGCGGTGGAGCAGGGGAGATGGGAACTGCGGGTTGAGGAACGGAAACACCGGATTGCCGGTCAAGTGCCAAGCAATGACATAAGCCGGTAGCGCGGTGGCCAGCAACAGGAGGAGTACCAGCAGGCAGCGTGCCGCGCCGAGTCCTTTCCAATGGCGGCGCGCCTCCCATGACGCGAACGGGATGGCCAGCAGGACAAACGGAAAGGCGGCCAGTTTGGTGTTGAGGGCTGCGCCGGCGAGCATGGCTGCGGCGTAGAGGAATTTGCGCTCTCCCGTTTCACCGAAGCGCCAGACCGCCGTCAGCATAGCGAGCAGCAGAGCCGCCAGCAGATTCTCCACGAACAGGGAGCCGGTCACCAGTTGCACCATGGGTGAGGCGGCGAAAAGGGCCACCAGCAGCAAGGCTGTGGCTCGCGGCACCCATGGCCGCACGGCGGCATATAGAAGTCCGAGCAGGGCCAGCAGGAAGGCGAAGTTCAGCAGGTGGGTGGCGAATTCGCCGCCCAGCAGATACACGATGGAGTAAGCCCAGTCCGCCCCCATGGGCATCACCGCCCAAAGGATGCGGCTGGGCTGGAAGGTCATGGCGTGATGAGCCGCCATGTTGGTGGCGACTGCCAGGTGCATGGCGAGGCCATCGGCGCTGGTTTCGGGCTTCAATACCACCAGCCAGTGCGCGCCCAGGACGAAGGTGAGGAGCGCGAGCGCCGCGCGATCGGCGATGGCGCCCGGTTGCCACGCACGCCATGCGCGGGCGGCTGCGGCGAGGCGATGCAGCACGCCGCGCAGATCGAGCACGATTGGCACCAGAAGGAGACCGGTCCACAGCGCGGGATAATTCACGGGTGTGCGCGCCAGGGTCAGCATCAACAGGATGAAAACGCTGCTGCCCAGGAGGGTGGCGAGAATGCCATCGTCCACGATGCGGCGGCCCAGCGTCCAGGCGGAGAGGAGGAAGAGCGCGGTGGCCGCCAGCGCGAGAGGTCCCGCGGCGAGGGCTGTGCCGACGACCACAATGGCGGCCGCGAGCGGCACATAAGCCCGCGGTGCCAACGCCAGCGCGGGAACGGAGGTCAGGAGGAAAATGCGCAGGTATCGCCACAGCCGCGCCAGTCCGGCGGTATGCCAGATGTCCTGGGCGAAGAGATGGCCGGTGGCGAAGCCGTAAAGCTCTACCGCGATCAGGGCCGCGAAAACCAGCCCGAGCAGGACGGCGAAAGGCCGCGCGGGCATTTCCCAGGACTCGCGTTCGACTACAGGAGTTTGTCCGCCTGTCATGATTTGGGGAACCTTCAACTAGAGCATGCGAGGGGAAGAAAATGCAACCGGATGATGACAAATCCTCTTGACAAAATGGAAAGTATACTTTACATTCACGAGTGAGGTAAATGGCATGGAAAGCAACTCACAAAACGCTCCCGACTGCAGCGACGGCGCGGATTGGCCCGCGAAACCGATCTTCACCTGGGGCACGCTGGGCGGACCGGCAGGACGCCGGTATCATACCCACTGCGCTATCGCTCTCACTACCATGGTGATTTGCATGATTTCGGCCGGGTTCGCCGGACTGAAGCTGATCGCCGGGCTGGTTCCGGGAGTTGCTTTCGGCTACATTGCGTGGGAATTCAGGAAGTACCTGTCGGAACTGGATGAGCTGGCCCGGCGGATTCATCTCGAGTCGATCGCCTG
Organism: Candidatus Sulfopaludibacter sp. SbA3; assembly: GCA_900290315.1. Taxonomy (GTDB): domain Bacteria; phylum Acidobacteriota; class Terriglobia; order Bryobacterales; family Bryobacteraceae; genus Sulfopaludibacter. Next base: position 1,566 of record OKRF01000161.1, on the reverse strand, counting down.
GACTTACCTGACAGGTCTGGCGGTCGCGATGCTGCTGGGTGGAATCAGTTTGATTTACGGCTGGCGACTCAATCTGATCTGGTTTGTGGTGTTGGAACCAGTCCGCTCCATCTGGCTCTATTCCGTATCACGGCGATACCGGTGAAAAACGAACTTCGGATCATGCGCGCCCAGCACGACCTATCCCAGGCGGAGCTGGCGGAGAAGCTGGGCGTCTCGCGGCAGACGGTGAACGCGATTGAGACCGGCAGGTACGATCCGAGCCTGTCGCTGGCGTTCAAGATCGCGGCTCTTTTCGCGCGTCCCATCGAAGAGATATTCAGTTCCGATAATGGCGACGGAGGCACGGGCAAGGCGGGCCGGACGATATAGGGGAAGACGACAGGGTCGAAAAACAGGGCCCAGGGGCCGGTCAGGGGCCGGGGCTGTGCAACGGCGCGCTTCGCTCGCCGCACCGGCGGCAAGACCCGATCGTCTGTCCCACCCGGTGGGATGAAAAATGGCGGGGAAAACGCGTCGGTTTTTCGAGAGAGCAGGACAGACGGAGCGCCGGGATAAACCGGCTGTTACCCCCAACCCCCAACCCAGGGGCTCTATCATTACAAGTGTGCGCTTCGCCTCGATTCTGGAGTTGATCATCTGCTGGGTCGCGTGGTGGTATCCCTTCCTGTTCCGGGCGCCGCACGTGCAGAAGCGCCCGTCCATCACGCTCGCCGGGCCCACGCGAGCGGGCCTGCTGCTGGAGGTTCTGGCCTTCGTGGTGGCGTTCGTCTTTCGCCTCGCTCCGGGCGAGGACCCGGGCCTGGTGCGACTCCTCCTATCCATGGCGGTGGGACCCATCGCGCCAGTCCTGGCGTGGACTGCGGTGACCCATCTCGGACGCCAGTTTCGCATCAATGCCGGGCTGTATCACGATCATGAACTGGTGAGCACGGGCCCGTATGCGCTGGTGCGGCATCCCATTTACGCATCGCTGCTGGCGATTCTTCTGAGCACGCTTTTGTTATTCACGGAGTGGCCATGGGCCGTGCTCTCGGTGGCTATCTTCGTCGGCGGAACGGAGATCCGGGTACGCACCGAAGATGGCCTGCTGGCGTCCCGCTTCGGCGAGGAATTCGAACGCTACCGGCGGAAGGTGCCGGCCTACGTCCCGTTTCTGAGATAGCGTGGCGACGCCGCCATTGCCCTGCCGCGCGATCATCACTTGCAAGCGGGCCATGCCAACCGGCGCCGAATGCGGCAGTCCGCTTTTCGCTTCCACCCGCTGGAGTGGCATACTGGCGGGTGAGGAGCGGACATCTCCGGAGGGGCAGGACGCGCTCGCCCGGTTATGNNTACGTGCGGCGGTGCGGACACGGCGTGGAAGATTCGCAGGATGTCACCAGGGTTTCTTCACGCGGTTGCTGGAGCGGGATTCTCCGCACAACATGGAGCCGGCGCGGGGACAACGCGATCAGACCGTCAGTCTCTTCGCCGGCTTGACGAAGACTTGTGTTCTTTGCAAACTTGGCGGCTTTGCGTCTTGGCGATTGACCTCCATCGCAAACGGCAGATGCTGTCCGAAAC
>OKRF01000403.1 GCA_900290315.1 Candidatus Sulfopaludibacter sp. SbA3 | reverse complement strand
GGCCGCAAGGGATCGGCGGCCGGCCCAGCCCAACTGTTCTTCAGCGGTATCGATGAGGACAGGGTGCGGTCGGTCCAATCCGGGTTGTCTTCCGGTGAAGGTCTCATCTGGTGCGTGCGCGATCCCATCTCCCGCCGCGAGAAGGTCAGCCAGGGTAAGGGCAAGCCGGGGGAGTACGACAGCGTCCTGGTCGATCCCGGCGTTGCCGATAAGCGCCTGCTGGTGCAGCAGTCCGAGTTCTTCGGTGCGCTGCAGGCGATGCGGCGGCAAGGCAACAATCTCAGCCCGACGATGCGCGATGCCTTCGACAAGGGGCACCTCAACAGCATGGTCAAGAACAGCCCGGCCAAGGCGACCGGCGCCCACATCACCATCGTCGGCAACATCACGAAGGAGGAGTTGCTGCGGGCCATGCTGATCGACGAGATGGACAACGGCTTCGCCAACCGCTTCCTATGGGCATGCTCCCGGCGTTCGAAGTGTCTGCCCGAAGGCGGCCGAATGTGGGAGATCATTCAGGGCGAGTCGTTTCGCAAGTTGCAGGGGGACTTCAACCGGATTCACTACAAGGTCGAGGGTGCGATCCGCCGCGATGCCGACGCTGCGGATATCTGGGGTTACGACGACCGGCCGGATACGGGCGTCTACCGAAAGCTGACGGAGGAGCGGCATGGGATGTTCGGCGCCTGCACGGCTCGTGCCGCCGCGATCACGCTGCGAGTGTCGCTGATCTACGCCTTGCTCGACGGCGCCAACGAGATTCGCAAGGAGCACCTGTTGGCGGCACTCGAGGTCTGGCGCTATTGCGAGGACTCGGCGAAGTACATCTTCGGCGACGCGTTGGGCGACCCGACCGCCGACGAGATCCTGCGGGCGCTACGGGCAGCGCCGGCCGGGATGACGCGTACCGAGGTTGCAGCGCTATTCGACCGGCACAAGTCCGTCGCCGAGATCAGCCGGGCGCTGCTGGTGCTGCACAATCGCAGCTTGGTCCGGTTCGAACAGCAAAAGACAAAAGGCCGGTCGGTGGAGAGATGGTATGCGGTGTGGCAGAGTGCGGCGACGGAGGAATAGGGAACTTATTTCGCACTTGTTTCGCATAGTAACTCTATTGTTTTCTGCTTTTTTCGCTTTATTCGCTTATTTCGCTATACGCGGGCGGGAGAAAGGCGACGACGGAGATGTCCTACGAGAACAAGAAGCGTAGGCAGTAGCGAAAAAAGCGAAATATGCGAAAAAAGCTGATTCGACTGGAGTTATGACCTAAAAGCGGCGGGCCGGTTTTGCGAAATAAGTTTCCCGGCCACGCCGGTTGCGGCAGACAGAGAGGAAGGAATTGAAAATGACGACGAACAACATGAACGCAGTATCGACTCGACACCGACGGGACGCACTGGCCCAACGGGACTGGGCGGCCAACGATCCAACGGGATTTCAGAAGCTCAAACCCGAGCAGCAGACAGCCCTGGTGGACTGGATACGAGCCGTGCTCGTGCCTGCCAAGAAGGTCTTCCGGCGCAATAGCTACGGCATGAAACACGACTTCGATCACGAGCCGGACGGGTTCTACGTCTACAACGGTGCGTTCAAGGGCGCCATGCTGGCGGCGGGCTTCCATCCGGTGGATGAGAGCGATCTGAACTGGCGATTCCGCGTGAAACCGGCTTGCGAACTGGCGCGCTGGGAGCAGCGGCAGCGGAGAGTATACGGTCGCGGATGGCTGGTACGGAATCGATGGCGCGAGAAGGGTTACGAGGTCCTCGAGGGGACGCAATGGCTGCGAGCGCAAGAGCACAGCCGGGCTTGCCAGCGGGAGCATCGTCCCAGAGTGGTGGTGCTTCGGGCCAAGTACCTGGCGCAGGTCGTTCTGGATACGGAACCCTCTGGCCATCGACTGACCCGAGAAGCGGTGGCGGCGGTGCTGGCGGTGTTCGCGGAATTCGATCCGAAGGGCCGACACTCATACGTCATCAACGAGCAACTGGCGGTGATCCGGCGCGTGCCGGTGTGGCGCGCCGAGGAGGTGGCGTCGGCGTTGCTGAAGATCGCGCAGGGTTGCGCGGCTGCTGCATCGAACGGGACATCCGCCTCCGCCATCGATTCCGAGAAGAGAGGAGCAAGCACTGTATGAGAGGCAGATTCATGCGCGTCATGACCGCTGACGATCACCGTGCCGCCGCGAGCGAGCTGGCCACCGTCCACCGCGCCGTGGACGAATTCGAACACGACCACTCCAAAACTTTTGAAGTCGGCCTCCACATGGAGCCACCCGCAACGGAGACGAGCGGCCGGGTCCGCCGGAACTTGCAGCGCATCCGCAAGGCGCTGGACCAGATCCAAATCGGGATGCGGGCCGTTCAGGCTTGCACCCTGCCCGGCGACGGACGCTTCGAGTACAGTTGGAAGCCTGCAGAAACGCTCACTCCTGCTGTTGCCCGCCGGCACCCGACTGAGGTCGTGACGCTCGATGACCACATTGCCGCGGCACGGGCGCTGGGTCCGGCCGAACCAGCAATGGACCGCTTCCTGGATATCATCAACCGTCGACGGCATCTTCCCGTTCGCATCATGGATGACGCCATCCGCGTCCTCCACCTGATCCAGGTTGTACGCCTCGAGATGAATGACCTGCAGTTCTACACGTTGTCCGGCCGCGGCATCCCTCGCGTGGAGGTGCATCAATGAAGGTGGATTACGCCAACAGTCCGGAGTGTCTGAACGATCTCTCCGCCGGGCAGCAGGCAGTCCTGATCAACTGGATTCGCGACGTGCTGGTCACGGCGGAGAGGGTGTACACGCCCAACAGCTACATCATGAAGCACGACTTCGAGCGGGAGCCGGAAGGCTTCTACGTGACGAACGGAATGTTCAAGGGGGCGATGCTGAAGGCGGGTTTCGCTCCGGTGAATCCACGGGAAGTGAACTGGCGATTCCGTGTGAAGCCGGCGTGGGAACTGTGCGCCTGGGAGAGGCGGCGGTTGGGTATCTACAGTCGCTTCCGTTTGATGCGTGATCGCTGGCGCGGGCCGGGTTATGTGGTGGCGATGCGCAACCAGTATCGTCGGATTGTGGAACACGATGCAGCGTGCCGCCGGGAGCAGCGGCTGAAACTGCTGGTGCTGCGCGGAGCCGAGTGCGCCGAGATCATCATGGACACCGATCCCGCCGGTTACCGGCTGACCGATACCGCCACCACCGAGATCACCGCGCTATTTGACCGGTTGAATCCGAGTGGCAGGAACTGGTCCATCACCAACAACTGCCTGGCGGTCATCCGGAGGGTGCCGGCGCACCAGGCTGAGGATGTGGCGGAGAAACTGGTGGAGATCGCGCAGGGCTGCCCCGCTGGGACAACGGGCGATTCCGGTGTGTCAGCGACTGGGGAATTTCCCCAGTAAGCCGGTTCGGTGAAGCGGGGGTCGGTGGCGGGATTGGAGCCCCAAAGGTCCATGTCTCGGCGGCAATCGCCAGAGCCGAACCTACAAAACCCCTGAGGGTATCCCCTCCCGACCGCTCAGGATGTGCTCTTGCCGCATGGGAAGGACTTCGGCGCAGTTGCGCCGAAGCTGCCGCTGGCTGCTTGCACCCGGCGCGATCAACTTGTGGCAAATATCTCACAAGTTGTAGTCGGCGTCGCCATCTCACCCCAACCCGCCCCGGAGTCGGTCTAAATGCTGTTCCGATCCCGCCACTTGGGAGACTCCCATGTGACCGTAGCAAATTCATCGCTGGGGTGCCCGTGCTTCGGGACTGCGGAATTTCCGCAGTGGGGATGGAATCTGCCGTGGCGATCAGGGGCGGCTGGGCGCGGCCGAGGCGGCGGGTCCCATCATTCAGCCAACCCGGCGCCAGACACCGCAACGCGCGCACCACGTCGCCAACGGATGGCCGTCGACGCGAGACGGGGCCAGATAGTTTAAATCTTGAGACCTGGAACTCCATTATTTTCAGCGGCTTGCCCATCGGCACGAGAATTCCAGTTAGAGTGGCTTTTCCAGGTGCGCATGGCGGGTGCGCGGGCAGGTACGCACGCTTCTGGTTGATGAACGCCAACGACAAGGAGGTTACCCTCAGTCGGGCGGTTTGTCGCGCGTCGTTCAAGTGGGTTTGGATGATGGCCCAGGCCGACAGAACCAACTGCGGCGCGCGCCGTTTTCACCATTCCGCGAGCTCCTGACGGACTGCTCGCCGCCGGCCCAACGAAGTTGTCACATGCTCGGATCGGAATTTCCTGCAACCGCATGAATCGGAACCGGTTACACGGCAACGCAACGGGTGACCACCTGCGCTGACCACCTGAAATATTCGCTCTAAGTAGGCACTTTGTGCCGCCATCCAACCCGAAGAAAAAAGTGGCCAGGGAGGACCCAGGATTCGATCCGGCAGTGTCTGATTGGCGTCGGTTACCACTCGTTCGCGCCCGTTTGGCCCGTGTTGCAACGTCTGTGACCGGTTGGCTCTATAGCTATAGCCCACCCGACACCTCGGGCACGCCCAATCGCTCGTTCTCTTACTACCACGCCACGACGTGTTGAAATCGGAGCTACCGAAGGTGTACCGAATAACCGCCGGCGACCGCCGCGGCGGATTCGCTTGCAGCCTATCCAAATCCAAATCCAGCACCACCAGCCGAGCCGGGCGCATGATCCAACTATCCAAATCGAGGTCACACGCCACAACGCGGCGGACCAAGGCGCCGTTGGCGCCCCATGCCAAATGGCGCAGCCAGTTCACATTTTGGGACCTGGAACCCACTGTTTTCTGCGGGGTTGACACCGCGAACGGCACCTGAATCGTCTGGGCGTGCGAGCACGTTTGCCAAAGCCCAGAATCGCTCCAGTCGGAGAATTGTCTCTTGGCGACGCTTGCGGATCTGCTCGCGTCGCGTAGGATCAGTAGCATCCCCACTTAGTTGAATTCCGGCGCAAATCAGGGCCAAGTAGCGGGGGCGTGATGCAACATTGGTGAGGCCAGGCAGAATTTTGTCGGCAAGAAAGAGATATCCGCGTTCAAAGCCGAGGGGATCGATACTGGTTCCGGGCAGATCGGAGGGGTCGTAGGCTGTTAGAAACGTCTCAATCACTTCGATGCTCCTTGCCTGTCAGTGCCGGAGTAAAACACCCGCAGTATTGCCGGTTTTGACGACGGCAACAACCGGCCC
>OKRF01000238.1 GCA_900290315.1 Candidatus Sulfopaludibacter sp. SbA3 | reverse complement strand
AATGGAATTACACGATTCTTCCAAATACGAAGTTGTAAAGTTTATTTATTTACGCGGCCTAACGCCGTCCGCGTCGTCGCCGAGCTGAATCGTGTCTTTCCGGTCAATGCGCCGGCGGTTCTGGTATACCGCGGGACGGCTGACGAGGCCGCCGCTGCCGATTGGCTGCTCAGTCAACTGGATCAGCCCGCGAACCAGCCAGGTCCCGCGCCTCACGAGCAGCAATTGAACACCCCGCGAGACCCCGTAGCTCACGTGTTTTACTTGAGCCACGCGACTACTCCGCAAGCCATGCAGGAATTCGTCAACGCCGTTCGCTCCGCGACAAGAGCGCAGCGCATTTGGCCGTGCAACCAGCCGAAAGCCCTGGCTTTCCGCGGCACCGCCGACCAGGTGACTCAGGCCGAAAAGGTGATCGCCCAGTTGGACAAAGAGTGATGTCCCGGAATTGCCGTATACCGGGAGCTATTCAGATGAACCTCCTTAAGATGCGTCGGTCCCCTTCATGAGGGCGTTGAATTGGCGAACTCCCTCGGCGTAGGTGTCGCCGTAGCCCCGCAGGACTCGCGGGTATTGGGCCACTTCGCGCGCCAGTGCGAGATCTTTGCGGGCGGTGGTGCGCACCAGTTCCAGCCATTCCTCGATTCTCTTCTGCTCTCTTTGGAAGCGGAGCGACTTGCGTCGTAGCGGGCGCAGGGCGGCGATGGCGTAGAGCTGCAGGAAGCCGAACAGGGACGTGGTGCGGACGATTCTGCCGCGGCCGGTGAAGAGGGCGATCAGGCGGCGGGCCCAGCCGAATGATGCGGGCAGGATGTCAGCGATCTCTTCCACGCGGGGGTGCAGGAATTCGTCGATGTGCAGAAGCTGTCCGGGCGCCGCGCGCGACTCGCGGCGGACGCGTTCGAAGCGCTCGCGGCGGATCTTGAGGGCGGCTACGCGGATGGCGTCTTCGTAAGTCATCCAGAGGGCCAGGTAGCGGGCCGTCTCTTCCAGCAGGACGGCGTCGCCGCACTCCCGGATCGGCGCCAGACGATCGAGATAGAGCTGGGCATATTGCGCGTCCTGATACTGGGTGAGGCGTTGGATGGCGGAAGCCTGGTGAGCGGACTCCGGCACGGGATCTGCGGGCTGGAAGCCGGCGGCGAACGCGGCGAGACTCGGTTCCACTCCCACACCCCCACGGCGGATGGCATCCTCGAAAGCGGCCCGGTCAAAGGGCAGCGCCCGCGTGGAGGCCAGGGCGCCGAAGAGGGCAGCGCTGATCACGCTGCCAGACTGCTGCGCGACGGCCGCGAAGTCGGCCCTGACGAAGCGTGCGGAGGATTCGCGGCAAGCGGCCAGAAGCGCGTCGCTATTGATTCGCCCATCGCCGGGAGCGGTGCGCTCGGTCATGGAATAGACGCGATGCGTGGAGGCGATCAGCACGGTGCGATCCGGCGTGACCAGGCCGCGTTGGACGGCGCGGCCGGCCTCCATCAGTTCGCTGGCGATGACGATATCGACCTCGCCAGGCACGGGCATCAATGCCAGCACCGGCTCGCCGCTCGCCGTTTGCGGAAACAGCTCGACGTAATAAATGGTGGTTCCGGTGCGCTGCGCCACGCCGGGAACGCTCGTGGCCTGGGCGTAGTAGCCGGCGTGCTCGGCCAGATCGACAACCCAATCGGCCAGCACGCCGCCGCCCTCGCCGCCCATGGCCAGAATGGCCAGCGTGATTGCCCGGGGCTGCACGTTTCAGAGGCCCCTCTGCAGAAACCCGATGACGGCGCCCGCGACACGCGCCTGGAAGCGCTCCCAGAGGCTTGGATGGGAAACAATTTCAGTGCGATAGAAGGAAGGGCAGAGCACCGCAGCGTGGGCCACTTCCCCGCACAGGCCGCAGCCCACGCAACTATCGAGAACGGTGGCCACCGGGTCCTTGCGCAGCGGGTCGGGATTGGGCGCGATGGTCAGAGACGGGCAGCCGGAGAGGCGGATGCAGGCGTGATCGCCGGTGCAGGTTTCGGGGTCGACTCCGAAACGCTCGCGCACGGTGTGGCGGCCTTCGGCGGTGCGCTTTTCCAGGGCGGGCCGCTCGCGGCGCTGGCGATTGAGCATGCATTCGCTCTGCGCCACAATCACCTTGGGCCCCTTCTCGCCGGTGGTCAGGGCTTCGCGCAGGGTGTCGCGCATCGCTGCCACGTTGTAGGTATGGGTGATGGTGCGGACCCATTTCACGCCTACCCCGCGCACGGCTTCGGCGATCGATTTGGGGGCTTGCGAAGAAGGAATGTCCTGGCCGCCGGTGGCGGCGCTGTATCCGTTATCGACCACCACGAGCAGGCTATCGTTGCGGTTGAAGACGGCGTTGCCCACTCCGCTGGTGAGGCCGTTGTGCCAGAAGCCTCCATCGCCCATGATGCTGATGGTGCGTTTGGTGGTTTCGGGAGTGCTGAAGGCCGCCGCGCCGGCCCACCCGAGGCCGTATCCCATGGTGGTGGCGCCGATATTGAAGGGTGGCAGAATGGAAAACAGGTGACACCCGATGTCGCAACTGACGTGATGCCTGCCCAGTTCCCGCTCCACCAGTTTCATGGCGGTGAAGATGGGCCGCTCGGGACAGCCGGTGCAGAATGAGGGCGGCCGGGGATGCACCGCCGCTTCCAGTCCTGGCGGCGGCGCGGGTTTTGGCGCCGCGGGCCTGGCGATCAGGCGCGGCGCGTACAGGTTCACGAATTTGCGCAGGGCCTGCAGAATCACCGTGGCGGTGTACTCTCCGCCCATGGGAAGCAGGTCCTTGCCATGCAGCGTGGTGGAAATGCCGGCCTTGCGCAGGATGCTGTGCAGGTTCTGTTCGATGAAGTCGGGCTGGCCTTCCTCGATCAGCAGGACGCCGCGCTTGGAAGAGCAGAAGCGGCGCAACTCCTCGTCGACGATGGGATAGGTGACGTTGAGGACATAGAGCGGCACGCGCGTTTCGCCGAAGGGTGTGGAGAGGCCGAGCAGTTCGAGCGCACGTACGGTGGTGTTGTACATGCCGCCCTGCAGGACGATGCCGAAATCCTGCGTGTCCTCTGAGAACATCTCGTTGAGCGAGTGTTGCTGGATGAAGCGCTGGGCGACGGGCCAGCGATGGCGGATCTTCTCCTGTTCGTGCTGGTAACTGGCGGGCGGCAGCACGATGCGGCCGGAGTCGCGGACCGGTCGTTCCATGGCTTCGGCCAGAGAGAACGCGGGACGGACGTTATCGCCGGTAATGAAGCGGCCATGCACATGGCAGGCGCGGATGCGCAGTTCCAGCATGACCGGCGTATTGCTGGCTTCGGAAAGTGCGAAGCCCTGCTCCACGGCGCGGACGATCGATGGCAGGTTAGGGCGCGGATCCAGAAGCCACATTTGCGACTTCATGGCGAAGGCGTGGGAACGTTCCTGCATGATGCTGGAGCCTTCGCCGTAATCTTCGCCCACAATGATCAGGGCGCCGCCCTTGACGCCGCCTGAGGCCAGGTTGGCCAGGGCGTCGGACGCCACATTGGTGCCTACGGTCGATTTGAAGGTGACTGCGCCGCGCAGCGGATAGTGGACCGAGGCGGCGAGCGTGGCGGCGGCGGTGGCCTCCGAGGCGCTGTGCTCGAAATGGACGCCCAGTTCCTGGAGGATGCCACTGGCATCGGTCAGGACATCCATCAGGTGGGAGATGGGCGCGCCCTGGTAGCCGGCAACGTAAGAAACGCCGGATTGGAGCAGGGCCTTGGTGACGGCGAGGATGCCCTCACCGCGAAAGACCTGGCCGGCGCCGAGCCGCAGTTTGCCCACTTCGGTCTGGAAAGATCGCTCCGCCATGGTTCCTTACTTTATACCGAAAGTCCGCCCCGAAAAATTCTCGATTGTTGGCCGATAAGGTCGTTAGGGATTATTGATGCCGCTTTCTGCCCTGTTCGCACTGTTTGACGCGGTGACGTTGGTGGTATCCATTCTGACGGCCTTCCGATTGTGCAAAACGGGGTTGGCGAGACGGTACCCCGTCTTAACGGCGTACCTGATTTTCCTGGTGCCCTACCTGGCAGGACCGCTGATGCTGAACATTCGTTCGCATGCCTATTTCCATTTCTGGGAGGTGACCCAGCCGCTGCACTGGCTGCTCGAGATCCTCCTGGTAGGGGAATTATGCGGCACCGTGCTGGCCAGGTATCGGGGAATCCGTACGCTGGGCCGTTGGATGATGTACGGCAGTATGTTGAGCTCGGTGGCGATTTCGATTCTGAGCCTGCTGCCCCGCATCCAATCGCCCATGTCGTCGCGGTCGCGCACGCTGCTGCTGATCACGGCGGGGGGCCGGGGTGTGAATCTGGCGCTAGCCATCTTCCTGCTGTTGATGTTGATCCTGGTGAGCCGCTGCCCAGTGCGTTTAAACCGCAACGTCATGCTGAATACAGTGGTCTTTTCGGTGTTCTTCCTGAGCAACACACTCGGAGCGACGCTACACCAGCTCTTCGACCTGCGATTGGGGTGGGCCCTGGATACCTGCTTGGGCGGCATCGCCTGTATGTGTGCGGTAGCGTGGCTGCTGTTCCTCACTCCGGCCGGCGAAGAGGCGAGGTGCGACTGGCTGCATTTCAACCCGGACTATGAGCAGCGCATGCTGGGGCAACTGGACTCGTTGAACCGGGCACTGCTGGGCGCGGTTTAATCGCTGATTTTCAGCACAGTGCCGCCATCAGCGCGCCACGTGCCGTCGAATTCAGCGGGTCGGCGGAGATGCGGACTTCCGACAGCTTCACCGGCAGTTCGTTGGCGCGCATGGCGGTCATGAAATGATCCAGGAAGCCGTGCGGCATGGCCGTGCCACCGCTCAAGACCAACGGGATCGCCTGTTCGAGCTTAGGTAGCTTCTGCGCGGAAGAGATGTGATTGCACAGGGTCTTTACGAGGTTGACGATCATCTCCTGGTAATACACGGTCAGGGCGTTCTGGACCCGGTCGCTGCAGAGCCCGTTCAGGCGGAACGCCTTTTCTTTCTGGATGCGCAGCCGAATGGCCAGATCACCGGTCACCAGGGCCGCCTGGTTGTCGATGAAGTCGCCTGCCTTGGGCACGCTGAAGCTGATCACTGGCACGGAAAGCACGGCCAGGCAAACGTTACATAGCCCGCTGCCGCAGGAGATGCCGATGCCGCTAAAATTGGCGTCGCCGAGTTCGCCGAAGACCACGGCCAAGCCCTCCGCGATGGGCGTGGGTGCGAAGCCGAGCTCAGTCAGAATCTGGCTGATGGAAGCCTGATGGTAGGGGATGCCGGTCTCGCTGCCCTCCACCGGGGCGGGCACGCTGAAGTACACCTTCTGCTTCTCCACCGTGGCCCTTCCCAGAAGCTTGCCGATGATGCTGCGCACCACCGCCAGGCTGTGTGGTTCCTGGGGATTCAATATGCCGTTCTGCATGGGACGGCGGGTTTCCACGTGGAAGACCTCGGCGAATCTTTCGGCGTCGTTGCCGGCCACCACGATTTCCGAGCCATGCACTTCGTGGAACACGTTCTCGCGCTGTAACAGGTTGTCCGCCAGCTTGGAGTACGGCAGAGTCAGAAATGCGTTGAGCTGCGATTCATAACGATATCGCTTGTCGGCGCTGCGTGCCGCCACAATACGGCTGGTGCCGACGTCCAATCCAATCGGCTGAGTGTATTCTTCTTCGGATTTGCTCATTACTTGTCTCCTGGTAGGGTCATTCAAACGGATGGATTTGTGCTTTGCGAAGCTCATCGGAGAATCGCCTCAAAACGCGGAGTTCCTGGGAATCCAACGGAGGGTCCCGCCGGAAAAAGCCGCAACAAACTACCAAAGCCACAGCTCCCAGGCATAATGCGCTGACCAACATGGCCTTCTACGCCAACCTCCGCGCTTGCGACGCGCGCTCCAACACGGCCGTGAGACCGTTGTTGTGCGTGGCGTTGCCCTCGGGCACGAGGTACGCTGCCGAATCAGCAATGCGCTGGCTCTCTTCCTGCTTCCGCTTTTGCCAGGCGAGCAGTCCATCCTGCTGCCGGGCCACCTCATCCACGTTGGCCTGAATGCGAGCCATATACTGGCTGGTGATGCGGTCGAGTTCGGCCTGAATGGTGCGGTTCTCCTCCGCCTTCTGAGCTTCATACCGCGAGAGTTTTTCCTGCTGCTTTTCGGCATAGTCGTTGAGGGCGCGCTGCCGCACCATCGCGTCTTGCAGCAGGTTCTCGATTCCCACGCTCGCGGCATCCAACGCCATCAACAAAGCGCAACGCTTGGCATCCGGAGTCATTCCCTTGAGATGGGGGCTGCCGAGCATCTCCACAACTTTCAGGATGCTGTAGGGCAAATCGGGCGGCTTCACGGCCGCATTCTGGTAAATCTGCTCGAAGTCGGCAGCCTTCGTGGTGCACTCCAGGGGTGCCAGGCGCGTCACTGGACGCTCGCACTCCTCGGCTAACTCCATGAGTCCCAACGCCCGATTCGCTGAACCGGCAGGGCGTGAACCATTCGAGGATGCGCCCTTGTCCTGGGAGGAGGATTCAAACCATCGTTTAAACATGCGAAGAAGCTCCAATACTTGTGCTGATATTGGCTAGTGCCGGGGTGGCGCTGTAATTCTCAACAATTTTTTTGAGAATTTTTCTATTTGAGAGTTTTTGCGTCCCGGCGGCACTTCATTAGCACATATGGCAATTCGTACTCGGCCGGCAGCGGGTTGCCCCCCGTGGGCGGGTCAGGTTGCCAGGTATATACCCGACCCGGTCGCTCGCCTTCGTTTCCTGAAGGCCGTGTCCCCTGCGTTGCCAAGCCAGGACACCCCGCGCCGGCTTACTCTGCAGCGATTGTTCCTGTTAGCGCTGATTGCGCTGGCGGCGTTCCTCTCTTTTTCGCTTTTCCGGGGCGCGGCGCATGCCGGCCCTCCGCCGATGCGGCGCAACCCTTCGGTGGCGGTGGCGGCGGGGCCGGCGCCTAAGAGCAACCCGGACGTTTGGCTGGTGGAACGGAGCGGCGCCACAGAGACGTACAGCAACGGACTGAGGGTGGACAACCGGTACACCATCGCCACTCGTACGCGCTCCTACCTTGCCTTTCCGGTTCATGACTCGTCAGCGGCCGAGCACCGCACTCGACCCGCAGGCGTGGTGTTTCATACCACCGAAAGCCAGCAGGCTCCGTTTGAGGCCCAACAGAACGGCGTGCTGAAGCGCATCGGCGAGTCGCTTCTGGATTACGTACGGCGCCGCCGTTCGTATAACTTCGTGATCGATCGCTTCGGCCGGGTTTACCGCGTGGTGCCGGAAGACCAAGTGGCGAATCACGCTGGCCACTCCCTCTGGGCCGACGAGAAGTGGGCCTATGTCAACTTGAATGCGAGCTTCCTGGGAGTGTCTTTCGAAGCCGAGACCCGACAGGCCACAATCAGTCCGGGGCAACTGCGCAGCGCCACAATGTTGGTTGAGATGCTACGCAACCGGTATCACATCGCCTCGGCCAACTGCGTTACGCACGCGCAGGTGTCCGTAAATCCCTTGAATATGCGGGTGGGCTACCACGTGGATTGGGCAGCGGACTTCCCGTTTGAGGCGCTGGGACTGCCGGACAACTACGCCATCCCGATGCCTTCCCTGTGGCAGTTCGGGTTCGAATCGGACGAGACGTTCCGTTGTATGGACGGCGGAGATGCGGTTCGCCGACGGCGCCCGCGCCGCCGGTTTGCAGCCGGGTCCCTATCGAAGACTGCTGCGCCGGAATTATCAAGAACTGCTAGCGGCGATCCACCACTCCGGCACGGGCGAGAGCAGCGATCCGGAGTAGTTGGGGGGGATGGGGAAGGCAGGGGTTGGGGATGGGGGTTGGGGATTGGGGATGGATG
>OKRF01000399.1:10729-12210 GCA_900290315.1 Candidatus Sulfopaludibacter sp. SbA3 | reverse complement strand
GGGGCCCACTTCGCCGCCGTGTTCCTGATGCTGCGTGCGCCGGGATTAGCGCCGGAAATCCGTTCAGGAATGGGTCGTGAAACTCCCGTGATGAAGAGCGACCCGTTCCGCGACAACTGGTGGTTCCTGACAGCGCCCACCGGTTCTGGCTCCAGTGGAGACAATCGCAACCACCAGGCGCTGTTCGACCTTTATCCTGACGGGCATTTCGGTCCTACCGAGTTTCTACCGGCGGCGCAGCGCACTGAGGCGGACAAGGAATGGCAGCAATTGAGGGAGCGGGCGTCGAATTCGGTGAACTACCTTTGCGCGGCTACGCTGGATTGGGCGAAGGCCCACCCGCAGGACGGGCGCGTGCCGCAGGCGCTGCACCTCGCGGTGGAAGCTACGCACTATGGGCCGGCGGACAAATCCAGCGGCTATTCGCGGCAGGCCTTCGACCTGCTGCACCGGCGGTATCCGAACTCGGAGTGGACGAAGAAGACGAAGTATTGGTATTGAAGAGCAAGCAGACAGGGTCGAAAAACAGGGGCCAGGGGCCGGGGGTCAGGGGCAGGGGTCAGGGGCCGGGGCTGTGCAACGGCGCGCTTCGCTCGCCGGTCGGCCCGAGCAACCGGCGGCAAGACCGACGGCGCTACCCCGCCGGCTTTTCATCCCGTTTTGCTACTCTATGGGAATGCCGGCGACGGCGAGGGCCGATTCCACTTCCGAGGGACGCAGGCGGGTGGCATCGTACTCCACCATCAGGCCATCGAGCGCGGGATCGATCTTGATCTTCTGGATGCCGTATTTGGCGGTGGTGTCGCTGAGCCGTTCGAGCATAGCGTCGTTCAACGGCTTCTGGAGCCGGAAATGCACTTGCACCTTGGTCATTACTTACAGCCTATCTCACCGGGACGGACTCCGCTAACTGGTAGGATTCGCGGTAGCGCAGCTTGACTCCGGGGCGGTTCACTTTGACGCGAATCTCGTGCAGGCCCGGAGCAGCGCCCGCCGGCACGTGGAATCCCAGGGTATAGCTGACGCGCATGTCTTCCAGGGCCAGGCGAATGCCCGTGTCCAGGTCATTGCGGTCGTGAAATACAGTTCCGCCGGTACGCTCAGCCATTTGCACCATCGTGCCGGCGTAGCTTCGGGTGGTGGCGGACAAACCGCGCGCGTCCACGCCATGCACGGCGACGTCGGCGCGATTGAGCTTGGCCAGCAGGTGTTCGAGGTTCTGATAATAGACCACTTCGAGCGCATTCGCTCCACGGATGACGCCGCCGTTGATGACCAGCGGGAATGCATCGGACAGCCAGATCAGACTCTTCCTGCCGGGCACGCGGGCCAGGTTGCCGGCGATCATTTCGAGGGTGTGAAACGAATCGGTGATGCGCCGATTCAGGAAGAAGAGCTGCTCTTCCACACTGGGCGGGGGACCCGTTTTCGAGCCGAATCGGGCATCGAAGCGGCTGGGAGGCGGGTCGTCGACTTCGCCG
>OKRF01000399.1:5814-10722 GCA_900290315.1 Candidatus Sulfopaludibacter sp. SbA3 | reverse complement strand
CGAATCGGGCATCGAAGCGGCTGGGAGGCGGGTCGTCGACTTCGCCGAATTCGAGGTCGGCATCTTCCACCGCCTGGGCCAGTTCCGCCATATCGGAAGTGAAATCGTGCAGCAGGTAGGGCTGGTGGCCGAGAAGATAGACGGCCACTTTTTGCCGGGGCTGGAAGGTCTTGAGTAACTGGATCACGGCTTCTTTTGCACGGTAGCGGTCGGCATATTCGGTATTGATCCAGTCCAGCAGAATCAGAGAATATCCGTCGGAGGCCGGTGCCGCGCCGGGCGATTCGTTGGCGTATAGAGGCGCGGCAAGCGGTGCCAGGGTACCGCGCTCGGCCGTGAACAGCGAGATGGGCTGCGGCTTGCGATCGTCCAAGAGCTGGAAATCTTCCCGTTGGAGATCGGTAACTGGACCGCCTTTGGAATCCTCCACTACTACGCGAACCTGCACCAGATTGGTGGTGGATCGAATGACCACGCCGGGGTCGGCGGGCGCCGTGTCTTGCGGGAATCCGCCGGCGAAAAGCGTGAGGAGCGCGACCCAGAGCATTGTGGTGAGAGGCGTCCGGGAGACTTGGGAAGTTACTGCGCCTTGTTGAAGCGCAGCGCCGCGGAGTTGATGCAGTAGCGCAAGCCGGTGGGATGGGGACCATCGGGGAAGACATGGCCCAGGTGCGCGTCACACTTCTTGCAGAGCACTTCCACGCGCTCCATGAAGAAGGAATTGTCCTTGACGGTCTCGATGTTCTCTTCCGCGGCGGGCGACCAGAAACTGGGCCATCCGGTGCCCGATTCGAACTTCTCCGAGGAGCGGAACAGGGCCGTGCCGCAGCAGGCGCAACGGTACATACCGGGTTCGTGGTTGTTCCAGTAGCGGCCGGTGAAGGCAGGCTCGGTGCCGTGTTTACGGGCCACGGCGTACTCATCGGGCTCCAGTTCGCCCTTCCATTCGGCATCGCTTTTCACGGTTTTCTGCACGTGAATGGTCTGCTCGCGCTGGCCTTTATCAGAGACCAGGACGATATCGACTTCGGCACCCGTGCCGCTTGCTTTGGGGCTTGGCATTTTTCGTTCCCTCCGATACATGGATGCCAGCAGGGCCACGAACGCCGCAGGCATCACCAGCAATGCCCGGCGCGGAATTCCCCCTCCCGGCAGTAGTTCAAACCCAGCCACGACTACTTTTAGTGTAACGCCGCGTATTAGTTCTCCGCCGGCTTCTCCGCACGCTGGATCGTGTATCGATCGGTCGCGACTTTCTGACGTTCCAACTTCAACCCCAGTTGTTCCTGAACGGCCGGAATGAGAGTCTCCTCGGTCAGTCCATTGAGAGCGTCGAGCGAGCTGGGAAGAGGTACTGGGGTCCAATTCAACTCGAAATGGAAACGGCCCTCCAGCCCGGTCCGGTCGACCACCGTTGCGCGCAGGTGCACGCTGAGGAAACGGGCGAAAATAGACATCCCGACCCCCTCCGCACGAACCTTCCAACGCCCAACCTGGCGTAAAAGGGAAGCCCCCGGGTCAGTGGCAACGGTCATCTTGTGGCCCTTCGCTGCAACCGTCAGAACATACCCGGCAGCCGGGTTTGTCTCCAGCTTGAGTTCCAGATGAAAGCGGTCACTCAGAAGTGTCCGCAGGCGTGTGCGCGTCAACTCCAGTTGCGCGGCTTTCGGGAGAACAGGAGCTCCGGCAGGACCTTTGGCGTTCACTGTGTACTCCTCCGAGTCGGTCCACCCCGGCCCGCCGGACAACTGCTCAGGTAGAATGTCATACGCCATCTGAATGAGCAGCTTCAACGTGACATTGGCCGCATGAACGCCACCGCCGGGGTTGGACTCGAAAGTGGGGCGGTCACCCTTTGCACCGCTTGGCCGGACCGACGCAACGTCGAATCGTTCGGGTTCTTCCGGCAATGACTGCGCGCTCAGAATCCCGGTCTGGCAACCGGAGGTGAAGACGAGCAATCCGAACAGTAACGCCTTGACCTTACGATTGGCGGAAAGGTTCGAAATCGAAGTGGTCATCGTGATAAACGCCCGTTCTGCGGCGTATACTTCTTACGATGCCTCTGACAGTGGCGGTGGTGCAAGCCGGGGCGGTGCTGTTCGATAGCGACGCGTGTCTCGGCAAGGCGGAAGGGCTCATTCGCGATGCCGCGGCGCGGGGCGCCCGCCTGGTGGTGTTTCCCGAGGCATTCATTGGCGGATATCCGAAGGGAGAGGATTTCGGCGCGCGCGTGGGGTCCCGGACAGCGGAGGGCCGCCAACTGTTTCGCCGCTACTTCGAAGGCGCGGTGGATGTACCGGGGCCGGCAACAGCGCGGCTCGGCGAAGCGGCCCGGTCGCACGCCGTGTGGCTGGTGATCGGCGTGATCGAACGCGGCGGCGGCACGCTCTACTGCACGGCGCTGTTCTTCGCGCCCGATGGTTCGCTGGCGGGAAAGCATCGCAAGCTGATGCCGACTGCCATGGAGCGGCTGATTTGGGGCTTCGGCGATGGCTCCACTCTGCCGGTGATCGAGACCGGATTCGGACGAATCGGCGCGGTGATCTGTTGGGAGAACTACATGCCGCTGTTGCGCGCCGCCATGTATCAGCAGGGAATTCAGTTGTACTGTGCGCCCACGGTGGACGATCGCGAGACGTGGCCGGTGACCATGCGGCACATCGCTCTGGAGGGGCGCTGCTTCGTACTTTCCGCGTGCCAGCATACGGAACTCATCCGCGGCGGCAGCCTCATTGTCGGACCACTGGGGAAAGTGCTGGCGGGACCGTGTTACGGCGGCGAGTGCATCCTGACGGCCGACCTGGACATGGGCGAGATCGCCGAAGGGAAGTTCGATCTGGACGTGGCCGGGCACTACGCGCGGCCCGATGTCTTCCGCCTGAGCGTGACGGGGCTTACTGCGTAACGCCGGCGATCTTGTCGCCGGTCGGCCAGTGCAACCGGCGGCGAGACCGCCGGCGCTACCAATCGCCGGTTTTTCATCCCGTTTTGCGGGGTGGTCCGCCCCCGATTGACAGGGTCGAAAACACACCCTAACCCATTGAAAACAGGTGTAGCGGAAAAGGCGAAAATCTGGTGAAGGTTGGGCGGGTGGCTGGCCCATTTTCATCCCGTTTTGCGGGTCGGCGCCCCTACTTGACAGACGACAAAAAACGATCGTCTGTCCTACGGGGCCGCAGCGCTACTTCTTAGGCGCCCCAATGGGGCGGCGGTACAGCATTTCGAAATCGGGCCTGGAGCCCACGTTGACACCGGCGGTCGAAGTGGTTCCGCCCCCTTCGGGCTGATGCGCCATGCCGGCGCGCGGCTCCTGCGCGGCGGTGGGATCGTTCTGCGTGGTTTTGCCGGTGACGGTAACGCGGCCGCCGGCGGGGCGATAGTCGAGGCGGTCCACCTGGTCTTTCGGGATGGCCACCTGCTCGTTCTTGAGCACCATGAGGAGCCGATCGGCGTCTGCCTCATCGAATTTGCCGATCAATGGCTGGGTGGAACCCTTTTTGATCACGCGGATCTCAGTGCCGCTCTTCAGCGCCTGCACTTTGGCCCAGGGATCGTCGGCGGCAAAAGCCGTGGCGGCCGCCAGCAGAAAGAAAAGAAGCCTTGACATAACGGAGATCTCCTTCCGAATGCGAGTCTAGCAGAACCGCCGGCCGGAGCATAACCGGGCGGAGTATACTCATTGTTCGAGCAGAAGGAGGGTCCGGGATGACACTCAGAGTCTTGCTGGTGTTGGCGTTCGCGTGCGGGGCCGTAAGCGGCCAGGAGCCGGCGCTCACTCCGCGCACTTCCACCGCGCATCCCATCCTGCCGCCCGGAGCGCCAGCGCCGGATTTCGCGCTGCCGGGAATCGACGGCCAGATCCACAAGCTAAACGACTACAAAGACAGCCCGCTGTTGATGGTGATGTTCCTCTGCAATCACTGCCCCACTTCGCAGCTCTACGAAGGGCGCGTGAAGAAGCTGGTGGAGGACTACCGCGACAAGGGCGTGGCCTTTGTGGCCATTCAGCCCAACGACCCCAATGCGGTGCAACTTTCCGAACTGGGCTACACCGATGTGAGCGACAGCCTGGAGGAGATGAAGATCCGGGCCGAGTACCGGCACTTCAATTTCCCCTACCTCTACGATGGTGAGACGCAATCGGTGACGCAGGCGCATGGGGCGCAGGCCACACCGCACGTATTCCTCTTCGACCGCGAGCGCAAGCTGCGCTACGAAGGGCGCATCGACAACGCTCAGCGCGAATCGCTGGTGAAGATTCAGGACGCTCGCGCAGCGCTGGATGCCTTGCTGGCGGGCCAGCCCGTAGCAGTGGCGCACACCCCAGCCTTCGGCTGCTCCACCAAGTGGAAAAGCAAGATCGACAGCCACCTGCAGGAATTGAAGAAGATTGAAGCCGAACCCGTGAATGTGGAGATGGTCACGGCGGACGACCTGAAGAAACTGCGCATGAACCCAACCGGCAAAGTGCTGCTGATCAACTTCTGGGCCACCTGGTGCGGCCCCTGCATCAATGAGTTCCCCGCCCTGGAAAATACGTTCCGCATGTTCCGCCGCCGCGATTTCGACCTGGTGATGGTGTCCACCAACTATCCCGATGAGAAGGCCGGGGTGATGAAGATTCTGCAGGAGCAGCATGCGTCCAGCCGCAATCTGCAATTCGGATCGGAAGACACCTACGCCCTGCAAGCGGCGTTCGACGCCCACTGGGATGCCGGCGTACCGTTCACGATCGTGATCGCGCCGGGGGGCAGGGTGCTGTACCAGGAGCAGGGAGAGCTCGATATTCTGGCCGCCCGCCGCGCCATTCTAGCGAACCTGGAGAACGAAACGTACGTGGGCCATCCGGCGTATTGGGCGAAGTAACGTTGCGCATGACGGAGATCCAGATTTTCGGGGTGAAGA
>OKRF01000399.1:0-5804 GCA_900290315.1 Candidatus Sulfopaludibacter sp. SbA3 | reverse complement strand
GATTTTCGGGGTGAAGAACTCCCCGGCGACGCGCGCGGCGGACCGCTTCTTCAAAGAGCGGCGCGCCACCATCCACATGGTCGATCTGAAGAAGAGGGCCATCGCCGCGGGAGAGATCAGGCGATTCGTGGAACGGTTCGGCTGGGCCGGACTGCTGGATACCGGGGGCAAGCCTTATGTGGAAGGGGGCCTCAAATACCTCAAGCTCTCCGAAGCGGAACTGATGGGACGGATCGAGCGCGAACCGGCGCTGCTGCGGCTCCCGCTGGTGCGCGGCGGCAAGACGATCAGCATCGGGCAGGACGAGGAAGCCTGGAAAGCCATGCTGATGGCGCCGGCACAATCGGCGAAGTGAGGGGCCTTCAGTCCCGGTGCGATTCCTTCCAGGACTTGGCGGTCAGGCGCAACAGTTTCCAGTCGTAGTCGGGTTTGAGATCAGTCTTGGCAGTCCCCTTCATGGCGGCAAACATCTGTCCCGCGACAACGGATCCGATGCAGTGCACGGCTTCGTGTCGATCCAACCCCTCGTTCATCAGCCGCTCCAGAACTCCCTTGGCCAGATAGGAATCGCCCATGGCGACCTGGTTTTCGACAACCGTGTGGATGACCGAATGCGCCTTCAGGCTGGGCATGCGAATCTTCTGGCGGCGGTGATATTGTTCGACAAGTTGGATTCGCTCATACTCGCCCAGTTCCAGCCAAGCTTCCGGATCTGGATTGCGCATGGGATCGTATTTCACAGGACCTCCCGTGGTTACCAGTTTAGCGGCATAGGCTTCCGCCGTAAACCGACGCTGCTTTCAGGAGCCGATATTCCTGGAAAAGGAGCGCCGCCGCTTGAGGATGGCCAAGGCCAGCGCTCCACCGGCCAGCAGCAGCCACAAGTCGGCCGCGCCGAAACTGGGAGCCTGGTTGAAGATCTTGCCAGAACCCACAGAACCCACGTTGTTCGGGTCGGTCCACCCGTTGGTGAGAACGGGATTGGTGTTGCCCGGCGTGGGGACCACAAAATTATCGTTGAAGACCAGAATGAAATGGCCGATATCGGTGCAGCCTTCGCCGTCGGGAGTCCCTATGCATCGCGGAGCGATGGTGGGGATGCCTTCCTGCTCGCCAACTTCGTCCTCGGTGCCATTCGTTTCGTCGCCATCGGAAGGGTTCACGCCGAAAAACGAGATGGTCAATTTGCCGCTCGATCCATCGTATGCGATACCGCAGTGCAGGAAGAACGGGTTGGGGAAGAGCGCGGTGTTGGCATCGTTGCAGTTGAAGTCATTGGCGACCGTCGTGGAGTCCAGGCCGGTGGAGATGGTCGTGCTGAGCGACAATCCCGTGATGAGAGCACCTGTATCGTTGTAGAGCCCGATTTCACCCGGATGGCCAGGGTCGCCCGCGGGGTTGAACGAGGTGACACCGCTGATGGGATTGCTGAAGCCGCCGGCTTCCACTCCCGCCGATGGATCCGTGATGGTGCCGGCCCACGCAGACGCTGTGAGCAGCACCAAAACCGGACATGCAACCAACACTTTTCCAGACATTTTGAGACGGCGCCCGAAGGCGCTTCACGTTATGTTTCATCCTCACGCACCGGCCGAAGTGAAGTCAACGGAAAGCAGGCTCATTTGTAATAGACCGCGGGAAAGGTACGTACCAGGACCAAAGGCTTATTTGACGGGCTGATTGGCGAACGCCTGCAGGAGACTCTGGCACTGGGGAGTGCTGCGCAGGGCGGCCAATTCGGGGTCGTGATTGACAATGTCCAGGGAGTAGTGATTCTGCAGCGCCTCTTTGAGGCTGGCCACGGCATCGGCAGTGCGGTTCGCCAGTGCGTAGATGGTGGCCTCGTGGTACATCAACTCGGTGTCTTTCGCGTCGATCTTGCGGGCCCGCTGGATCAACCGCAAAGCGGTGTTCGTGTTGCCGGTCTTCGCGTAGGCGATGGCCTGGTTGTGGAGGGCATCGAGATTGTTGGGATTGACTTCGAGGGTCTTGGCGGCGAGTTTGATGGCCGCATCGTAGTTGGCGGCTGCCTGGGCGGTCTGCCCGGCCGCGCGGTACGCATCGCCCAGATTGACGCGATAGCCTGCGTCGTTTGGATTGTTCTTGACCGCCACTTCAAAATCTTTGGCAGCTTCGGCGTAGTGGCCCGTGTAAAAATAGGCTACGCCGCGATTGGAGTAGTAGAGCGGCTTAGGATCGAACCTGATGGCCTGCTCGAATTCGGGGATGCACTCGCTCCACTTCCCCTGCAAGAGGTGCACCACGCCCATGTTGACAAAACCAGTGGGCAGATTCGGCTCGAGACGAGTGACTTCGTGGTATTCTTCCAACGCCTTGTCGTACTGCCCGCTGTTCTTATATACCTGGCCCAGGAAGTTGCGGTTCAACCACAGATATGGATTCTTGCCGATAGCCTTCTGCAAAGTGTCGATGGCCAACTGTTGCTGGCCCGATCTGGAATAAGCTACGCCCAGGCGGCGGAGACATTCGTCCGAGTTGGGAAGCATCGCCACCGCCTGTTTCAACTCAGAGATGGCTTCGGGAAATTTTCCCTGGTACTGATAGACGCTTCCCAGTGACGAATGCACTTCGGGAAGATCGGGTTTATAGCCCTCGGCTGCTTGCGCCGCGAGCTGAGCTTGTTCAACCCAGGAAGCGTTTCGGGTAGCGTCGTACATCAGCAGGCAGGCGTCGGCGCGGCCAGTCAAAGCCAACGCGAATTGAGGGTCGCTCTTGATCGCGGTCTCAAAAAACGCCAGCGCGCTTTTCAAGTTCGCCGCGTCGCGCCTGCCACGCAATACATTGCGGCCTTGCAGGTACGCGTCGTACGCGTCCGCGTTGTCGGTTGGCCGCCCGGTGCGCGCCAACTCTTCCCGGGTCTCCTGAATCAGCAGCGCGCCCACCAGGGCGTTGAAGGCGCGATCTTCCAGACCGATGAGCTCCTGACGCGAGCCCTGATTCTCCCTGTTCACCAGCGTGACGTTTTTCTTGCCGGCCTGATCCAGCGTAACGGTCACACTGATCTTATCGCCGAACGACTGCACCGTGGTCCGCAGCAACAAAGTGACGCCCAGCTTTTCTTGACGGATCGCCCAGCTTCATGGCGGATTCCACGCTCTCGCCCGATGCCACAAAGAGACCTTTCAACTCCGACAGCTTGGCGGTAAGCGATTCGGCCACACCATCGGCGATGTATTTCTGACTGTCGTCTCCCAGGAATTTGACCGGCAGCACGGCCAGATGCTTCGGCGCACTGGAAGGCGCGCCTACGAACCAGCGTCGTGTAGCAGGAATCGTGAACAGGGTTGCCACAATCAGAAGTACGGCCGCCGCGCCCACACCCCAGCGCCGGTTGGGTTTGGGAATCTGAATGCTGATCGTAGCGGACCCGGGCTTGGGCGCGGAACTGACCGGAGCCGCGGATATCATGGTGGAGGCCACGGTTCGCGCCGGCGGCAGCGGGGCCTGCGCGTCCAGATCGTCCAGAATCTCGCGGGCGCTTTGGTAGCGTAGTGCGGGGTCCTTCTCCAGGCATTTCAAGATGATCTCGGCGAGATAGTCCGGCATCTCCGGCATCGCGATGCGCGGGTCTTTGGGCTTCTCGTTGACTCGCTGGTACATCAACTGCATCGCCGAATCGCCGCGGAACGGAATGTCCGCGATGAACATTTCGTATACGATCAACCCCAGCGAATAAATATCGGCGCGATGGTCCGCCTCGACGGCTTCCACCTGCTCCGGGGACATGTAGCGCGGCGTGCCCATGATCTGGCCCGTACGCGTCATCATGGTGGTTGCCGCCTCCAGCGATTTCGCCAGACCGAAATCGGAGACGTAGATGTTGTCGGACTGATCGATCAGGATGTTCTGCGGCTTCAGATCGCGGTGGACCACGCCCTCGTTGTGGGCCGCCTCGAGTGCCGCGCAAAGCTGCCGCGTATATTTCAGCGCACGGTCGAAAGGAAGGCGGCCCTGTTTGTCGATGAGGCCCGCGAGGTCGCTGCCCTCCACGTAGGCCATGGTGATGAACTTGATGCCGCCCAGGTCTCCCAGATCGTGAATGCGCAGAATGTTCTTGTGAGAGATCTTGCTGGCCAGCAGCAACTCCTGCTTGAAGCGCCGCATGGTCTGCGGATTGATCGCCAGTTCGGGGCGCACCAGCTTGAGAGCCACCACGCGGCCGATTTCGGAGTCATACGCCTTGTATACGGCTCCCATGCCACCCTCACCGAGGAGGCATTCGATTCGATAGCGGGGTCCGAACGGTGTTCCGGGCTGGAGGTTCGTGGGAAGCACCGCGCCTACCGCCGGAGTGGCCCAGGTGTTGGCTGAAGCGCCGGATGGCGGCATGACCCACGTAGCGGATTGCGACGCATCCGCGGGAGGCGGCGTGGCCAGCCCCGCAGCCGTCAACGGATGAGCGGGCGGAGCGGCAGCAGCGGGCGTGGCCAGCCCCGCAGCCGTCAACGGATGAGCGGGCGGAGCGGCAGCAGCGGCAGCCGTAGGGCCATCCATGAACACGGTAGCAGCATCGCCAGCAGCCTGCATCCCACGCCCACATTGGCCGCAGAACCTCACATCGTCGGGATTGGCAGCACTACAACTGGGGCATACCATCGCTGGCTACCTGGGAAACACTTGAAACAGGCGGTACCAACATTATGGCCCCAGTAGCGTGCGCAAGGCAATCGGCGGCGCGAACAGGCCATAGTGGGCGGTACTGGACGATGCATACGATACCGCCGTTTGAGTTCTGGATCCGCGAATAGGACATTTCTATTTTGCGTTGACATCAGTCACCAAACGGACCCGTTGCATGACAAGGCTGGATTGGAGGTCACCACCTCTCCCTCACGATCTCAAAATGGAACTTAGATGCGCTGGCCCTGAAAACCTCGACGTCCGAATACGCTTTGAGTGCGTCTTCTATTGGCTTTTTGCTCTCCGGGAACCGCGCTCCGGCAATCACCTCTTTCAGTTTCGTGCGCTCGCCGCAGTCCAAAAAGTATTGG
This sequence comes from Candidatus Sulfopaludibacter sp. SbA3, assembly GCA_900290315.1. Classification (GTDB taxonomy): domain Bacteria; phylum Acidobacteriota; class Terriglobia; order Bryobacterales; family Bryobacteraceae; genus Sulfopaludibacter. The sequence continues at coordinate 792 of OKRF01000399.1, read as the reverse complement.
CCCGTCTCTTCATCGACCTCCTCCAGCCCCACGTGAACGCGGACTTCCTCTTCATAGATCCAGCCCACATACTTCGCCCCAAACAATCGGTCGATGATGTTCGTTCCCTCCTGTTGAGAGAACTCGCTCCGATCTTCCACGATCAGATTCCCCACCGCGTGCGGCTCAGGTTCGTACTCGACCGGTCTTGTGATTTCTTCTGCGATATCGAACCCTAGACAGATTCCTTTGTGCTTATCGCCGTAGTGGCTCCACATGAGGATGTTGTTCCACGACCGACTGAAGCAGAGAGCCCCGTATCTCTTGAACAGTTCCTCCACAGTTCGTTCCAGTGCGGACTGCGTTCCATTGTGATGTGAAAGCACAGATTTCGCCTCGTATGGATCGTTCATGTCATCGATCTTTGAGAGCTTGAGGCGGCGCCTCCTGATGTCATCCAAGGCCCACTTGGCTTCAAGGTAATGGTATAGACGCATAATAATTTGGCTGTCCCTTCGCGTGCATCGGGCCAGCGTCCCTCCGCACAGATTTCGGCGCGGCATCGTTTGGACGTGAGTGTCCGCCGCAGCGTTCACAGCTAAGGCACTCGGCCGCAACACTGCTGTTGGCACAGCGCGTGATACATCACGGAACTGTTGGGACACGCGTGCAACCAAACCCACCGCGGAGACGGTTTGCTGATCTCCAAGTGTTGCGTTTTATGGTGGGCGGTACAGGATTCGAACCTGTGACCTTCTGGGTGTAAACCAGACGCTCTAACCAGCTGAGCTAACCGCCCTCAGAATGCCTCTA
>OKRF01000189.1 GCA_900290315.1 Candidatus Sulfopaludibacter sp. SbA3 | reverse complement strand
AGCGGCCGGAAAGCGTACGCCTTCCAGCGCCATGCGGTCCAGCAGCCACATCGCGTCCAGCACCCCAGGCCGATGATCGGACGGCATATTCTCAAAAAAATGATTCACGCAGCGTGGAATGACGCTATGATCGGCCGACTTGCCAAGTGCCTGCGCCGCCTGGCAGACCCCATCCCGCTGGCGCAGAATCATCATCAGGGCGAGCATCACCAGGCGGCGGCGCGATTCCAGGTTCAAGCGTTCCGCCAGCGCCCAATCCAGGATCACCAGCTCGCGATTGGGCTCGTCATAGAGCAGATTGCCTGCGTGGGGATCGGCGTGAAACACCGCCGAGTCGTTCCGCGAGAGCAGCGGCACGGCGATCAGCGCTTCGATCAGTTGTCCGGCGATGCGCTGCCGCCGGATGGGCGAGCGCCGGCACGCGTCGGTGACCTTGACTCCCGTCTCTTCGCTCATGGCGGTCACCAGGGGAGTGCACAGCGGCGCGATCAGGCGCGGCACGCGAATGCCGATGCTGGAACGGTAGGACCGAGCCGCCTCCACCAGGGTCGCCTGCTCCCTGGTGAATTCCAGTTCGTGTTCCAGCAGCATGCGCACCTCGGAAATCATCTCCCTTAAGTCGCGGACAGCAAATTCGTATCCCCGGTCCGGCGACGCCAGATACTCGCCCAGTTGCTGCAGCAGGGACATGTCTTCGGCGAAGCACGCCGGCACATACGGCTTGAGCACCTTGAAGACGCCGCGCTCGCGGTCGCCGCCAGCGCTTCGCCAGGTGAAGGGCAGGATGGCGGCAGCGCTGCCCTCTTTGAGGATCGCCGGCGCCATTTCCACGCCATACGTCTGAAGCAGGGCGCCCAGTTGCTCTTCGACGATGGCCCGAATCTCCGCGGGCTGGGCGTCGGACATGCCGTTTTCCAGCTCTTCCAGCGCCAGGCGCAAGGCGGGGGACAGCCGGCGGTTGCGGGCCAGCACCTGCCCCAGCTTCTGCAGGCCGGGCATGCGCGAAATCAGGCGCAGCAATCGCTGTTCCGGCGGCGCATCCGCAGGCATGGCCATCTGCTCCGCGATCTTGACCGTCAGGCGGTCCGCCGACAGGTGCGAAAAGACGAACTCGAGGGCGTCGCGCACCAGGGGCCGCCATTTCTGGTGCTCCTCCGGAACGAGACTTTCCACGGGAACGAAACGCGCCAGGGACCCGAGATCAACGGATGGCATCATCGCTGCTGCTCTTGCCGCGCCGCGGCTTCGCGTTCTTCGCCCTCTGTGGCTTCTGCGGCTTTTGCACCAGTGCCTCCAGTTCGGCGATTCTCCGGCGCAGCCGATCCAGTTCCCCTTCGCCAGCCGGCTTCTCGTCTCCGCTGAGAAAGCTCTTCACCATCTGGATCGGCGAAAGGGCCGTCTTCTGCACCTTCTCATACGCTTCGAAGGCGCTGTTGAGATACCACATCAGGAACTCCTGGCCGGCGCGATCGCTGGCCATGATCAACTGGCGCAGAAGCTCCAGCGGAAGGCCGGTAGGTTGATCCTTGGCATCCTCCACGATCACCTGGGTGAGGATCACGCGTGTCAGGTCGTCACCGGTCTTGGCATCCACCACCTGAATCTCCGTGCCTTTCCGGATCATGGCCGCCAGGTCGTCCAGGTTCACGTAGCGGCGTGAAGCCGTGTCGTACAGACGGCGATTGGGGTATTTCCGGATGATCACGGGTTGCTGCATTGCGGTATCCTTTTTTATATTGACATAAAAAGGCCTGAAGATCTATAGTAATGCTAGATGCTGCAATGCAGCATTAAGGAGTCAATGATGCCAGTGAAGCAGAAACGGGAAACCGAAGCCCATAGTCAGACCTCGAACCCCGTTGCCATGCTGTCGGAGTGGGCCCGGCAGGGCACGGAAAGCTTTTTCGCCACCCAGAAGATCCTGTTGGACCTGGTGATGCGGCAAAATTCTACGACGTTCAAAGCGGTCAAAGAGCGGTTTGGAGCGGCTCGCAACCTGCCGGCATCGGGGGTTTGGAGCGGCTCGCAACCTGCCGGCATCGGCTCTGACCGAAGTTGCCGGCGAAGGGTTGTCGAATGCCATCGCCTCTCATCGCGTCCTGCTGCACCTCGCTGAGCGGCAGAACGAAATCCTGATGGCGGGTCTGGAGGAACGCGTGGAAGCGATTGCGCCGCTGCACGCCGCCACTGGGCTGGTCCGCCGCGGAATCGACACGTTTATCGACATGCAGCAGCACTTCCTCACCCTGGCCGCCAAGCAGGCGGATGCCTGGATCGATGCCGGCAAATCGGGCGAGGCGTTCTCCGGCAAGGGACTGGCGGAACTCGCCCGCGAAAGCGTAGAGAACTTCGTGCGCAGCCAGAAGAAGTTTCTGGACGCGATCGCCGAGGAAACGGCGAATGCCACCGGCAAGGGCAACGGCAAGCACAGTGAAGCCAAGGGCGCTGAGTTGACCGAATTGGCCAAGGAAAGTGCCGAAGCTTTCATCGACGCCCAGAAGAAGCTCCTGGACGTGGCCGCTCAACAGATGGCCGTGAGCGTCGCGACCGCGCGCCGCACCATGGACATGATCAATCCCCTGCCGCCAGCCACTCTGGCGGATTTGACGCGGCAGACCGTGGACACCTTCGTTTCCGCCCAAAAGGCGCTGCTGGATATCGCCGCCAAACCGGTCCGCACAGCGGCCAAAGAGACCGCCCCGCCGCCCAAGGCCGCTCCTAAGGCGAAGAAGCAGCCCGCCAAGAAGGCCGAGCCGGTCGCTGTCTAGGGAGTACCCCTTAACGAATAAGTTACCCTGGGGTAAACTGGGACGGATGGCCAGACGCGGGAACGGCGTGCGCAAAGAATATGAAGCGGTGCCGTTGCCTATCTGGCAAGAGTTGTTAGTGGGCGTGGAAATGGTTTACCTCCGCGTCTCCCCGGTTTATTGGGGCTTCGGCGTTCCCAAAGGCGACGGATCGGCTGTCGTGGTCATTCCCGGGTTCATGGGCACGGACTTCTACCTGAAAGAGTTCCGCTCCTGGCTCCGGCGCATTGGATACGTCCCTTACGATTCGGGCATCGGCGTAAATGCCGAATGCCCGAATCTGCTCATCAAGCACCATCTGAACGAAACCATCCGCAAGGCGCAGAAGGCTACCCGGCGCAAGGTACATCTGATCGGCCATAGCCTGGGCGGAGTGCTGGCACGGTCGGTAGCTTCCCAGATGCCGGATCGCGTGGCTTCCGTGATCACCCTCGGCGCGCCCTTCCGTGGCGTCTCGGTTCACCCTTCTATCCTGCGCGCCGCCGAACTGGTCCGGGGGCAGATTCTGGACCGGCACGGCAAGGGCGTCCTTCCCGATTGCTACACCGGAGCCTGCACCTGCCGCTTTCTGGAATCCTTGAACACCCGGCTACCCAAAACGATGCGACAGACTGCGGTCTACACCCGGACTGACGGCATAGTGGACTGGCAGGTCTGCATGACCGGCAACCGGCGGTACGATTTCGAAGTCTCCGCCACGCACATCGGCCTGGTCTTCAATCCCATCGTCTACAACCTGGTGGCCCACCGGCTGGCGGGAGTTGCTCCGTAGGACAGACGATCGATTTTTGTCGTCTGTTGGGATGGGCGTTCGGCCCGCGAAACTTCATGAAAAACCGGAGTCGGTAACGCCGGCGGTCTTGCCGCCGGTGCGGCGAGCGAAGCGCGCCGCTGCACAGCCCCGGCCCCTGACCCCGGTTTTTCGACCCTGTCGTTTGCCGGGCTGTGGATCCATTAGGGAACCAGGCAATACAAAAGGCGATCGTCTGTCCTACGGGAGTACTATGTTTGTGGATCAGCATGAATCTCACCCGACGGCAGCTTCTGGAACAGGCCGGCTTCCTGTTGGTGGCATCGCAGCTTCAGGGAGCGCCGGCCTCGGCGGCCGAATGGATCGGCAGCACACGCATCCTGATCGCCGAGGCCTATAATCCTCCCTTCTACCCATCGCTGGATTACGAGCCGGAAAAGGCTGTGGCCATCGCGCGCGAGTTGAATGCCGATGGCTTCCGCTTTCCCGCCGCGTCGTATTACGCCTACTTCCCCACCAAATCCGGCTACCCGGTCCATCCCGAGCTGAAGGGCGACCCCATGCGCGCCACGCTCGACCTGTGCCACCAGGCCGGCCTCAAGACGGTCGCCTATGTACCCATGAACCATCCGTTCATGGATGTGACCTCCCAGGATCCGCGCTATGCCGGCTGGAGCAAGAAAGACGCCGGCGGCGCGCCCATGAACACGGGGCATTACGGCTACACCGAGTATCACGAAGGCTGCCTCAATTCGCCGGTGCGCGAGGTGATCCGCAGCCTGGTGCGCGAAGTACTGGCCTACGACTTCGACGTGATGTACTTCGACGGCCCCTACCAGGGCATGCAGAATGCCAAGAACTTCTGCCACTGCAAGTACTGCGAAGAGGCGTACCAGAAGAAATTCGGCAAGCCGGTGCCGCTGCAGAGCGGGAAGATCTCGCGGCAGGATGAGATCGAATACACCAACTGGATGGCCCAGGATGTAGCCATCGCCTTCCTGCGCGAGATTCGCCAGATGATCCGCACCACGCGGGATGTGCCGGTGCTGTTCAACGATACCAGCCTGTTGAGCCGGCGCGAGTGGCGCAGCCGCGCCGTGCCGGTGGTGGACGGCTTCATGTTCGAAGCCGCGGAGACGCCGGAAGAGAAGCTCTTCAATCTGCAACTGGGCCGTTCCACCAACAAGGTCATCTGGACCTATGTGGGCAGTCACACGGAATACAACCGCGAGCACCTCAAGGACGATAAGGTGCGCGGATGGTTCAGCTATCCGGTGGAGAGCCAGGAACTGCTGCTGGATGGCGCCACAGCCACGGCGGCCGGAGCGGGACTGGTGTACTGGGGATTGCCCCGCTTCTTCTACCAGCCCAAAGGTCCGCTGGCCTACGAGAGCGGGCAATACGTCAAGCAGATCTTCGATTTTCAGGCGAAGCACGATTCCCTGCTCCGCACTCTGGCGCCGCAGCCGCAGGTGGGAATTCTGGTGGGCGGGCAGACCATCGACTGGTATGCCGGCAAGCACTTCGTCAGCAAGGCGTACGACAACGGTTTCCACGGTGCGTACAAGCTGCTCAAGGCCAACAGCTACGAAGCGGAGCCCTTCCTGGATTGGCAGATGACCCGAGGCCTGCTGGCGCGCTATCAGATGATCTGGGCGCCCAACGCCGTCTGCCTCAGCGATCAGCAGTGCGAAATGCTGCGCCAGTATGTGCGCGGTGGCGGCCTGCTGCTGGCCACCCATTTCACCAGCGCGGCCGACGAGTATGGCCGCATGCGCAAGAATTTCGGACTGATCGACGTGTTCGGCGCGGACCTGTTGGAGCAGGAGCCCGTGGAGATTCCGGACCTTTACCTGCAGCCAGACGGCGGCGAGGAAATTCCGCAGGATCCGCAGGTGGTGCGCTTTCGCGTGGCCGGCGGGATCCCGATCGCCGGCACATTCGACCGCGGCCATCGCGTCAAAATGGGGCCGGCCATCCTGCGCAACGATTTCGGCAGCGGTCACGTGTTGTACATCGGGTCCAATCTGGACGCGGTATACGAAGAGACGCGGATGAGGGTGCTGCGCACGTACTTCGAAGGGCTGCTGTCGCCGTGGCTGGCGGCTAAGCGGCGATACAAGCTGCCATATCTGGCCGGCGTAATGCCGCACCTAATGGCCTCCCAGGACACTGTGCTGCTGCACGTGCTGGCCGATACTGGCGATAAGAATAAGCATCTTCGTGTGCGAGAAGAGTATCTTCCGGTCGCGGATGTGAAACTGCAACTGCGGGTGCCGGAGGGCCGGAGCGTGCGATCCGTCTCGCTGCTTCGATCGGGCGCCTCTCTTCCCATGGCGGCGCAGACAGGCTGGCTGGATGTCACTATCCCGCGGGTGTGGATCCACGAAGCGGTCCGGGCCGACCTGGCGTGAACCCTTCCCGCCGCCGCTGGCTCATGATCGCGCTCGCCTTCTGGGCCACGGTGATCAATTACCTGGACCGGCAGACGCTCTCCGTCGCTGCGCCGGTGTTGCGCGAGCAGTTCCACATGAGCAATGTGGCCTACTCTCGCGTGGTGTTCGCGTTCCTGCTGGCGTACACCATCATGAACGGCGCGTCGGGACCTCTGATCGACCGATTGGGCACGCGCTTGGGTTATGCGCTGACCATGCTGTGGTGGTCTGCCGCCTCCATTCTGCACATCTTCGCCCGCGGCGCGCTCAGCTTGGGGGCCTTCCGCTTTCTGTTGGGAATGGGCGAGGCCGGCAACTGGCCGGCGGCGGTCAAGGTGGTGGCCGAATGGTTCCCCGAAAAGGAACGCGCGCTGGCCGCGGGCATCTTCAATAGCGGCTCGGCGGTGGGCGCCATTCTGGCCCCGCCGGTGGTGGCCACCATCCTGCTGCATTGGGGCTGGCAGCCGGCCTTCGCCGCCACCGGAGTGGCCGGCTTCCTCTGGCTGCTGTTCTGGTGGCCTATCTATCGCCCGCAGCCTGTCAGCGCCGCCAGGCACCAGAGCCCTCCTATATCCGCCGGCGTGTTGATCCGGACTCGCTTCGTATGGAGTTTCACGGTTGCCAAGATCTTTCTGGACCCGGTCTGGTATTTCTACATCTTTTGGTTCCCCGAGTACCTCAAGCACGCGCGCCACTTCGATCTTGCGGCCATCGGCACGTATAGCTGGATTCCGTTTGCCGTGGCCGGCGCCGGCAACCTGCTGGGCGGCGGGCTATCGGGTTTCCTGCTGCGCCGCGGCGCCACCGTCACGGTGGCTCGCAAGTCGGCCATCACCTTCTTCGCGGCCCTGATGCTTTCCGCGATTCCGGCGGTGCTGGCTCCCACCGCTGCCGGGTCTATTGCGTTCGTGTCCATCGCCATGCTGGGCTATACGGGCGCGCTGGCCAACATGCTCTCCCTGCCGGCAGACGTATTCCCCGGCAACGCCGTGGCCTCCGTCTATGGCCTCGCGAGCATGGGCTCGGGATTCGGCGGCATGGTCTTCACCCTCATCACCGGATGGGTAGTGGACCACTACTCTTACACGCCGGTCTTTATCGGCTTCGGCATTCTGCCCCTCATCTGCGCCACGCTCCTTTGGACGCTCACCGGTCCACTGATGCCGCTGACACGCTCGAGAGATTCCTAGCAGTTTAGGTGGTGTGACGGGCCCCGTCAATTGAGAGCGGCCACACCGATGGATGGGAGAACGGAGGAGGGGCCATCATGCAATTCAATCGGTCCAGTTGGTTGGCCAGCGCCTGACTGCGATCACCTACGGGTATGGCGGCGGTGTCAGCCTGACAGGTCCGATAATCCCCGCGGGCGGCCTGGCACCCTATCTCAGCCTCTTCGACGCCAGCGGCAACTTTCTGGTCTCGACCTATTACGGCGTGACTTGCCCATCCGGCGCCAACACTTTCAACGGCAACTGTTATGACGTAGAGATGGACGGCGGCCTGCTCGCGCCCGGCACCTACCAGATTTCGATCACCGCCTGGGAGAATCTTTCTGACGCCGAAAACCAGGGAACGGGCACTCTGGCGGACGGCTTTACCGGACTCGGCAATCTGGGAACAGGAGACCGCGCGCTGGACTATGCGTTCGACGTCGTCCTGACTTCCAATGCAACGGCGCCGGAACCAGGCAGCCTGACCTCTTTGGCCTTGGCCGCGGCACTTTGCGGAGCCTCCCGCCTGCTCAGGCAGAGGCGTTGAACATCAGATTCGAACTTCGGAGGTAAACCTATGTTGAAAACGTATCGCACACAACTCCTGTCTGGGGGCATTGCGGCCGCCATCCTGACCGGATACTTGACGGCTCCTAACGGCTGGTGATCGACTATGTGACGGCCGCGGGAAGTTCGCCCTCCACCACGCAACCGTATGTCCTGTTCTACACGACGCTGGGCAGCGCCCCTTCTACCCCGTACACTCTGACGCTGACGCAGTCAACAGTTGCGGCCGCAAACGAGCAATTTCAGGATTCCGAGCAAGTTCACATCTATGGAGACACCTTGTTCGTGAGCTTGGGGTATGCGGGGGCCCCGCCCCCTTTTCCTGACCGCGCATATCTCCATTTCCGGGCACTTGATCGATATGCCGTAGGACAGACGATCGCCTTCCGTCGTCTGTCATTTAGGGGCGGACTGCCCCGCGAAACTTCATGAAGAACCGGCGGTGGGTCGCCATCTTGTCGCCAGCGGGCAACGAGATTTCGCGAAGGGGCAAACTCGAGCCAGGCACGAAGATTCGCCAAAAGGCGGCGAATTTCGAGCCTGGCACGGATTTGCGGCGACCCGGTCTTTTTGCTAGCGCGATGACACCAGGGTGCCTACTACTTCAAATGGGATGGCGGGGAGGGTGCCCCACAACTGGCGGCGGCGGACGGCCGTTTTGGCGTCGGGCCTTTCCAGGTAGACGTCCAAGATGAGGTTGCCCCGCAGACCGGGCTTGGCTTTGGCAGGGTCCGCTGTCAGAGTCACGGCGAGACCTTCGGGGGCCGTCGTGACCTTTTCGATTTTGATGCCCGCGGGCGGGTCATTCAGTTCCAGTTGGACCTGGCCGGCCAGCCGCGGAGCGACAATCACCTGGAATGGGACGGAGCCTCCGGCCGACAGTTTGACGGCCTTCTCCGATGCGGGCCGCACAGGAGCGCGCGGCGCGCCCTGGCCAATCACCCGGACCATCCAATCCTTTTCCGCGACCAGGTGGTGATAAGCGAAGGCTTGCATCATATCTTCCGCCGGCACCGCCAGGCGATGGACCTCGTGCCCTTCGATGGAAGCGTGCCCTTCCAGTTGTACGGGCGCCGGTAAGCCCAGGGGACCAGCGGGCGCAGTCAACGTCAGGCGGATTTTATCCTGCCCCGCCGGAATCGTTCCGCCGCTCATGACGAGACCTTGCGGGGCATCCTTCAACTTGAGAGAGATCTCGCCAGTGAAACCGTCGTGGCGCAGGGCGTATACGGTCACCGGCACGGTGGCGCCGCCGCGGACGTTGAGGCTGGAAGGCACCACACGCAGGTCGAAATCCGGCTCGGGATGGCTGATGCGCAGACGGTAGGCGTAATCCGGTCCGCTCTGGCGCTGGGTGTCGCCCACCTGCAGATAATAGGAACCCTTGGCCGGCAGCTTGAAGCAGATGCGCGAATCGGCCTGGTGAGTGAGCAGGCCGGCGCCTTTGTCTTCAAAATCGTCGTTGGCGGCCAGTTGTTTGCCCGCCGCGTCGGTAAGGATCAGGACCGAATCGAGCGGCGAATCCAGCCGGCGCGCGAAGACTTCGGCCACGATCTCTTCGCCGGCTTTGCCATCGAAACGGAAGAAGTCCCACTCGCCGGGCTTGGCGATGCGGCCGTTGACTGTCAGGGGCAGCTTCACCTTCTGGGCCTTTTCGCGCTTGCCGATGGGCTCCTTGGCGACGGCTTCCGGCAGCGTGTCGAACGCAAACGGCAGCCGATTGCTCAGGAACGGACCGCTCTGCACGGCGACGGGAGTGAGGCCCTTGGCCTTGCCGGTCTCGGCGAGGCTGGCCGCGGGCAGATTCCAGCCCTGCACGGCGACGCTGGTGCGCGCTCCGGCGCGGCCTCCCAGCGGGAAGATGCTGGTGAGATACGGCAGTTCTCCCACGCTGATGCGGTAAACGAAATCCTCACGCCCGCGGTAGATGGAATCGTGAATCTCCAGGGTGTAATCGCCATCGGCCGGGACGTCGTAGTGGATCACGGGGTCGGGATGAAAGTAGAAATGGTCGGCATAGGCCACCTGTTTGCCTGCGGAATCGCGGAGCGTCAGGGTGGCCTGAAACCAGCCGGGCACGGCGTCAGAGATGTACGGGATGAGTTCGCGCGCGCAGGCTTCGGCTACCAGGTGCTGGCCCTTGGTGGCGTGGAAACGGTAACGGTCCACGGCGGCGGGCATCATCTGGCCGTTAATCACGGTGGGGAGGTTGATGTCCACCGGCGGGTCGGCGTGGGGAGGCGCCACGGCGCGCACCTGAGGCGTTGCACCATTGACGGCATTGAGGGCGGGCGGCACCTTGGAGACTTCGCGGGTGAATTCCGGCAGTTGGCCCACTTGCAGCAGGATGGGATTGGTGATTCCGGCGGTGACGCCCAGGCGCAGTTCGCGCTCGCCGGGTTCGGCTTGCGCCCCGATGGTCACCTGCAGCACCACGGTCTCGGCGATGGCCGGACTGGAGGGGCGCCGCTGGAAGTCCATCAGCTTGGCGCGGATATCGGCCAGGGCAGCCTCATCTGCGGGGGTCCAGATGACCTGGAAGGTGTTGGGCGCCGGCGGTTTGGTGGATGCGGTCTTCTGCTCGACCAGTTTCTGCATCTGCTCGCGCAGGGTGTTGGCCTGTGCCGGCGTAAGAGGGCGAGCGTATTTGGTGACCGTGGCTTGCACGCCGGAGCCCGAGAGGTAGACTTCGTAAGCGCCGGCGACATTCTGGCCGCCGAGGGTGACTTCGAAAGTGGTGCCCTGCCGCCCACCCGCGGGATAGAGGAAGCCGATGTGGGGCGGCACGGGCTGCTGCTGCTGGGCCAGCGCGGCGGCGGCAGCGAGGAGCGCGATGCAGAACTTCACACCAACTCCTTCAGCAGTCCTGCCACCGGAAGGCCTTCGGCGGCGGTAGGGGTCACTCGTGTGGGAACTCCGGCGGGATGGGGCAATTTGCCGGCGGGGTCGATGCCTAGTTGCTGGTAGATGCTGCCGATCAGGTCGGCGGGATATACGGGGCGCGATTTCACTTCTTCCCCGCGCGC
>OKRF01000175.1 GCA_900290315.1 Candidatus Sulfopaludibacter sp. SbA3 | reverse complement strand
TGGCTGGTCCTCGCGGCCAGCGGTGTGTTCCTGTTGATTGTGTGCGTAAACGCTTCCGGCCTGCTGCTGGCACGCGTTGCCGCGCGGTCGCGCGAGTTCGCCATGCGCGCCGCCTTGGGTGCCGGCAAGGTCCGGCTGGCCCGGCTGGCTTTCGCCGAGAGTATCTTGCTGGCGATCTCCGCCGGAGGATTGGGAGTATTTTTCTCCTGGGCCCTGCTCAAGGTTTTCCTGCGCCTGGCGCCAACCAGCATCCCCAAGATCGAGCATGCTTCATTGGATCTCAGAGTATTCGCGGTCGCCGCGGCGCTCTCTCTCACGTGCGGCGTGGCCATCGGCCTGTGGCCCGCTCTGTCGAGTTTGCGCGCGGGAACCTTCGGCGCCGGTTCGCGCAGTACGGCCGGGCTGAGGCCGCGCGCCCGCTTCGCCCTGATCGCCACCCAGGTGGCACTCACCGTTGCCCTGCTCGGTAGTTCCGGACTCTTGCTGCACAGCTTGTGGAATCTGGTCCGCATTCCCCTGGGTTTCCAGAGCGAACAAACGTTCACCATGGCCGTAACGCTGAGTGCCGCGCATTATCCCGACCCGCAGAGTCAAACTGCCCTGTTCGACCATGTGCTGGCCCGCATGCGGGCGGCCCCGGGAACCATCGCAGCAAGCTGGTCCAATGCATCCCCACTCGGCAGCTATGCCATCACGACGGGATTCCCCGTTGACGGAGCGGCCGCGGCGCGGGAAGCCGGCATGCTTCGCCTTCGTTACGCCACTCCCGGATACGTCGAGACCTTTCGCATCCCGATTGTGAAGGGCCGGGCGTTTCAAGAGGCTGATCGCGACGGGCGGCCCGTTGCGATTCTTTCGGAAGCCGCGGAGCGCATCCTGTTTCCCGGACAAGACGCGATCGGTCACACCATCAAGCCACTCTGGGGCCCGTGGCACGAGGTGGTCGGTGTGGTCCGGGACATTCGGAGCGCCGGACTGACGCGAAACGGCGAACCGGAGGTCTACCTGATCCGCAATCGGCACGCCGAGTCGATGCGGAGCGGCACTATAGCGCTTCGAACTGCGCTCAGCGCCACCGACGCCACCCGGCTGTTGAAGCAATCGCTGGCGAGTGTGGATCCTCAACTGCCCTCCGATGTCAAAACGGTAACCGAAGAGGTGGCCCACCTGACCGCCCGTCCGCGCTTTCTGGCCGCGCTGCTAGTTGCGTTCGCGGGCCTCGCCCTCTTCGTGGCTGCGGTGGGATTGTATGCGGTGGTGTCGTTCCTGGTGACACAGCGCACCCGCGATATCGGTATCAGGATCGCTCTCGGAGCTAACCCCTCCGTGATCGCAATGCAAGCCGCCGGCGAGGCCATTTACTGGATCCTGACGGCCGAGCTATTCCACACTGCCTCGACGGACGCTTGGTCCTGGGCGAGCACGGTTGGTTTGCTGGCGATATCCCTCCTGCTCGCCCTGATCACCCCGATGCTGCGCGCTGTACGAATAGACCCTGCGATCACCCTGCGCGCGGAGTAGGACACGGCAAGGGCTACGGTCCACAAATCCGGCTGGAGGTTGAGCCGGCTCGAAAGGCGATAGCAGGCGCGAACGGCCGAGCCAGAATCGCGCAAGCCGACGCTGGTCATTTGCCGGCGGCCTTGTCTTGACGCCTGTGGGGCGAGCGGCCAGGGGTCGTGTGCGGCTCGCTTCGCTCGCGGTACCGGCGGTAAGACCGCCGGCGTTACCAAATCTTCAGTGCAGCACTTTGAGGCGAATGTTCCGGAACTCCACGCGCATGGGCGTGCCGGCGTGCAACTGCAGGGCGATGACCCCTTCTCTGGCCTTGTCGTCAGTCAGGTCGATGGAATCCGCGCCATTGAACTTCAGTCGCATCCGGCAGCCCTGAGCGAACACTTCATAGCTGTTCCAATCGCCGTGGTGCACCAGCGACTTCACCTTTTGCCAGCCCTCGTCCTGGGTCTTCATCACGTCGCGGCCGCGGCCCTTTTCCTCATAGAAATTGCCCCACGCCGAATGATCGCCCGCCTCGGAAGCGTCTGCCTGATATCCGGTCACTACGAAGTTGGGCAACACCGCACTCCGGAACTGAACCCCGCTATTGTGATTTCTGAGTTTGATGTCGAAGCGCAGAATGAAGTCGGCGAAGGTCTCTTTATANNCTGCACTGACCATAACGCCGGATCGCCGTGCCATCCGTCCAGCGTTTTTCCGTTGAACAGCAGCACGTACCCCTCCTTCTTTTCGGCCGGAGTCAGTTGATTGGCCGGCTCCGCCGCGGTGAGAAGTGCCGCCAGAGCGAACCACGCAATCGCGCCAGGGAGTTTCACGATTTCATTACCTCTTCCCAGGTAATCTCGCGTTTCTGATCGATGGCCATGCGGCCCATAATCGCGGTGAGCGTGCTCTCGGCGGACCGCACCCCGGTGTTCTCGGGCGTGCCATTCTGAATGTTGCGGATGAAGGTCTCCAGCGAATCGATGGTGATCTCGCGCGGCGACTTCTCCGTCACCGTATCGTTCTTGCCGCGGTAATGCGTCCAGTATTCCCGCGCGGTTTCGATGACGCCCTTGGGCCCGTAGAACTGCTCGTTCACGGAGCGAAACAGCGGCGGTGCGATCTGCGACCCGGTCAGCACGGCCTGCACATTGCCCGCATAGGTCAAAGTCACGTCGCAGTGATCCGAAATGTCCCCCCGCTTCTCGATGGTGCGTCCACCGGTGCCGTATGCCTTGGCGGGGTGCCCATCCAGGAACCAGTTCAGCACGTCGATTCCGTGGCAATATGTCTCCACGATGATGTCGCCGAACCAATCCCGCCACACCGTCCACTGCCGCATCTTCTCGTCATAATTGCGCGGCGCGGGCAGCGGCGTTTCGCTGTAGGCGCCCTTGATCCAATGCGCATGGGCCATCTGAATTCTTCCGATGGCGCCATCTGCCACCATCTTGCGCGCCTTCTGGTAGCCCTGCCCGTATCGCTGTTGAAACCCGAAGACGATGTTCAACTTGCGATCGGCGGAATCGGCGGCCCGAATCACGCGCTTGCAGCCCTCCACATCCAGGCCGGCGGGCTTCTCGATGTAGATGTTCTTGCGGGCTTTTACGGCGGCTTCGAAATGCTCGGGATGAAGGAACACCGGCGTCGCAATGATCACGGCATCGACATCGCTGGCCAGGAGTTCGTGGTAGTCCTTGTAGACCTTCGGATCCCTTACTGGGATGGTCCTTTTGGCACGCTCGATGCGGTCGTCGTAGATGTCGCACAAGGCCACCAGCCGCGCATTCGGCAGATTCACCAGCAGGCCCGCATCGAACGTGCCACGGCCTCCGGAACCGATCAGCCCGACCGTCACGGCGGAGTTCGCGGACGTTCCCCGCACCGCGCCGAGGGATAGCAACGCCGCGCTCTTCACCACTTCGCGCCTGGTAATCGCAGGCTTCATGGAACCTCCCATCTTCATGTACATTGGAATCCGCGCACCTGCCCGGTGTCAAACCGTTCGATATGATGTGTCGAATATGATGGAGGCATGAATCGGTATCACGTGGCGGATTTCGAGCAGATTCCAGGCGTGCCCTGCCCGTGCGGCACAGCCCGCCGCGCGTTTCAGGAGGTCGCCGAATTCCCGGCCACCGTGCACGTCACCTCCATCAGCGTGGACGCGAAGCTTCACTATCACAAACGCCTCACCGAGACCTACTATTTCCTGGAGTGCGGCCCCGGAGCGCAGATGCAATTGGACGACGAGATTCTGCCCGTGAAGCCTGGCATCTGCATCATGATCCTGCCGGGCGTGCGGCACCGCGCCATCGGCCAGATGAAGGTCCTGATCGTGGCGCTGCCCAAATTCGACCCCAACGATGAATGGATGGACTGAAGTGTCACCGTGTATCCTGGTGGGTTGAGTAAGCTCGCTGGCATCTTCACACCGCTGCTGGTGCCCCTGGATGAACGGGGCCGGATCAACGAGCCGGAACTGCGCCGCTTTGTTTCCTGGCTGATTGAGCGTGGCGTGCACGGCCTTTACCCGAACGGCTCCACGGGAGAGTTCACGCGCCTCACGCCCGAAGAGCGGCGGCGGATCGTCGAAATCGTGGCGGATCAAGCCAGCGGCCGCGTTCCCGTTCTCGCCGGGGCAGCCGAGGCCAACGTGAAGGAGACGCTTGCCGCCTGCGAAGCCTATGCCGGAATGGGCGCGCGAGCGGTCGCCATCGTCTCCCCGTTCTACTACAAGCTGACTCCGGAATCGGTGTACGCTTACTTCGCCGAGATCGCGCAGAATTCGCCCATCGATCTGGCCCTGTACAACATTCCGATGTTCGCCAGTCCCATCGACGTCCCCACCATCCGCCGGTTGGCGGGCGAGTTTCCGCGCGTCGTGGGCATCAAAGATTCTTCCGGAGACCTGGCCTTCATGATGCGCATGATCGCGGCGGTGCGGCCGTTGCGCAGCGACTTTTCGTTTCTCACTGGATGGGAAGCGGTGCTGGTGCCGATGCTCATGATTGGGTGCGACGGGGGCACCCACGCGAGTAGCAACGCCGTGCCGGAAGTGACCCGCCACATGTACGACCTGGCGCGCGCCGGCAATCTCGAAGAGGCCATGCGCTGGCAATACCGCATCCTCGAACTGTTCGACGCGATGCTCTATCCGTTCGAGTTTCCCGATGGGTTCCGTGCCGCGGCCGAACTGCGCGGCTTCCATTTCGGATGTGGACGGCAGCCGCAGACCAACGCCCAGCGCGCCGACCGCACGGCTCTCACGTCCGTTCTCCACTGCATTCTGGCCGATTTCGAACTGGTGGACCGCCCGGCCTCCGGGTGCGCGCCACGCATCGGCGAGATTGGCGCCGATAAAGTGGGACAGGTAGTGTTCGAAGTCATGCGTGAGCTGGAAAAACGGGGTGTCTTCTGAACGAAGCCCTTGCCCTGATCGAGATCGGCGGCTGGTCGCCGGCGATGGTGGTGCTGGACGCGATGGAAAAATGCGCCGGGGTTCGCGTGCTGGAAACCGAGCTCAACGATAGTCCCGGCGTGTGCATGAAGCTGCATGGGCCGCTCGGAGACATTCAATCCGCCGCGCGCGCCGCCGAAGAAACGGCCGGCGCCATGCAGGCCGCGATCATCGTACACGTCATCCCCGGCCCCTCGGAGCTTTCCCTCGCGGCGTACCAGGCCCAGCCTGAATTCAGTCCCCTCATCGAACAGTCAACCGTGCAAAGACCGGAGAACGATATGAGCGATCAAGCCAGTTTTGCCGTAGGTCTCATCGAGACCCAAGGTTTCACCGCCGTCTTCGAGGCGATTGACACCGCGTTGAAAACCGCCGCCGTCGAGGTGCTGGCGCGCGAAAAGCTGGGCGGCGGATATATCACGGTATTGATCAAAGGCGATGTGGCAGCGGTGCGGGCCGCGGTGGACGCGGGCAAAGCCAAGGTGGAAGGACTGGGCCGCCTGGTGGCCGCGCACGTCATTCCCAGCCCCAGCAAAGGTGTTCTGTCGCTCTTGCCGAAGTAGACAACCTGGGCGATGCCCCACCCGCCCGGAGTTAGGTGAGTGGGACAGACGAAGCGTTTCTTGTCGTCTGTCAATTAGGGGCGGACCGCCCTGGCCTTCGTTCGACCGCTTCGTCGGTACTATGCCGCCCACGAACCAAAAGCTATCACACTTCAACCGTCAGATGTATACTGAAAAATGTTTACGATTTGGGAGCTGCAATGAATCCAGTAAGCAGACGACACTTCTTCTACTCTGCGGGCACGGCGCTGACGGCTGTCCAGGCCACCCGGGTGATGGGCGCCAACGAAAAGGTCCGTGTAGGGATCATCGGATTGGGCCGCCGCGGAACGGTTCACGTGAGAACCTACCTGGGGCTCTCAGCGGAAAGCGAAATCGCCGCGTTGTGCGACGTGAACCAGGCGGCGCTGGAAAAGCAGCAGACCGTGGTGGAGCAGGCCACCCACAGCAAGCCGAAAGGCTACGCCGATATGCGGGAGGTGTTCGCCGACAAGAATGTGGATGCCGTATCCATGCCGCTTCCCAACCATTGGCATGCGCTGGCGGCCATCTGGGCCTGCCAGGCTGGCAAAGACGTCTATGTGGAGAAGCCGGCCTGCTACAACGTCTTTGAAGGAACCAAAATGATCGAGGCCGCGCGGAAATACAACCGCATGGTCCAGATCGGTTCGCAGGGGCGGAGTTCGCCCAATCGTCAGAAGGCCATGCAACTGCTCCATGACGGCGTGATCGGCAAGCTGTATATGGCCCGGGGCCTGTGCTTCAACCGGCGCAAATCCATCGGACACTTGGCCGATTCGCCGGTGCCTCCCGGAGTGGATTGGGATAAGTTCCTGGGGCCGGCGCCCATGCGGCCCTTCAACAACCTGCGCTTCGACTATAACTGGCACTGGTTCTGGGACACCGGCAACGGCGACATCGGCAACCAGGGGCCACACCAGTTGGACATCGCCCACTGGGGCCTGGGCAAGCCCGGCCTGCCCCTCTCGGTGGTCTCGACCGGCGGCAAGTACATTTATGATGACGACCAGGAGACGCCCAACACCCTACTTGCGGCCTTCGACTATGGCGACGCGGAAATCGTGTTCGAAGTCCGCGGCATACTGACGGGAAGCGAAGGCGGCATGTCCAATCGCACGTACAGTCCAAGCGTCGGCGACCTGTTCTACGGCAGCGACGGCTGGATGTGCGTGGGTCCTTCGAGCTTCCAGGTCTACAAGGGCGAGCGCGGCGAGAAGACGGTGGACGAACAGGCGGAAGACAATCAGGAGTCCAGTCACAACGGGCCGCACTTTCAGAATTTCCTGCAGGCTGTCCGCAGCCGGAATTATAAGGACCTGAATGCCGATGTCGCAGTGGGTGTACTGGCAGCGGATCTGGCGCACTTGGCGAACATCAGCTATCGGGTCGGCAAGAAGCTCAAATTCGACGCGAAGACCATGACTTTTCCCGGCGAGCCCACCGCCAATCGATTGCTCGCGCGCACAGTCTACCGGGCCCCGTACATCGTCCCGGAGAAGGTGTAGAAAATCCGCGGCGTGATCGGCCACCCAGTCGTAAAATGTGCGCGGCGGCGTTCCGGCGATCTCGGCGAAGGTGGACGTCACGAACGCAGGTTGACCGATTGCCGCAGCCCAGGCGTCGAGCAGCATATTCACGATGAACGCCGGCATGGATGAGAGCCCCTCCTCTCTCGCCTCCTCCGGCGACATCTCTATGATGCGCAGCGTACGGCCAAGCGCATCGCCGATTATCGATATCTGTTCGAACTGGCTCAGGGATTGCGGTCCGGTCAGAACATATTCCGCCCCCGCGTGCCCATCCTCACACAGGGCGCGCACCGCGGCCGCGGCGATGTCGCGCTCGTCGAT
Source organism: Candidatus Sulfopaludibacter sp. SbA3 (assembly GCA_900290315.1). Classification (GTDB taxonomy): domain Bacteria; phylum Acidobacteriota; class Terriglobia; order Bryobacterales; family Bryobacteraceae; genus Sulfopaludibacter. Next base: position 13,711 of record OKRF01000175.1, on the reverse strand, counting down.
CGGAGCGGTGGGAGCAGCGAGATAGGGCCAGCGCACTAAATCGCCGGCGCGAATCTGCGGTGCCCACCACCACTGGGCATTCGCAGCGATCATTCCGGGACGCAGAAATGTCCACTGGAGTCCGGAGGCTTCGATCAGCGGCTCGATTGCCATGGGCACCGCCCTTGCCGCATTCGGCCGTTGGAACAGGGGATGTGGCGTTTTGAGAGGAGCCGACAGGAATACGATGCGCCGCGCGTGCCTCAGGATCCGCTCCAGGGCAGGAGCAATCGTGGCCGGCGGGGCGGTCCACACCAGGAACACCGTATCGATGCCATCCAGGCATGCATCCAGGGTTTCAGGCAGAGTGAGATCGCCGCATACCACTTCCACGTGTGAGGGCAAACCGGCCGTGTGCGGATTGCGCACCAGCGCGCGGACGTGCACGCCGTCTGCTGGCAACTGCGAGATAACGTGGCGTCCGACCCTGCCGGTGGCTCCGATGATGAGGATACGATTCATGACCGACCATGTTACTCAAAACGCCAGGCGATAGGTAAGAGTGTCTTTCGCCTGAATCCGCAGCACCGACAACTTGCGCCTGCCGATTTCCGTATTCGTCTCCACTCTGGCCGCTGTCGACGGGGGATCGACACTCACTGTGAGTGCCCCGGCTGAACTCTCCAGTAGCGGCACGATTTCGGTGAAGGAGCCGCCGTGCCGGACGCGCACCACGATGGTGTCCGCAGCGAACTCCAGCGACTTTTCGCCCTTGTCGCCCAGTTGGTAGGTGATGGTGAACCTTCCCTGAGGAAGATCCGCGGAGCCGGGCTTCGGTTGGACAGCCTTGCCCGCTACGGCGAATACCGCGTGCAAGTCGCCGGCCTCATAGACCTGGGCAGCGCCTTCCGCCACGGTGCCCCAGCCGGCGGCGGCGTCCTCCTGCGATTGCAGCACCGGGCCGGCCGCCTCGGACCACAGCAACCCCAGGCCGAAATGCCGCTGCTGCGCGCTTCGCATGTGGTCACCGGAGTTGAAGGCGGCATAGTAGGCAGGCCGCCGGATGTAGGTGTAGACCTCGGGATGGCGGTCGTCCACCAACTGGTGCGCAAACTCCTTGCGCGCGAAGTATGGCAGATTGCGGCGGGCCTCGTCGCGCTGCGCGCCGGTGGGATACCAGGTGGTCAGGCCGCGCAGCAGAAATGCGTACGGGGACATGGAATCCGGGGTGAGCGGCGGCACGTGCGGCCATGAGTCTTCGAGCCGGCGCCGCGCGGCGGCGATCTGCCACTTCAAGTCTTCGCGCGAGGTGGCGAAGGCGCGCGTTTCGGGCACCAGTTCACCGGCGGGGGTGTCTTTCCCCGGAATATCCAGCGTCCTGGTCCGGGTTGCCATGGCGCAATTGAGCACCCAGTCGGACCAGTCCTTCTCGGGAACCGCATTATAGGAAAGCCACTGGAACCATTTGCGCTCCTGTTCAGCGATCAAATTACCCAAGTCCGTTCCGCGCGCGTAATGCCACGCCATCGCCAGGTTGGATTGGTGCGTGAAGATGTCGTAGCCGATGTCCGAGCCGTCTTCTTCATAGAAATGGCCGGCGGGGCTTTGGTGCTCGTGCATGCCGTCCTGAAATCGCCGGCGCAGCAGGCTTGCGATTTCGGCGTCGGGGTGGAACTTCAGGAATTCCAATCCACCGGCGAACACGTTGGTGTACTGGTTGGAGACGAACGTGCCGTACTTGATCAGGTCGGCGTCCGTAAGCACCAGGTGAATGGTTTTGCGATCGGCGTCCGTGACTCGCTGGAGCAACGCCGCGTCCACCGGAGGTCCATCCTTCAGCAGAGTCAGCGTGCGAGTGATGAACTTGGTGAAGAAGGCGGTGGCGGCCAGGTTCCAGCGCTGCGGGGCAGCTTCGGCGAAGCGGCCCTCCGGGTTTTGCTGGTTGCAGTAATACTCCAGGGCCGCTTCCAGGCGCTGGCGCACCGCGGGCGAGGCGTAATACGGATTCCACGGCCGTTTCAGCGTGTAGAAATACGCCAGCGAGAGCACGCTTTCCATGATGCGCGCGTTGTAGGGCTGATTCTCGCGCGGACTGCGCCAGACGGGAATGTGGATGAAGCCGCGGTCGGGTCCCTGCTCCACCACGGCGTCGGCGAGTTCCTTGAAATGGGCCAGGTAGAACGGCAAGTCCAGCTCCGTGTCCTGGAAATCGGCCGGCCGGAGTTGCGCCAGGTCGACTTTGGGGATCGGGTCCCACGCGAACGCCGTACCGCAAAGAATGCAGACCAGGAGGCCCGTGCTACTGGAGTTTGTCATAGACCACCTTTCCTCCCACCACCGTGCGCAGGGCTTCGATGTCCTTGATCTCGTCTTCCGGGCAGGTGGCGTAGTCTTTCGTGAGGACCGCGAGATCCGCCAGTTTGCCCGCTTCAATGGAGCCTTTTTCACTCTCCGCAAACATGAGGTACGCTCCGTTCCAGGTCCACATCTTGAGAGCCTCCATGCGCGAGATGCGCTGCTCGGGGTTCAGGACGGTGCCCCCCACGGTCTTGCGCGTGACCGCGATCCACATTCCCAGGAATGGGTGATACGGGTTGGTGGCTTCGCGAGGGTCGAACCGGATCATGTGATCGGAGCCACCGCCTACCACGATTCCGGCATCGAACAGAGAACGCAGCGGCTGAAAGTCCTTCATGCGCGCGGGGCCGAAGACGTCTTTGATCGCATCGCCGTCGAGATAGAGCCAGAATGGCTGAACATCGAAGACCACGCCCAGTGCTTTCGATCGCGCAATGGCGCGCGCGTCCGGAAAATTCCCGTGAGTGACGGTGAATCGGCGGCCGTTGATCGGCTTGATGTGATTCGCCGCCTCGTATGCGTCCAGCAGCAGATCCGTGGCGCCTCCNNGGATCGGCATATCCGTAGATCTGGGTGTGCGGCCCATAAGGTTCGCGCAGAAAGGCGGTGCCGATGAGAATGCCGCCATCCAGGATGGTCTTCAGGGTTCCGACGCGAAGCCAGGGGTCGCCCCATCCAGTGACAAAGGGGATGCGTTCGATTTCCTGGCGGACCTGCTCCGGCGTGCCCTCCGCGCGGATGAGGTAAGTCACCGTGCATCGCGCGGTCAACTCGCCGGCCTGGCGCAGGGTCTGATAGGCGCGGAAGCCTTCGGGGCCTTCCGAACGATCGTAGATGCTGGTGATCCCGACCGAGTTGTAGCGTGCCAGCATGCTCTTGAGCGCCCACAGGCGATCCTGGTCGCTGACCGGACGCGAGGCGCGCAGTTTCCGGAGCAGTTGCGGGGCGCCCAATACCAGCCCGGTGGGTTCGCCTTTGGCGTCCTTTTCGATGCGCCCATTTGGCGGCTGCGGCGTATCGTGCGTGATGCCGAGCTTCCTCAGCAGCACCGAACTGAGCACCGCGGCATAGCCGTTATCCAGCATCACCTCGCGATCGGACGCGGCGGCGTCCACTTCGTAGCGGGTGGGATATCGACGCTCCCGCAGGCGCGTGGAGTAGACCTTGGGAACGAAGATCAGGCGATCGGCCGGCAGCTTCGCGGCTTGCTCGCGGATGTAGTTCTGGATTTCGCCAACGGAGTGCAAGAGCGGGATTGGCCCATCGATCTCGCTCAACGCGGCCGCGATCGGGTGAACGTGCGACTCGATGATGCCGGGCACGATGCACTTGCCGGCCAGGTCGATTTTGCGAGTCTGCGGCCCGGCGGTCTGCAGCACGTCATCGTTGCTGCCCACAGTGGAGAAGCGGTCGCCGCGGATTGCCAGCGCCTCGGCCGTCGGCGGGGACGCCATAGTGATCACCTTGGCGTGGTAATAGATGACATCCGGAGCTTGGGCGCTGGCGATTGCAACTGACCAGGCCCCAGCCAGGAGAAGCCGGTTTACTCTGAGCACAGAACACATTATACTGTCAACCGTAAACAAAATCATGAAACCAGATCTCAGCCGCAGACACTTCCTGGCGGCAGCTTCCGGTACCGCATTGCTGCCACAGGCTTTAGGCGCAGCGCCAGCTCCCGGCCGCATGAAAGCTGGCACGGCGAAAGTCGACATTACACCCGACCGGCCGCGCTACGACGTGGAAAAGGTCCTGATCGATCCCCCGACGGTGTACCATCCGGTGCATGCCCGCTGCCTGAGCCTGAACGATGGGGCGCGGCGCATGGTATTCGTCACCTACGACCTGAACTGTCTGGATTACGCCACGCCCATTCTGCGCGAGAGGGTGGAAACCGAGCTTGGAATCCCGCCAGCCTACCTGGTGTTGCTGGCCACGCACAATCACCAGGTCCCGATGCAGACCATCGCCAGCAATTTCGATTACGGAGAATGGCTGGCGGAGAAGATCTTTGCGGGCATCAAGGACGCCATCTCCAAAGAGGATGGTCCGGTCGACTTACATTTCGGATTGGGCCACGGCTATTGGTTGCGCGCCAGCGGGGCCGCGCACGCCGATTATGAAATCCAGGTGCTAAGCATCGCGAAGAGCGGGCGCCCCATGGCGCTGCTGTTTAATCATCCGACGCATCCGGTACGCGGCCCGGCGGGCTGGGGACCGTCCCATCCGGGCTACGCCATGGACGAGGTGGAGGAGCAGTTCCCGGGCGCCTTGGCGCTGTACGCAGACGCCTGCGGCGGCAATCAGTTTCCGGTGGAACTGCCGGGGCTCAAGGAACTGGCGGCCTGCCGGCAGCGCGGCCACGACCTGGCGGTGGAAGTGATTCGCGTGGCGAAGGGCCCCATGGAGGAAATCACCGGAGCGCTGGAAAGCCAGTTGAAGCTGGTGGGCTTGCCGCTCGCCGAGCCCCTGCCTTACCAGACAGCGCTGGAGCTGGCCCGCGGCATTCCCATGGATATCGGGCTGGTTCCGCCGCCCCATCCGGACCGCCCCACCAACTGGATTCGCGCCCTGGTGCATCACTATAAGGAAGGCATTCCCTTTCCCAAGACTACTTCGGACATGCCCTGTTCGGATGGCGGCTTCTTCATCGCCAAACTGGACAAGCCGCGGAAATACGAATGCCGGTTCGTAGAGGCGCTGGCGGCGAAGATCGGCAAGATGACCCTGGTCGCGATCCAGGGAGAGCCCTGCACCCCGGTGGGGGCGCGCATCAAGGACGTGCTGCGGCAGAAAGGCCCGGCGATGGTCTTCGGGTACTTCGCCGAGCGGAACCTGTACATCCCGACGCGCGAGATTGTCCGCGAGAACGCCTACCAGGCGCAGGTGATCCAGATTCAGTTCGGGTCTCCGGTGGGCTGGGCGCCGGAGGCGGAAGACGAAATGGTGAAGGCCGTGCTCGAGCTCTACGGCGAGAAATACACGCCCACGCAGACGATTCCGTACAACGCAATGCGATAAGTGCAAGGAGATATGCCAATGGAGCGAAGACACTTTCTGATGACCTCGGCGGTTGCCGCCACCGCCCTGCGTCCGAGCGCGCTGGCCAGCCCCAACGATACGGTTCGCGTGGCCTGCGTGGGTGTGAAGAGCCAGGGGCTGAACCACATTAAGGCCTACGCCAAGATGCCCAACGTGGAGATCGCGGCCATCTGCGACGTGGATGAGGCGGTGCTTGAGGCGCGCCTGAATGACGCCGAGAAGCTGACCAACAAACGGCCGGCGGGGTTTACCGATCTGCGCAAACTGCTGGAAGACAAATCGATCGACGCCATTTCCATCGCCACTCCCAACCACAACCATGCGCTGCAGGCGATTTGGGGCTGCCAGGCGGGCAAGGACGTCTATGTGGAGAAGCCGTGCGCCTATAACATCTTCGAGGCGAAACAACTGCTGGCCGCAGCGAAGAAGTACAACCGGATGGTGCAGCACGGGACCAACGGGAGGTCCTCCGGGACGATGCAGGAAGCGGTGAAGCTGGTGCGCGAAGGCGCAATCGGCGATGTGTACCTTTCGCGCGGGCTGTGCTACAAGTGGCGGAACACGATCGGGCGCGCGCCAGTGGAGCCGGTGCCCGCGGGCGTGCACTACGATTTGTGGCAGGGGCCGGCGCCGCAACACGCGTTCACGAAGAACCGGTTCCACTATAACTTTCACTGGTTCTGGGATTACGGCAATGGCGATATTGGCAACCAGGGCGTCCACCAGATCGACGCGGCGCGCTGGCTTCTGGGCGTGAAATATCCTTCCAAGGTCAGTGCTTTCGGCGGCCACTTCCTGTTCGACGACGACCAGGAGACGCCGAACACGCTGAGCGCGAACTTCGAGTTTGNNCGGCACTGGATGACCAACGGAGAAGCCGGCATCGGAGACGACCAGATGAGCGGCTCCAACGCGGGAGTCGGCAACATCATCTACGGTTCCAAGGGGTATCTCAGCACGGCTAAGCCGGGCTACCGGATCGTGCTGGGGAAAGAGCATCAACCCGGCCCCGCACCCAGCGCCGACCGGCAGGGCGACAACTGGGCCAACTTCGTGCAAGGTGTGCGCAGCCGGAAATACTCGGACTTGAACGCGCCTATGGAAGAAGGTGTGCCCTCAGTGATTCTGATTCATCTTGCAAATATCTCCTACCGCCTGGGACGTACGCTGCACTTCGACCCGGAGGCGCTGACCTGCAAGGGAGACGCGGAGGCCAACCGGATGTTCACTCGCATGACTTATCGGGCGCCGTTCGTGGTGCCGGAGAAGGTGTAAGGGAGACCGAGGGTTTCACATCGGAAAGGCGGGGGAGTAGCCTTCATCCGACCCAAGAGCAACGGAGAGAGCGCTCTCGAGTTCAGCTACCGCTGCCGGTTTCAGGGAGCCGACGTAGTGAGTCAGGACGGACTTGGGGAGGCTCACCAATTCGTCGCAGTGAATGCTCGACTCGCTTTTCAGACCCTCCGCCGGACCAATGCGGACTTGCGTACTCAATCCGTCGTGCCGCGAGTAGACTGGGGCACAAATGACGGTTGAGAATCGGGAATCAACCAGGGCTTGACGACTCACCACCACGAAAACGCGTTGTTTCCGTGGATCCTGAGAGCCCGGCTTCCGCACCAGGTAAAGCTCGGCCCGCATCACGGCAGTTGCTGATATTCCAGCGTATCCAAGGCTTCGCGGTTCAAGCGCTGGGCGTTGCGAGAGATGATCTCGACATCTCTCCGATCCCGCGTCTGTCTGTCCAACTCTGCCAAATAAGCCAGTGCCGCCCGCTCCAGAAGGGCCGAACGGTTCTTGCCTGCCCGATCCAACCGGGTGAGCAGATCCTTCGGCAACGTGATTGAAGTCTTGACTCGCACTAAACCATTGTACTACCGATGACCGGATAATTCGCCATACCACTTTATGGCGCTATTCAAGCGCCAGCCGCCGTGTGCCACTGGGCGATTCGATCACCAATTCGGCCTTCTCGATTCGCACGGCATTCACGGCATCGCCGGGGTTCACGGGTTCGAATACGGCTAAAAAGCCCGTATCGGCGGCCTTGCGGCGGAGCACCAGCATAGTCATCCTCCGATCCGGGGAGTTAGTAAGTCCGTCGGCGATGATGACCTCCGTGGCCTCGTCTCCCGCCACCCAGACCCTCAGTTGCTTCCCATTGTTGGAGAAGGTCAGGGTGAAGGACCCGTTGACAGTGCCGCGCTGTTTCTGGTCCACGAATGGATAGCCGCAGGTTTGACCGAGCTTTCCGGAACGAGGCTCGAGCGGCGTGGAACTGGCGTCAAAGCGCCCGTCGATGTGCAGCACATAGTCGTACTGATGCTGCGCGCCTTTGGCATCGGTGACGCGGAACGCGTCTACCACCAGGTGTTCCTGCAGCCTCAGCGCGCGGCGCAGGCGAACATCGGGGTAAGTATTGTCACAGTGAGCGCTCACCGATTTCGATGCGGCGTCGAAGCCCTCCAGCACGCCGCAGACGCGGTCCGTGGCACGATCCTGGGGCCATTCGGTGTGGCGCGTGCCGGTGGGCTTCTGCGAGATGCCATCCACTACCACGGTGTTGTTGCTGATGGTTTGCGCGGTCCAATCGTACTTCGGTTGGGTTTCGTAAGGCATGCTGCCGAAGGCTGGAATCCATTGCCGGCCGTGCGCGTAGAGCACCAGATCCATATTGTTGGAATGCCCGTGCCCACCGCCGTGCGGACCGTAACTCAGCGATACCGCGGTGCTGTCGGGCTGCGTGGTGTAGTCGCCGGATGCCTGGCGCAAGATGGCGAGGCCGGTGGCCGGGAAGAGCGTGCAGCCGTTGCGGTGCTCGCCCGTATTTGCGAAGCGGCCTTCCTGAACGGGGAACGCAGCGGGCGCAGTGGAGGGCACATCATAGACCAGTTCGTGCCAGTCTGCTCCGTTGCGGGAGGCGCGGCCGGAATCGCGATAAACCAGCCAGTCGATGCGCGGATCGCGATAGCGATTGGAGGCCACCAGGAACATGGGGTTGGAGCGCAGAGGGCCGGGGCCTGCGTCGCCCAGCACGGGATAGCTGAGGTCGGGAAAAGTCATGTAGAACAGCGGCTCGAACATCATGCGCAGGGATTTGGGCCGGTCGCTGGTGTCGGTCAGGTAGTTCTCGTCCTCGTCTTTCATGCGGTCCGTGGGCACGCTGACGTTGTACAGGTCCACGCCGCAGTTGCGCATGGCTTCGGTGAACCCCAGGAGTCCTTCGATGACGAAATTATGGTAGCCTTCGGAGCGTTCCCAAAACATGCCATCGTCGCGTACGTCGCGAGCCACGGTGTGGCGGAAGCCGTAGGGGCTGTTGACGGCCCAATCCACCATGTCCTTGTCGCGCAGCGCCAGGCCCGCCAGTCCCACGGCGGCGATGTGCCATGCCTGGAAATTGTAGCAGCGGAAGTGCAGGTCCTTCAGGCGCGGGTCGTGATCGAAGTCCACAATCTGCACGCACTTGGTGCCGAGGCGCAGCAGGTCTTCTTCGACATGTCTGGCCTGGTCCACGGTAAATACGCCACTGCTCGCCACCATGTCGTAAGCCTGCACCACGGTTCCCACCCAGCGGGATTCGTACAGCATATGGTGGAACAGGCGGTAGCGGCCTTCCGTCAAAGGCAGTCCGGAATAGAACGTGGCGTAAGCCAGCAGGCCCTCGCGCACCCATTCGGCGTAGCGTTTGTCGCCGGAAAAGGCGTAGGCCATGCCCACGGAAAACAGGTTGCCACCCAGCGCCCGGTGCCGCACATTGGCCTGCGGCGGCAGTTGATCCCAAGGCTTGGCGGCCAAGCCGTCGGCGTCGGCGATGATGCGGTCCAGTTGCTGCCTGGCCAACGGCGACGCGGCGGCGCGCTGTTTGGCGTGCTCGATCTGCGAAGGGCTCAACGTCAAATAGGGATGCTTCTGGGGGATGCGGAGGTCCAGCGCCATGGGGCTCACGTAACGGGGCCACGCCGGCGCGCCGTCCGGCGCGGCCCGGAGGAACGGCGCCCCCGCGGCGCCGGTCAGGAATCCGCGCCTGGTTACCACGTGAGGCGGCCCGTCAATTGGATGTCACGAGGAGAATTCAGCGAGTTCTGCAGGCTGATGATCCCGTTAGAACCGGGCGCGGGAAGGCCGGGGTTATTGAGCGCGCTGAAGAAATCTCCCTGCAAGCGGAACAGCACATGTTCCTTGATGCGGATGTTCTTGAAGATGGAAGCATCCAGGCGGAACGTCCAGGGCCCGGGCGCAAATTGATTTTGCCACGGGTTCAGGTTGGTATTCAAAGTGGCCTGCTGCAGGGCGCCGCTCTTCATGGGCACATACACCGTATTGGTGCCATAGAACTGGTAATTGGGATCGGTGGTCACGGGATTCGCCGGCCACGGCCATACCGGCTGGTTGGAAGGCACATAGCTGGCAGGCACACCGCAGATGCCGATGCACTGGCCAGCGGCGTTGGTCTTATTGATCTGGTTCGCCTGCAGATAGCCATTCCAATAAAGATAGCCGGGAAGGCAGGTGCCGCTGGTGCAATTCTGGATGGGGTACTTGGTTCCATAGATCTGCACCTTGCCGAACGATCCATAACTGGTAGCCGGCAGGGTAAAGTAAGTGCTCTGGTAGTTTCCAAAGCCAGAAAGCTGCCAGCCGCCAATCAGGCGGTCCAGCCACGGTCCGGCATTACTTCCAATGCGCTTGCCTCTTCCGGTGGGGATATCGATCAGCCAGTTCCAGCGGATATGATGCTTCGGCACGCCGGTATCCCTTTCGTAGAACATCAGGCGGTCGCGTTCGTGAAAATCCGTGGGCACGGCGCCCGGCAAAAAAACATTGGGATCCTGGATGATGTTGTCGTGCCAGCCGTTGCCGCCGGCGCGCATCGCATTGTCCAGCACGTAGTACGCCTGGAACGCGTAACCTTTGGAATAGCGGTGCTCCAGTTCGAACTGGACGCTGCTGGAATTGGACCAGCCGTACTTACCGAACTCCTCCAGATTGCCGTAAGTGGTCTGGTTCAGATTGCGGGTAGCCGTTCCCGAGTAGGTTCCGGTAGGCAGGGGCAGGCCGGTGGTGACGTACCATATATATGAATTCGGCGCCTGATTCATGTAATGGTCCTGATCCAGGTTCCACCCATGGGTGCCGATGTAAGTAACCGAAGCGAGCGTATTCAAAAGCATCTCGCGTTCCAGCCTGACGTTCCAATTAGCCACGCGGGTATCCGGGTAGTTAGGGTCGAAGTAAGTCACGGTGAAACTGCCTGGAGTGATTGCGCTGGGGGAGTTAGGATCCACCGCATTCGCACTACTCAATCCGGCGATCACGGTGGGCACGGAACGCAGGGCGTAATTGGGCAAACCATCGGGACTGTTGGCCGCGGATGTGAACGAATTCTGGTAATTCGCGCTGAACGGCGGATTGGTGCGGGTGGAAGCATCGAAGTCGCGCAGCGGGGAGGCGTAATCGTACACGCCGAGACCGCCACGAATCACCAGAGGGCGCTGGTTGCCAAGCGCTCTCCAGGCGAAGCCGCCGCGGGGCCCGATATTGTACTTATAGGGCTTCAGAATGCCCTGTGGCATGCCTGCCTGGCCGGGTGTCTCGAATTTGACACCGAGGTTGCTGTAGACCGCGATGGTCGAGGGCAGAGTCCGCCCATCCTGTTCCAGGGTGCTGACCGGAACCTGATCTACAATCGCCATGTTATTCAAGTCGAAGCTCTGCAGCAGTCCGACTTTATCACGCATCGGCGGATTGAACTCATAGCGCAGGCCGAGTGTGAGGGTCAGGCGCGATGCTACTCTCCAGGTGTCGTTAATATACCCGGCGTACTCGCGGCTGGTAAGATGGTAGGACTTGGGATTTAACTGGTCGCGGTAGTAGTTCGCGATGCCCAGAAAGAAATCGGCGCCGCTGAAATCGGTCAGGTTCAAGGCGCTGTAATTGGAACCGGACGCTGTATTATACAGGCCGGTGCCGCCGCTGGCGAAATCGAAATAGCCGGAGGCGTACTGCTGGTCCGGCAGGACGTTGGCGCTATCGTTGCGGACAGTGCCACCGAATTCGAGCTTGTGCTTGCCCCAGATCTTGGTGAGATTCTCCTGAAGGTTCAGAATCAGCGATTTGTTCTGGCGGCGCGTATCGCCCTGGATGAAGGTCATGTTGACGCCGGTGCTGGTCACGTTGGGGAAGCCTTGGGCATCAAAGATATTCGGCAGGCCGAGCTGCCCGGACCAGTTATTGAAGAAATCCCCGGTGTAGATGTTGTAGTTTTCGTAAGCGGCTCCCAGTAGGGTCTCACTGAACAGGGTAGGGGAAAAGGAATGGGTCCAGGAGAGAGTGCCGCTATAGTCGTGAGAGTCGCGGAAGGTGGTGTTGCTGGAAAGGTCGGTGGTGGGCGGGCCTTGCGAAGAAGAGGGCGGCACTTGCGTAGCCTGCGAGCCGATGGACATGCGGCCGAAGAAGTGGTCTTTCTGAAGAAGTGGTCTTTCTCGGAGAATGAGTGGTCGATGCGCACAGTGGTCGTATTGTCGCCGCGGGTGTTGGGGGCAGTGCCGAAGAAGTTGTTCCCGAGGGCGGGATTGACGGTGGGGTTGGTGGGAAGCGGGGTCACACCATAGAGGTATTTCGCCAGCGGGCTCTCCAGAGCCATCGGAATCTGGTTATTCGGGAAGGGCGTGCGCGCCCAGTTGTTCGCCCGGCTCTGCGTGGAATAGGGGTCGTACAGCGTGATGGCGGCGCCGCTGGAGTTGGTGATGCCGGCAAAATTGCCCTGCTTCCAACTGGCTGGAAATACCGTAGTGGGCGCGGTGGTGGACTGCGCCAGGCGCAAACCTTCGAAGGCCACGAAGAAGAACGTCTTGTTGTGCCCGTTATAGACCTTCGGCAGGTACACAGGGCCTCCGATGCTGGCGCCGAACTCGTTGCGGATCAATTTGGGCGCCTGCGAGAAGAAGTCCTGCCGGCGGCGCGCCAGGCCGATCGCATTGTTGCGTGCGGTCTCAAACGCCGATCCGTGGACGGCATTGGCGCCGGAGCGGGTGCTCACGATTGCCGTGGTCGGGCGATCGTACTTGGCCGACGAAGCGCTGGTTTCCACGCGTAGTTCTTCAATGGTATCGAGCCCCGGCGGCCGATTGGAGAGCGTGGCGGTATCGAGGTTGCGGAGCACCGCGCCATCCTGCAGCACGTCCAGAGCTCCGGGCATCAGGCCGTTCACGCGGCCGCCCTCGTTACCGGGGATGGTGGCCCCCATCAGCGTGCTGAGATCCCGGCCATCCAGGGGCAGTTGCTCGATGCGCGCCCTTTCGAGTCCTTCACCGGTGACCGGCGTGTCTGTCACGACAAGGGGCGAGACGTCGCCGGCGATGGTGACCTCCATGGTGCTGCTGCCGACTGTGAGGGTAGCGTCGACCACGGTAGTCTGGCCTGCGATCACGTCCAACTCCCGATCCCAGGTCTTCATCCCGGGGGCTTGGATGGTGACTTGATAATGACCGAGCGGTACTTGGGGGAAGGAGTAGAAGCCGGTAACATTGGTGGCGGTTTCGCGAACCTCGGCGGTGGTCACGTGGACGGCTTTGATCTTCGCTCCGGGTATGACCGCCGCGGTGGCGTCTTTGACGGTTCCCTCAATGGCGCCGGCGCCGGTTTGGGCCGCAAGCGGGCACACGACAGCAAACTGCAGGGAAACGGCCGAAAACAACAAGAGACAAGTCTGGCTCTTGAATCGAGACGTATTCATAAGCACTCCCAAGCTCGACTAGCGATGTGGCCGGCGGTATTTCCGTCGGATTGACCCCAATAGAAAACTGTTTACAATTGTCTGTGAGCAGTATACGACTCCCTGGAATCGAGGTAAAGAACTCTGATTGTTAAATTCTCTTAATGGAGATGCCTGACAAGACACGGTCGAAAAAACGGGCTAGCTAAGCTAGGGGCCGGCGCTGTGTTGGCTGGCTTGGCTCCGACCGGCGGTTTGATGCCCGTGGCGGGAGCATGACATCCGAAAATCCCGGGCGCATTCGGATTTCCGACGGATGTTCGAGGAATCTTGGGAACGACGATCCTCGACGCCCAAGATCAGGCCAGGTTTTCGTGGTTCGGGGGGATTTCGACTGCGACCAGGGGCTCCGAAAGGGGGAAATCAGAACACTGGAGCGGAGAAATCAGGAATTGAGAGGGGGCAGGCGGGGCTGTCGGGGGGTGAAATTGGCTTTGTTCCGCAGCTTCGTCTTGGGCCTCGGTGGAGGCGGTAAGTGGCTCTGCGGACTGCGCTTCCGCTTTGCGGCGGGCGGCTTGGAGGCGTTCGAGGTCGACGATGGCCTGGTGCTGGGAG
>OKRF01000183.1 GCA_900290315.1 Candidatus Sulfopaludibacter sp. SbA3 | reverse complement strand
CCCCCTGCACGAGGACTAATTCTTCTCCGACGCGGCGGAGGCCTTCACAGAGGAATTCCGGCTTGCCGCCGAGCCAGAGCCGGGCGTAGCCTTCCAGCCCCAAGTGCGATCCGGGCACAACGAGCACACTCTGGTTGACGCGAATGCGCTCGCACAGCGCGTAACTCGCGATGGGCGAGTGATAGCGCACCAGGCACAGCGCTCCGGCTTGCGGCTCGCGGAAGGCGAGAAAGCCGCCGAAACTGGCGACCCACTCGCGCATGATGGGCAGGTTGTGCTGCAGAATGGTGCGGGTGCGAGCGTAGAGCTTTTCACGATTCTGAGGTGTGACGGCCACGCACGCGACGGCGTCGGAGATCTTGTTGGGGCCGATGGTCAGGTAATCGTGCTGGCCCCAGCATTCGGCCACCACGTCAGGGGGCGCGACAATCCAACCGATGCGCACTNNCGATGACGCGGCCGCTCATGCCCCAGAAGCTGGTGGTGCGCTGGCAGTGGATTTCGGCGCCGAGATATACTTCGTCGGCCAGCAGCCAAGCCCCCACTTCTTCGCAGCGCGCGACGATGCGGCGCATGGCATCGGCAGAGAGAATGGACCCGGTGGGGTTGTTGGGATTGGAAATGTAAACCAGGCGTGTTTTGGGATTGACCGCGCGCTCGAACTCATCCCAGTCGGGCTCCCATTCGCGATCCAGGCGCAGGCTGAAGCGGTTCACGGTGGCGCCGAGACTCTGTGGAATGCCTCCGTACTGCATGTAATTGGGCACCTGAAAGGCCACCTGGTCGCCAGGGCGCAGCAGGGTGAGGGCCAGGATGTAGTTGGCCTCGGAGGTGCCGTTGGTCACCTCGATGTGGTCCGGAGTTGCGCCGGGGTAGCTGGCGGCGAGTGTTTCGCGCAGCGCGATGGTGCCGTTGGACTGGCTGTAACCGAGGGGCATGTTCAGGATGGAATCGAGGTCCAGCCCCATGTCCGCCATCTCGCGCAGGCTCACGGGACGGACGCCGCTCTCGCTCATATCCATCTCCACCAGGTTCTCCCAGGTGGACTGCATGCGCTCCATCTCGAATTGTTCGATCTTCAAAGAAGGCTCCTCAGGCAATATTCGGCGATGTACAGGTCTTCCACGCCCAGGCCGGTGAAGTCGCAGACGGTGATGCCGCCGCGGTCCCAGTTGGGCGGGCTGTCACAGAATGCACCCACTTCCATCACGCGGCTCCATTCGGCGGGGGTATGCTGCAACTCACCCAGCTTCTCACATTGGCGGCGGGAATCCGCCAGGAGGAGGACGGCGCGATGTAGAATTTCGGGGTCGAGCTCCTGCTTGCGGGGAGAGTCGGCGCCCACGGCGGAGATGTGCGTTCCGGGTTGGATATCGGGGGCGAACAGGAGGGGCTCGCGGGAGAGAGTGGCGGTAATCAGTAAGCGGGCTCGGCGAGCGACTTCGGCGGGCGAGTTTNNGTTGGCGATTGCGGCCCCAGAGCACGATGCGCGCGAGCGGCAACACTTCGGCGTGCATGCGCGCCTGCAGGCGGGCCTGCACACCGGCGCCGAGGATGCCGATGGTGGAATCGCGGCGGGCCAGTTCGCGGGCCACCATGGCGGCGACGGCGGCGGTGCGGACGTCGGTGAGGTGGCCGGAATCGGCCAGGAACGCGACAGGCTCGCCGGTTTCGGCGGAGGAGAGGAGCATCATGCCGCTGCTGGTGGAGAGGCCGCGGACGGTGTTGCCGGGGAAGGTGCCGGCGATCTTCAAGGCGAAATACCTGCCGCCGATCCGATAGCTGGACTTGATGTGGACTTCAGCGAATTCGGGGGCGATGTTCAGATGCATGGGCATGGGGGTCTCGCACTCGCCGCGCGATTGCGCCAGCAGGGCCTGTCGCATGCGATCGATGACTTCGGCATAGACGAGCGACTGCTGGATTTGGGGAAGGCTCCATGTTTGCATTTCGGGGTTCATTCTATCCTGATTACATGCACGTTTCCGAAATCGATACGCCGCGCCTGGTGGTGGACCTGGACATCATGGAGCGCAACTTGCGCCGCGTGGCAGATTACGCGGCGCAGCACGGGCTGCGGCTGCGGCCGCACACCAAGACGCACAAATCGGTGAAGATCGGCAAGGCGCAACTGGATGCGGGCGCGGCGGGGCTGACGGTGGCCAAAGTCTCGGAAGCGGAAGTGATGTTGGGCGCGGAGCCGGCGGATCTGTTGCTGGCTTATCCGATCATCGGCCACACCAAGCTGGAGCGGCTGATGGAAGTGGCTCGGCGGACGCGGGTCACGGTGGCGCTCGACAGCGGGTTTGCGGCGCATCAACTGAGCGATGCGGCGCGCGGCGCGCAGGTGCAGATCGGCGTGCTGGCGGAAGTGGACGTGGGATTGGGCCGGGTGGGAGTGGCACCTNNGGGACAGCGGCCTGGCGGCGCTGGCGCAACTATCGGACCTGGTGGGGCGCCTTCTGGCGGACTTTCGCGCGGCAGGCATCGAGGCGCGCATTGTGAGCGGCGGATCGACGCCCACGCTGTTTCACTCGCATGAGATCGAGGGGCTCACGGAGATCCGGCCGGGCACTTACGTCTTCAACGACATCAATACGATTCGCAGCGGCGGGTGCGCGTTGGAGAATTGCGCGGCGTCGATTTTGGCCACTGTGGTCTCGACGGCGCGGCCGGGGCACATGATCATCGATGGCGGCTCCAAGACGTTCTCTTCGGACCGGCTGGTGAATTCGTCGGAGGTGACGTTCGGCCACCTTGTGGAGGCGCCGGGAGCGAAGTTCCACAAGATGAATGAGGAGCACGGCTATGTGGACCTGGCGGGGGCGGAGCGGGAATTCAGCGTGGGGGAGCGGGTGCACGTGATACCCAATCACATTTGCGTGGCGGTCAATTTGCATGAGCAGGTTTATGGGGTCCGCGGGGACATGGTGGAAGTGGTGTGGCAGGTGGATGGGCGGGGGAAGCTGCAATGACGAGCGCGAGGAAGACAGACGACAAAAGGCGATCGTCTGTCCTACTTCAATAGTGTGTTTCTTCGCTTCAGCTCAGTCGGCGCCC
Source organism: Candidatus Sulfopaludibacter sp. SbA3 (assembly GCA_900290315.1). Taxonomy (GTDB): domain Bacteria; phylum Acidobacteriota; class Terriglobia; order Bryobacterales; family Bryobacteraceae; genus Sulfopaludibacter. The sequence continues at coordinate 24,123 of OKRF01000183.1, read as the reverse complement.
CACCCAATGGCGGGGAAAACGCGTCGGATTTGCGGCGGACACCCGGCTCGGGATTTTCGAGAGAGATCTCCCGGGGCCTGAGCAAGGTCCACGCCTTCAATCGAAACTCGCGTTAAGGTCGGGGAGAGGCGGTACCGTGTACCAGACATCTGTGCGTTCGTGGACCACGAACCGGACGAACAGGTATTCACGGAGCCACCCTTCCTCTGCGTAGAAATTCTCTCGCCGGAAGATCGGATGAGCCAGGTGATGGCGGTGGTTCAGGACTATGTGCGGATGGGTGGGCCGAACGTCTGACGTTTCAGTGGAACAGGCGCGGAGCAAAACCTTGCAGATCGTAGCGCCAGGTTTGCCACTCGTGCGCAAACGGGCACTCAAAGAAGGTGTTTTTGATGCCANNTGTTATGCATGGCCGCCTCCGCGAGGCCGGCGCCAAACCAAAGCAATTTGATCTTCTTATTGAATGCTGCCGAGTCCGCGAACACGCCGTTATAAGACGTCTTGACATCCAAGGCGCGGATGGCGCCGCTGAAGCTGGCCACATAGGCAAATTTGTCGAGATGGGTGAGGCCGATCTGCAGCGCCTGGCCGCCTCCCATCGACAGTCCGGCAATCGCACGGTGTTCCCGGCCCGGCAAGGTCCGGTAATTCGCGTCGACCATGGGGACCAGATCGCTGACCACGACTTCCTCGAATGCACCGTTGCCGCGCCCGGCGCCGGGCCTTGCGGCCACCATGCCGTTCTCCATGACCACGATCATGAGAACGGCTGACTTCGCCGCGATCAGGTTGTCCAGAATGAAGCTAACGCGCCCCTGCCCGACCCAACTCGTGTCGTTCTCGCCCGAACCATGCTGGAGGTAAAGCACCGGGTAGCGTTTGCGGCCGCTGGTGTCGTAGTCTGGCGGTGTGTAAATCTGCGCCCGCCGCCACTGCTGGGTTGTCTGGGAGAAGTACCAGCGAGTTCGTACCTCACCGTGCGGCACGTTCCTGGGCTCGTAAAAGTCCACTAAGTCCGGAACTTCCACGCCGCTGGTTTCCGTGTTCCAGCCGAAGAACGTCTGGCTGCCCGGATCAGCGCACTGGAACCCATCAATCACAGCGAAATAGTAATGGAATCCGGGCGCGGCAGGCGGAGTAGTGACGGTCCAAACACCCTTGTCGGGAATGCCCGGTAGATCGTAGAAAGTAGCGACTCTCTGCTCAAGGCCTTGATAGGCTGAGAGCAAATTTTCTTTTGCCGAGAAAAAGGAGAGTCGCTATGAAGAAAACATACCAAATCGAAGCACAGAGAGCAGTGAAGCAGTTCGAGGCAATGGCCGCGAACGGAAACCCGGCGGTGCAGTTGGCGCTGCCGTTGGCCGAGGCGATGGGATGGCTGCGTAAGAGCGTGGGCGAACTGATTCGCCAAGCCGGCCTGCAGATCATGGGCGTGATGATGGAGGAAGAAGTGCGGGCGCTGGTGGGCGAACGCAGCCAGCAGCAGGCCGAGCGAAAGGCCACGCGTTGGGGCCAGGAGCGTGGCTACTGCGTCGTGATGGGGCAGAAGGTGCCGATCCAGCGGCCGCGGGTNNGAACAAGGAAGTGCGGTTGGGCAGCTACGAGATGTTCCACCGCGGCGAACCGCTCACCGAAACCGTTTGGGAGAAGTTGATGCTGGGCTTGAGCACCAGGCGATACGGTCAGGCGATTCGTGAGTTCACCGAGGCGTATGGTTTGGAAAAGAGCGTGGTGAGCGAGCGCTTCATCGAAGCTAGCCGAGCGAAGTTGAAAGACATGATGGAGCGGCGCCTGGACAAGATGAAGTTCTGCGCGCTGATGGTGGACGCCACGCCGTTCGAAGGCCAGCAAATGGTGGCCGCGTTAGGCATCGGCCAGGACGGGCGCAAAATGATTTTGGGCATCCGGCAGGGCGCCACGGAGAACGCCACGGTGGTGGGCGAGTTGTTGGGGGACCTGGTGAATCGCGGGTTCGATTTCACGGAGGCGCGGCTGTATGTGTTGGATGGCGCCAAAGCGTTGTCGAGCGCTGTGAAGAAGCACGCGGGCGAGTCGGCGGCGATCCAGCGGTGTCAGGTGCACAAGCGGCGCAACGTGCTCGATCACCTGAACGAGGAGCAGCAGCCCGATGTGACCAAAAAGCTGAATGCCGCCTACGCAATGGAGGGCTACGACGACGCCAAAAAGGCGCTGAATAAGCTGCATCGCGAACTGATGGATCTCAATCCCAGTGCGGCGCGCAGTTTGGAGGAAGGGATGGAGGAAACGCTGACTGTGCATCGGCTCCACGTTCCTAAACAACTGCGGCTGACACTAGCCAGCACCAATGTGATCGAGTCCGCCTTCGCCATCGTGGAACGGGTTTGTTGGAATGTGAAGCGTTGGCACGACGGGGATATGCGAGAGCGTTGGGTGGGGTCGGGGTTGCTGGTAGCGGAGAAGAAGTTCCGCCGCATCAAGGGACATAAACACATCCCCGATCTCCTCAGGGAGTTGGAGACGTTGGTGCCATCCAAGGCGCAAGTTGTCAAACGGAGAAAGGCGTCGTAAAGTGGGTTACCAGAGGGCCGCTACTTTCAACGGAATCCTGGGCAATCCCCCCTTGTCGTCGCGCGCCATTTCGTAGGGACTCTTGCCCAGGCCATCTCCGCCGGGCTTGATCTGCACTTTCTGCGCATCGGGCGCAGTTACACGAAACGTGATCCGCAGATCCGAATGAATCCGTGGATACTGTGAACCGGCCACGTTAGAGCTTGCCGGCTTGGAATCGTCCGCAACTTGCGGTCGACACAGGGAGGCCGCGCAGATCAGAACCGTAACAATCTTGATCATAGTGATTCTCACTTTTGGAGAGTAGCACCGGGCGCTGGCGACTGGGCACGGCCGGAAATATTTGCCCATTTAGCGCTCGATTTGTGGTCTGTCATCTGCCGAAGCTGGCAGGCGAAGCGGCTGCCGATCGAGCCCACTAAGCCGGTCATTTCCGAAATACGCTAACGCATCCCCGCCCCAGACCGCAGTTCCTGGGGGTCAGACCGCTCTGTCCACTGCGGCGCAAAAGCGGCGCCGCGGGACAGAGAAGTCTGACCCACGGCGCACGCGTCCGCCAGCGAATACTCGTCTGACACCAGCCTGTTACGATGAATGTTGGATGGCGATTGGAAGAGAATTATGCTGATGAGCCGCCGGCTCGGGAGCCAGGGACTTGAAGTCTCTGCCATCGGCCTCGGCTGCATGGGAATGAGCGAGTCGTACGGAACAGCGGACGATGAGGAGTCAATCGCCACGATCCACTGCGCGATCGATCTCGGTGTCACCCTGTTTGACACCGCCGAGTCCTACGGCCCCTTTACGAATGAGGAGTTGCTGGGCCGCGCACTAAAAGGTAACCGAGACCAGGCGGTAATCGCTACCAAGTTCGGCTGGCGTTTTCAGGATGGCAAGGTGGCGGGAACGGACAGCAGGCCGGAGCGAGTCAAAGAGGCCGCCGAAGCGTCGCTTCGCCGCCTCGGCACCGACCGAATCGACCTGCTTTACCAGCACCGGGTCGATCCCGAAGTGCCGATCGAAGAGACGGTCGGTGCTATGGGAGACCTGGTCAAACAAGGGAAGGTGCGTTTTCTGGGGTTGTCGGAAGCGGGCGCCGCAAATATCCGCAGGGCACACGCCACACATCCGATCACGGCACTGCAAAGCGAGTACTCGCTCTGGGAGCGCAATCTGGAACCGGAAATCATTCCGTTGATTCGCGAACTGGGTATTGGCCTAGTCCCCTTCTGCCCGCTGGGCCGGGGTTTCCTCGCGGGTAATGCCAAGCGGGCGGAAGACTATCCGGCAACCGACTGGCGATTTGGAGATCCGCGGTTCCAGGGCGAGAACTTCGACGCCAACACGCGAGCCGCTTCCATCGTACGGATGCTGGCGATGCAAAAGGGCGCGAGCTCCGCGCAGATCGCGCTGGCCTGGCTGCTGCAAAAAGGCGACGATATCGTTCCCATTCCGGGCACAAAGCGAAGGAGCTATCTGGCTGAGAACGTGCGTTCAGTGAATGTGATATTAAGTTCCGCGGAGATGGAGCGCCTGGACGCGTCCCTCGGACCCGAGGTTGTCGCGGGCCCCCGATACAATGATCGTCTAATAGGGTTCATCGACCGATAGAGGCCGCGAAAGCCGGTCAGCAGCGGTCCATAGGGGACTTGCACCCCCTGAATGCACATCCCTACTCGACACACCAAGCTGAAGCTTAACCTACCGACGTTCGCCAGCCGCAAAGTCTTCCAGCGACCACGAGGGCACGCCGCCCGGCCGCGAGGCTACTACGGCGCCGACTCGATTGGCGAAGTCTCCGCAGCCATGGGCGTTCCATCCCTGCGCGAGGCCGTGCAGAAATGCGGCGGCGAATGCGTCGCCTGCTCCCACCGTGTCCGCGACTTTCACCTTGTACCCGGGCACTTCCGCATAATCGTCGCCGATGCGAATGGCACAGCCGCGGGCGCCACGAGTGACGGCCACCGCGCTCCATCCGACATTGCGCGACCAGAATTCCGTGAAATCCCGGAGTGACTCATTTCGCGAATCGATGGCTACCACTTCGTCCTCATTCAGCTTCACCACATTTGCCGCTGGCAGCAGTTCGGCGATCAATTGCGGGGTGTAAGAGTCGCGACGCAAATTGATATCGTAGAGCCGCTTTGCGCCGGGCAGCGCCTGCGCCAGTTTCTTCGTTTGCCCGCGCCCGGGCCCGGCTTGAAATAGCGTGCCGTAATACAACCAATCGGGCCGCATCGCCGCCAGCCCCTGGATGTCCTGGGAACTCAGTTGCAGCGCGTCGTATACTCAGTTGCAGCGCGTCGTATGCTGCCGGCCGATGAATGGTGAAGTCGGGTTGACCGCCGCAATCGACGCGTACCGAGACCGTGCCGGTCGCCACTCCGGGAATCGTCTGCAGGAAGCCGGTACGCAGGCCGAGCTCGCCTGCCCGCTTGCGGACGGCGGCCCCGCGATCGTCGTCTCCCACCGCGCTCACAAAGCTTACTTGGTGGCCCAGGCGGGCGGCGTGTACGGCGAAATTGAAAGGCGCGCCTCCCAGCCTCTCGGAATCCTCAAAGACGTCCCAAAGGACCTCGCCGATGCTGACGATGGTCATGCGCCCGGCTCGAAGACTTCAATCTCAAAGCTTCGCTCTACGATTTCGCGGGCCGCATCCAGGCTGGCCACTTCGCCGGCCCCAATGGCCTGCACGAGCACGTTGCCCGCCGCCGTTGCCTCAACCGGTCCGGCAATCACCTTGCAGCCCGTAGCGGAGGCCACCAGCCGATTCAGCAGACGATTGCGTGACCCGCCGCCCACAATGTGTATAGTATGGATCTTGTGACCGGTGAGAGACTCCAGACCCTGCAAGACCTGGTGATAACGGTGCGCCAGGCTTTCCAAAATCAGGCGGCAGGTCTCACCCTTCGTGCGCGGCGGCCGGAGCCCATGGAGGCCGCACCACTCGGCGATGCGCGCGGGCATATCGCCCGGCTGCAGGAAGTCGTCCGGATCGATCACCCCTGGCGCGGGGCCGGCCTCTTCCGCCAGGGTTGCCAGTTCCTGATAGGTGAACGTCTCGCCGTGGGCCATCCAGGCGCGGCGGCACTCCTGCAACACCCAGAGGCCGGCAATGTTCTTGAGCAGCCGGGTGCGGCCGCCGAATCCGGCTTCGTTAGTGAAGTTCAGCTCGTACGACCGTTCGTCGATCACGGGATGCGGCAGCTCGACGCCCATCAAGCTCCACGTGCCCGAACTGATGTAGCACCAGTCGTCGCCATGCCCTGGCACGGCCGCCACCGCCGAAGCGGTATCGTGGGCGGCGGTGGCATAAACCGGAACCGCGCCCAGGCCGCTCGCCTGCGCGATGTGTGGCAGCAGCGTGCCGAGCTGCTCTCCGGGCTCGATCAGCTCCGCCAGGATCTTGGCCGGAATTCCCAGGCGCTCAAACAGTTCGGTTTCGAAGCGGCGCGTTTTGGGATTGTAGAATTGCGAAGTGCTGGCGATGGTGATCTCGGAACGCTGCGCGCCGGTCAGCCAATAGCTGAGCAGGTCCGGCATGAACAGCAGACGCTCCGCCGCCGCCAGCGCGGGCGACTCCGCGAGGCGCATGGCATACAACTGGTACAGCGAGTTGATGGCCATGATCTGGATGCCGGTGTAGCCGAAGACTTCGGACCGCGGGACGTGCGCGAAGAGCCGGCTGGGCACGCCGTGAGTGCGCTCGTCGCGATAGTGCCGGGGGCAATCGATCAGGCCGCCATCCTGTCCCACCAAGGCGAAGTCGACGCCCCACGTATCCACCCCGATGCCGTTCACCGCGAGCTGGCGCTGCCCGGCCGCGCGCAGGCCTTCCACAATTTCGTGAAACAGGCGAAACGCATCCCAGTAGAGGCCCGTGGGAAGCTGCACGGGCTGGTTCGGGAAGCGATGCAACTTCTGTCTCCAGCCAGCCTCGCGAGCATCACGCGCCCACTTTCGGCGCCCAGGTCCACCGCAAGATAATTCGACATGGTGACCCGCCATTGTAGTGCCCTGGCGGGGTGCGGCACAAGAACGTGATTTACGCTAGAATTTAACGTTAACTACAGATCCGCCGGTTTTAACGGTTGGCGGGGATCAAAAATATGGCTGACATTATCTATCTCATCGCGAATGGCGACCTTCGGTTGTCCGCCAATCGCAACTGCTGGGCCGCGCAGCAGAAGGCCGAAGAAGCGATCATGGCGGCGATTCGCCGCGAGGGCCGGCAAATTGAACGGGCGCATCCCTACGATCCGGACAAGCAGCACGGCTTCATCGACAGCCAGAAATGCGGCAATCTGGTGTTCCGCAATATTCCCGAAGGCGCGCCGCTGGTGGTGTGCGAGGCGGTGTGGCAGTACAGCCATCACGTGCTTCCCGGCTTGGTGGGACACAAGGGCCCCATCCTCACGGTGGCCAACTGGAGCGGCGAGTGGCCCGGCCTGGTAGGCATGCTGAATCTCAATGGCTGTCTCACCAAGGCGGGCGTGAAATACTCCACCCTGTGGAGCGAAGATTTCACCGATGAGCTCTTCCTGGCCGGCCTGCGCCAGTGGCTGGGTGGGAAGAGCGTAGAGCACGATACCTCTCACGCGCGTCCACTGGAGGCATTCGTGCTTCCCGCGGATGCGGAGGCCACGGGCCGCGAACTGGCCGCCCAACTGCGCCGGGACAAAGCGATCATGGGCGTGTTCGACGAGGGATGCATGGGCATGTATAACGCCATCATCCCCGACGAGAACCTGATGCCCATGGGGGTCTTCAAGGAGCGGCTCAGCCAGAGCACACTCTACGCCGCCATGCGCACCGTGACGGATGCCGAAGCCCTGGCCGTGCGCCAGTGGCTGGATGCGAAGGGAATGCGCTTCTGCACGGGGAGCAATCCCGAAACCGACCTGACTGACGGCCAGATTCTGGAGCAGTGCAAAATGTACATCGCCGCTCTCCGCATTGCCGACGATTTCGGCTGCGATGTGATCGGCATTCAGTATCAGCAGGGACTGAAGGATCTGGCAGCCGCCTCCGACCTGGCAGAAGGCCTGCTGAATAACGTGGATCGCCCCCCTGTGACGGCGGCCGGCAACTGCCGTGTGCTATACCAAGGCAAGGCCCTGCCCCATTTCAACGAAGTGGACGAATGCGCGGGGCTGGACGGCCTGGTGACCAATCGCGTTTGGACCACGTTGGGTTTCGATCCGGAGACCACCCTGCACGACGTGCGCTATGGCGAACAGTACGGCGAGGATTTCGTGTGGGTGCTGGAGATCTCGGGGTCGGTCCCGCCCAGGCACCTGATTGGTGAATATGCCGGCGCCATCAGCGAGCGCCAACCGCCCATGTATTTCCGCCTGGGGGGCGGCACCATCAAGGGCATCAGTAAGCCCGGCGAAGTGGTCTGGAGCCGGATCTACGTGGAAGGCGGCTCGCTGCATGCCGATATTGGCCGCGCCAAGGTGATCGAACTGCCCATGGAGGAGACGGAGCGCCGCTGGCGGATCACGACTCCGCAATGGCCGGTGATGCACGCCGTGACGTGCGGCGTTTCCCGCGACCAGTTGATGGCCAAGCACAAGGCCAATCACATTCAGGTAGCGTACGGTCCCGACGCTGCGGGCGCCAATCGTGCCCTGGCGACGAAGGCCGCGATGTTCCGTGAAATGGGAATCGCCGTCAACGTGTGTGGGACGGAACACGGATTGTAGGTGGGCCGCCGGCAACGGCGCTACCCGGAAGAAGACAGACGACAAGAAACGATCGTCTGTCCTACTCGTAGCGCAACGCGCGAATCGGATCGATCCCGCTGGCCCGCCGCGCCGGAATCAGGCCCGCGCCGGCGGCCACCGCGACCAGAATCGCCAGCGCCGCGAGCGCCGTCCCCACATCCGATGGACGCACGCTGAACAATTGCGAGTTCACATAGCGCGTGAGCCACAGCGCCGCCGGAATCCCGATCGCCAGGCCGGCACCCAACAGCGCCAGCGCTTCGCGCATCACCATCCACACCACTTCGGTGCGCTGCGCTCCCAGTGCCATGCGCAGGCCGATCTCCTTGGTGCGCCGCGCCACCACGAAGGCCATCACGCCGTATAGTCCCAGGGCCGCCAGCAGTGTGGCCAGAACGCCGAAAGCGCCGGAGAGCATGGCGATCAGCCGTTCCGTACTCAAGGTATCGTCCAGTTGCCGCCCCACCGTCTTCATCTGGTAGACCGGCATGGCCGGGTCGAGTTGCGCCACGGTGCGCCGCAGCGCCCCGAACATCCGGGTGGGATCGGCGGACGTGCGCACGTAAAACGAAACCGATGCGGGGAAGTCCGATTGATCGAACGGCACGAACACCTGGCGATGCACACCTTCGCGCGGCCCTTCGTAGAGCGAGTTTTCCGCAACCCCGACAATCTCAATATCGAGCTTGGCCTTGGGCCCGCCGCCGAATCCGATATGCCGGCCGATGGCGCTGCGGCCCGGGAAGAAGTGCTCGGCGAAGGCCCGGTTCACAATCGCCACGTTGAACTCTTTGCCGCGGTCTCGTTGGTCGAAATCGCGGCCCTCCAGCATCCGCACGCCCATGGCCTGCCAATACCCCGGAGAGATGGCGTTTATGAACATCTGCATGTCTTCGCCGTCCTTGGCAACGTGGCCTTCCACGGCCATGCTGGAATCCCACTCGTCGCCCGCCAGTATGGAAACGGCCGCATAACCGGCCGCCTGCACGCCCGGGATGGCGCGCATGTTCTGCAGCGCCTGAGTGTAGAACGCCTGCAGCCGGGCCGTGCTGTAGCCGTTGAGCGCGGCATCCACTTGGAGCGTGATCAGATGATCGATGTCGCGAAATCCGGAATTGGTCTGCTTCAGATTGGCCAGCGTCCGCACAAACAGCCCGGCGCCCACCAGCAGCAGAAAGCTGAATGCCACCTGCGCCACCACCAGGCCCTTGCGCAGCTTCACCGCCGAACCGGTTCCGCTCACCGACTCTACCACATCCTTCAGCGTGTTCCACAAATCCAGCTTCATGGATTGCAGCGCTGGTGCCATCCCGAAGAGCAGTCCCGTGAGCAGCGCGAGGCCCGCGTTAAAGGCCAGAATGCGCAGATCGGGCGTAGCGCGCAGCATGAGCGGCGCACTATCCGCCGGCACGAATGCCAGCAGCGCCCGCACCGTGACCACCGAGAGCAGCAGTCCCACCGCGCCGCCCGCAATCGATAGAATCAGGCTTTCGATCATCAATTGTCCCAGTAACTGGGCGCGCGATGCCCCCACTGCCAACCGCACCGCGACTTCCTTCTGACGCGCCACCGCCCGCGCAATCAGCAGATTCGCCACGTTGAAGCAGGCGATGAGCAGAACCAGTCCCACCATGCACATCAGCACCACCAGTGCCACCGAGTAACTCTGGCGCAACTGCGAATACCCGCTAGCGGCCGGTTCCATTAGCACATGGCGGGCCAGAAAGCGGTCCCGGTTGTAGTGCGATGTATCGCGCATCTGTGGCATCGCCAGTTCTTCGTGCAGAATCTGGATGAATAGCGGCTGCAGCGAAGCCTGCGCGGATTGCACCGTGAAACCGGGCTTCATGCGGGCGAAGATTTGGATCCACTGGCTGCGGCGGAAGCCGATCTCGTCCCAGCCCGGCGTCATCAGGGGCTTCATCTGGATCGGCACACGAATCTGCGGCGAGTTCGAAGGGTCCAGACCCAGAAAACCGGGCGCCGACACGCCTACGATGGTCATCGGATAGTTGTTGATCAGGATCTTCTGGCCCACTACCGAAGGATCGGAGGCGAAACGGGTGGCCCAATACTGATAGCTCAGCACTACCGACGGGTGCCCTTTGTAGGTGCGGTCGTCCTGCTCCGGAGAGAAGACGCGGCCCAAGGCCGGCTGCACGCCCATCGCGCGGCCCAAGGCCGGCTGCACGCCCATCGCCTGGAAATAGTTGCCGGAAACCAGTTCGCCGCTGACCCGCTCGGTCTGCCCGTTGAAGCTCACAGAGAGGGGCGTCGCGTAGCGGCAGAAAACGTACGAAAACGCCTGCGCCTTCTGCTGGTAATCCTGATACATGGGATACGACGAAGCGCGCGCGCCGCGGTTGTTGCCCATATGAGGCCCCGTGGACCAGATCATCACCAGTTGCTGCGGATTCCTGACGGGCAGCATGCGCAGAATCAATTGATCCAGCAGGGTGAAAATGGCGGTGTTGGCGCCGATACCCAAGGCCAGCGAGGCCACCGCAACAAATGTAAACAGCGGGCTGCGGCGCAGGTTCCGCAGCGCGAATCGGACGTTGGACAGAGTGCGACCCATTTGTTAAGACGACGTCGGGTCAGGAGAAAGGTTAGGTGGAATAGCTGTCGCGTCTGAAGCGGTATTTGCCTCGGCTGACGATGACCAAAGTGGCATCCATCGAAGACAACTCGTGCTCCGCGAGCAAACGAAGAAGGACGGCATGAACGTAGTCCTCGTTCGCCGCCGTGATTCTCAGGACGATAATGCCGGAGTGACTGGAGGGTGGTACCGGACGACGTCACAGAAGTCCTTGTCGTTGGTCAGTAGGACCATAGCGCGTGCCGTCGCCAGAGTCAGTACTTCAGAATCGGGCGTATCCTGCCTCGCGATGTCCTGGAGACGCACAACTTCACATGCGGCCTCACGCAGAATGCGAACCCTCGTGCCGTAAACGCAGTGATCCGCCAGAATCAAGCTCGTGGCGCTTCCTCAACCACGTGTATGTCCTCGTTTTGTATCAGGTCGCGCGCAAACTCAAGGCAAGCGCGAATATCGTTGTCCGTCAAGTCGGGGAAGTAATCCGCGGTGATGTTGTGAAAGCTCTTTCCGGCGGCGATCAAATCGATAACCTGCGCTACCTGAATCCGGGTACCTTGGATGCACGGCTTGCCGTGGCAGAAATCGGGCCGAACTGAGATTCGCGTCACGATCCCATTGTACCGAGTCGCATATGCGGGACGCTCCGTCCAGGCGCCTCCCCTATAATGATCCCCATGGGAGATCTGCGCTACGCCGTCCGCCTGCTGGGGAAGAGTCCGGGCTTTACCTTGGCGGTGGCGGGGCTGCTGGCTCTGGGAATTGGCGCCAACGCCGCCATTTTCAGCGCTCTGAATGCACTCCTGCTCCGTCCGCTGCCGGTGCGCCAGCCCGAACAGTTGATCCGCCTGGTGCAGACCGTTCCGCGCATCGGCACCATCAGCAGCTTCGAACATGAGGTTTACGAGCGGCTGAAGCGGGCCAACACGCTCTCCGCCGTTTTCGGCGATGCCGAGTGGCCCGTGTCCATGGACAATCCGCAGCCAGCCGAACAGGTGCGCGTGCATGTGGTCACACCGGAATTCTTCGACGTGCTGGGGGTGCCCGCGCTCTTCGGGCGGACGCTGACCGCGGACGATGCGAGGGAGGAGCCTGGAGCCCCGCCCGCTGTACTCAGTTACGGATTCTGGCAGCGCCGCTTCGCCGGCGACGCGCATGCTGTGGGTCGCATCATCACCCTGCACAGCCACCAATTCCTGATCGTCGGCGTGATGCCTCGGAGTTTCAACGGCATCACCGCGGATACCGCTCCGGACCTACGCATTCCGGTGCGCGCATTTCCCCTGCTGCGCTTCGACGGCGCCTTCCGCGGCAATGGCATCGCGCTGGAAATCGCCGCGCGGCTGAAGCCGGGAGTCACGCTTGAGCAGGCGCACCAGGAGTGCTTTGCCATCTGGCACGCCACCATCGTCGATCTGCACCGCGGCGAACCGATCCAAGATGAACTGTCGCACGGCCTGCAGGTGGAGCGCATCGATCGGGGTGTCTCGATTCTGCGCGATCGGTTCGGCCTGGCGCTGAAGCTGCTCGCCGGGTCGGCGGGATTGCTGCTGTTGCTCATGTGCTCTAACGTGGCGGGCCTGCTGCTGGCGCGCGGCGCGTCCAGGCGGGAAGAGATCGCGGTGCGCCTGGCGCTGGGGGCGACTCGTGCGCGGCTGATGCGTCAGATGTTCGCCGAAAGCGCGCTGCTGGCCGGCCTGGGCGCCGCCGGCGGATGGCTGATCGCCGTAGTTTCCATGCCGCTGCTGCTGGCGGCGCTGCCGCCCTTGCGCGACCGCGCCACGACGAGACTTGCCCTCTCGCTGGACACGAGTCCGGATACACGCGTGCTGCTGTTCGCCATCGGCATCTCTCTCGTGACGGCGGTACTCTTCGGCCTGGCGCCCGCCCTGTCTGCCGCGCGTGTGAGTGTGGATAGCATTCTCCGCGGCACTCGCTCCAGCCGGGGAGCGCGCGGGCGCGCCCTGCTCGTGGTGTTTCAAGTGGCCCTTTGCACCGTATTGCTGGCCGGCGCGGGACTGCTGGTCCGCAGCTTCCGGCAATTGCACGGCATGGATCCGGGCTTCGACCGCGATCGCGTGGTGACCTTCACCGCCAATCCGGGCCTGTCGGGCTACAGCAACGAGCAGTGCGATAATCTGCGCCTGGCCCTGCTGGATCGCGTCCGCGCGCTGCCTGGCGTGGCATCCGCCGCCAGTTCGTCGATGCCGGTGATGCGGGGCAGCGGGATGAAAACCACCGTGGCGCCAGAGGGCCGGAAGATCCGCCCGGCGGACTTCCTTAATACCAGCCTCAACACCGTCTCGGCTGAATACTTCGACACCATGGGCGTGCGCGTTCTGCAAGGCCGCGGCTTTCAGGAATCCGACCGCGGCGTGAAGCCGGCCCGCGTGGTGGTCAACCGGGCGTTCGCGCGTCAGTTCTATCCGGACACCGACCCGCTGGGCCGCCGCTTCGTGAACAGCATCGCCACCATGTTCGAAATCATCGGAGTGGTGAACGATGTCAAGTACCGGTCCCTGCGAGAGCCCGTGCCACCCACCTTTTATAACTTGGGTTCCGACGACGTCTTCATCTTGTATGTCCGCACTCGCATGCAGCCGCAGGCCATCATCCAGCCCGTGCGCCGGGCGCTGGCAGCGCTCGACCCCGCCCTGCCCTTCATCGAGGTGCACACCCTGGCCGAGGAGGTGGATGCCAGCGCGGCTTCCGAACGCCTGACCGCCACCCTGGCCTCGCTCTTCGGACTGCTGGCTGCGGCGCTGGCCGCTGTGGGGATCTACGGTCTGCTCTCTTACGCCGTCTCGCAGCGGCGCCGCGAGATTGGCATCCGTATGGCTCTGGGCGCGCGGCCCGCCGATATCGGAGAAATGGTCGGCCGTCAGGCAGTGCTCCTGGTTTCCATTGGAGTCGCAGCGGGGCTGGCTGCTTCGTGGGAAGCGGCCCCACTGGTCCAGTCGCTGCTCTACGGTGTGTCCCCGGCCGATGGAATCTCGCTCGCCGCCGCGGCGGCCTTCGTCCTGCTGATTTCGGCGCTCGCCACGGTGATTCCCGCCGGCCGTGCGACGCGAGTGGAGCCCGCGTCCGCCCTTCGCGACTAAGGCAATTGAGCCTTACTTCACCGTGCCGCCGTACCGTTCGTAGAGTTCCTTCTGGTGGGTATCCAGATTGACCGGCTTGCCGCCGATGAACATCAGGTTGACGTGAGTCCTCACATCCAGCGGATCGCCGTCCGTCACGATGAGGTCCGCCGATTTTCCTTCGGAGATCGAACCCAGCCGATTGGCCACGCCGAAGATTTCGGCCGCATTCAGAGATACTGCCTTATAAGCTTCGTCCTCCGGCAGTCCATACGGCACGGCAGTCGCCGCCTGGTAGGGAAGATTGCGCGAGTTCGACGCGCTGAACGTGGCGATGGAGAACTTGATCCCCGCCTTGTACAGTTCGCCGGGAATGGTGAAGGGCCGGTCCTCCGGGTCGTCCGGATTGAGAGGCAGCCTGCGCGTCGGTCCCAGCACAACGGGAATATTGTGGGACTTGATCAACGGCAGCACGTTGTAAGATTCGTAGGCATCCGCGAGGATGATCTTGATCTTCTGTTTGTCGGCGAATTCGATAGCCTCGCGAATCTCGCGCTCGCGAACCGCGGTTACGAACAGCGGCGTCGTGCCATCCAGCACGGGAAGCAGCGCCTCGTATCGCAGGTCTGTCTGGAAGTCGCGGGACTTGGCCAGCTTCGCCTGCCGGTAATGGCGGGCGAAGAAGGTCAGCAGCGTTCGCATCTTCTCGTCGTAATCCTGCTTCGCCTGGGCATACGGGATGGGTTCGACGTTTGCGGCGGCTGCCGGATCGTCATCCGGGTCCGCATCGTACGGTGGAATCTGGGTCGTCACAATCGCGGGGAAACGCAGGTGAACGGCGGCGGGACCCAGCACTGTCATGCCGTTGTTGTTCGAGCCGTCCAGGTGGATCAGCGACATTTGCCCGGAAAGCAGCGTGCCCTCGGGCATTTCCACCACGCTGGTGACGCCATTGGCCCGCGTAATCGGGATAGCCTCGCTCGAGGTATTCACCGCGCTGGCCGCGTGCAGTTGCGGATTGATCAGTCCAATCTCCTGTGCGTCCGAGGTCTCCTCGCGGGATGGCGCCTCCAATCCCAGCATGGACGCGGAATCGATCATTCCCGGATAGACATGCTGCCCGCGAATGTCGATCGTCTTGAACCCCTCGGGAGCGGAAAGGCCCTGGCCCACGCCTACGATCTTCCCATTGCGAATCAGCACCGAGCCGTTTTCAATCACCTTGCCGGAAATCGTATGGACGGTGCCACCCTGCAGAAACAATCCCCGCCTCGCTGGGCGGAGCTTGCGCATAGCTCATGGAGCAAATACAGACACTGGCAAACCAAAGGTACTTCACCGAAATCATTGTACCGAATCGGGTAGCGCCGGCGATCTTGCGGTCGTCCAATGCTGCGCAGTTGCGCATTTTCGGATAGCCACGTAAAGCCAGCCGGGGGCGTCGGAAATCTTAAAGTAAGGGTACTAGCACTAGCCAAGGAACAGATTTTCGAACTCCTCGAGCAGCAAGATGTGGTCTTCGGTCTGGACCGGAGCTTGGGAATAATACCGGTTTTCAGCGAATGGGATGTTGACCTTTCTCGCAAACTCGAATGGGCCCGGCTTCAGTTGCGTTGTCTGATCGGATCCAAATGTAATGCCCCACGGCTCGAACGGACCATAGTCCGCATCTGGGATGAGCGAGCGGACCTTTTGTGCGAAGCTGAGCAAGTTCGGGTGTAGTGCCCGTAGGGACTTCTCTGTACGAACCGTGAGTTCGCTCAAATACGCTTTGCGTTGGACTGAGCCGACAGTATTCTCAAAGCCGAACTTCTCACTGAACGAAAGGAGATCATTCAAGAATGCATTGGAGTCCTTAGTGGACGATCTAGTGTCAGCCGCCAAGCCATCAGAAAACACTATGAGGCTCACATCAATCCAATCATCTGGACCCCGCGCAAATATGCCGTCGCCGAATTCAAAGCCACCCTGGGGATTCTTATCTGAGGAAGATTTCGGAACGCGCTCAAACTCGTATTTCTCCTCAAGCGCTTCAACGATATCCGGAAAGAACGCCTTTCCTCGGGGGTTCAACTCGAGTGTATCGATGAACCAGAGAGAGCGCGCCTTAATGACGCTACAGCGCATCTTTACGAGGCCTCCTGGGTTTGCCCTCTAAGCAAATCCGACACCGAGTGCCGACGGTGCCTTCTTTTGTCAAAGGGAAATAATTTTGCGCGATGGTTGGGACGCTGGTCCTGAAGGTTCGCCGTTCCTTGCCCCGAAGATTCTGGCATCCGTCCAGGTGCCAATTGTCCAACGGGTTGCTCCTCTGAGTCGGCATTTTTTCCAGTTTCGGGCGTGGATTCCACTAGACCGGGGTCGGATTCGCGAGGGGATCGCTGAAGGCTGTCTCTACTAAAGTCCGCTACTTCAGCAATCAGAGACCCGTAAGTCTCAAAAGAGACACGCAGCCGTAACCTGAATGCGCGGGCATACTGTTTGAGGGTGCTTATATTCCACGAGGAATAGTTAATGTTCTCAGAGCGCGAGATCACCGTCTGTTTCTTGCCCATTTTTTCAGCGAGTTGCACTTGGCTCCACCCGTTCTGCTCACGAAGCACCTTAAGCTGAGTTGCAATGAAGGAGTCCAGAAACGATTCCGCGTATCCTTCAGAGAACTCGGGCTGCCGTAAATCATGTCGCAAAGCGTCACTTATAGCGGCCATTTATCCTCCTTCGGTCGGGGTTTTTAATGATTTCCGCCCGACGAGTCTCTGCATCTTCCGCATCAACGTCGAGCTTGAAGTTTACTTCGATGGCCCCAATGAGGATCGTGTACTCACTGTCCATTTCGATAGGGCCTTTGCAGAGCATCGGACCCAGCATCTTGTCACCGTGGATGATGAGTTTGTAAATATGGCTCTGCATGCTTCGATTCCGCTTCGACCTGATTGGCCCAGCCAACAACCCTGGTGGCAGATTGGGACCGTGTAGAGCTAGCAGATCCATCTTCTGCACCAATTGGCCACGATCCCGCTCGCTAATACCCCTCTCGATTAACCATATGCCGATGGTGCTCTGATCTCGCTCTAAGTACTCGAATATCTTCCATCCCATACTATCACAATAAAGTGCTATCGTCAATTGCGCCCACTAGCACTTTATTGTTATACTCCATATGTGATTGACAATAAAGCAAAAGACCAGCAGCCCGAGTCGCTAAACAGGAACTGCTGGCCGTTTGGCGTTACGGCGATGGTAGCTCAGAGGCAGAGCGGGGGATCAGTAATCCCTGCGTCGAGAGTTCGAAACCCTCCCATCGCCCACTTTTATGAGCCCTCGCGATGGGTGGAACCACCTTGAGAGCCCAGCCTCGGGCGTGTACCGAAGGCGGGGCTTATAGTACCCACTGCTATTTTGGCCGCTTTCACCCGAGGAAAGCAAGGCGGAAATTGATCCGCCACAATTGCCTGATCCACACATGGCGTCGGCGCGACCGTAAAGGGAATCATAGGTACATGCGCCACCGGTGTAGCGAAGACCGTTTCAGGCCTGCCGAAATAGCTTCCGCCGGGGAAGTCCGTTTGTTGGCAGACCGACCGCAACGTGGTTGCACCAGTATCGTGGCGCGAAGTGACCCGCGAGCACATGAGCGTTTCGCCGGGTCCGTTTCCAAAGAGCGGGAGCGTTTTTGGCGGCCGTCACAGTTTGGTTTGTTTCTTACCCCTCCCACCGGGTTCGCAAGTCGTCGCGTTGTAGCGCCCTGTACCAAGCCATACGAAGATGTCAGCGCAGCCAATTTGCGCCGCGTCTTCCCGCCATGCTCAAGTAGAAGAATCTGGAGGTGTGCTTTGCTTCGCCGAACCTTATTGATCCTGACTGTGGTCCTGATGGCCCTTGCCGCCGCGCCCGATAGCTCCGTCCTGCGGGCAACGCTGGATAACGGGCTGCGCGTGGTGATTGTGCGCGATCCGCTGGCCCCGGTGGTCACGGTGGAAGAGAACTACCTGGCCGGCGGCAACGAAACGCCCTCGGGATTTCCGGGAATGGCCCACGCGCAGGAGCACATGGCGTTTCGCGGATGCGCCGGGCTCAGCTCGGACCAGATCGCTGCGATCTATGCGCAACTCGGCGGCAATCAAAACGCCGACACCCAGCAAAACATCACCCAGTATTTCGTCACCCTGCCGGCCCAGGACCTGGAAGTCGCCCTGCGCCTGGACGCGGCCTGCATGCAGGATGTCCAGGATTCCGAGGAGCAGTGGGCCGAAGAGCGCGGCGCCATCGAGCAGGAAGTGGCGCGCGACCTTTCCAATCCCACCTACAAATTCATCACGCGCCTCAACGAAGATCTCTTCTCCGGCACGCCGTATGCGCATGACGCCCTGGGCACGAAAGCATCGTTCGATGGCACCACCGGCGCCATGCTGAAGAAGTTCTATCAGGATTGGTATGCGCCGAACAACGCGATCCTGGTAATCGCGGGCGACGTCGATTCCGCGGCGACCCTTGCCAAAGTCAAGCAGTTGTACGGATCGATCAAGCGAAGGCCCATCCCCGCGCACCCGGAAATCAACTTGCCACCGGTCAAGCCAGACAGCTTCACGCTCGATAGCAATCTGCCCTATGAACTGGTGTTTGTCGCCTTCCGCATGCCCGGAACTGACAGCCCAGACTTCGCGGCGATCCGCATTCTAAGCGACGTCATCGGCAGCCAGCGCGCCGACCTCTATGGCCTCGTGCCACAAGGCAAAGCCCTGGGCACGGAATTCGGCGTGGCGGAAACGTACCCGAAAGCCAGCGTCGGTTTCGCGCTTGCCGCGGTGCCCGCCGGCGCCGACCCCGCGCCCATTACGGCCGAGTTGAAAACCATCCTAGCCGGTTACGCCGACAAGGGTGTGCCAGCGGCTCTGGTGGATGCGGCCAAGAAGGGGGAAATCGCCGGTGCTGACTTTCAAGAGAACTCCATTCCCGACCTGGCGGCGAGCTGGTCGCAGGCGTTGGCCGGGGAGGGCCGCGAGTCGCCTTCGGACATTGTCGAAGCCATGAAGAAGGTCACCCTGGCCGACGTAAACCGCGTGGCCAAGACGTATCTGACCGTGGCCAACGCCGTGGTCGCCACGCTGAAGCCATCCGCTTCCGGGGAAGCCGTCGCGGGCAAGGGATTCGGCGGCGCGGAAACGACCACCGCGGCGCCCACCAAGCCCGTCACTTTGCCCGATTGGGCGGAAGCCTCCGTAAAGAGTCTGAAAGTTCCGCAAGCCTCGATTCCTCCCACCGATGTGAAGCTGGCGAACGGCCTGCGCCTGATTGTGCGGACGGAAAGGGCGAGCCCCACTGTCACGGTAATCGGTTCCGTGAAACACGAAGCAGATTTGCAGACTCCCGCCGGCAAAGAGGGCTCCGAGGAAGTGCTCGCGGAGCTGTTCTCCTACGGCACCGAAACCCGCGACCGGCTCAAGTTCCAGGAAGCACTCGACGATATCGCCGCTTCCGAGAGCGCTGGCACGAGCTTCAATCTGAAGGTGCTCAAGCAGGACTTTGCGAAAGGAGTGGAACTGCTGGCGGACAACGAACTCCACCCCGCCCTGCCGGCGGAAGCGTTTCCGATTGTGCAAGGGCAGACGGCGGAAGTCGTGAGCGGGACGCTGGCCAGTCCGGGGTACCGCGCGAGTAAGGCGCTGGAGACGGCGCTACTGCCGAAGGGCGATCCGTCACTGCGCGAGCCGACGCCGCAAACCGTGTCGGCCTTGACTCTGGCTGATATCAAGACCTATTACGCCAGGATATTCCGCCCCGACATGACCACTATCGCGGTGATTGGCGACATCACGACGGAAGAGGCGCGGCCGGTAATCGAAAAATGGTTCGGTCCGTGGAAGAATGTTGGACCCAAGCCCACGGTTATTCTTCCGGCCGTGCCTCCGAATAAGCCGGCAGCGGTGAACGTGCCGGACCCGACCCAGGTGCAGGACTCCGTGGAACTCGCCCTGGAGATCCCGGTGAATCGCTTTCATCCCGATTACTATGCCCTGCAGCTTGGCGATCACGTGCTGGGCGGCGGCTTTTATGCCACCCGGCTGTATCGCGATCTGCGGCAGAAGAACGGTTACGTTTACAACGTGGACAATTCGTTGCATGCGAGTGAGACGCGGGCGACTTACTCCGTGACTTATGGCTGCGATGCGGAAAACGTCTCAAAGGCGCGGCTGCTGGTGGAGCAGGAACTGGCTGCCATGCGCACCACCAATGTCACCGCCGCCGAACTCCAGCAGGCCAAAGCACTGCTGTTGCGGCAAATCAGCATGAGCGAATCCAGCGAAGACGCCGTCGCTGGCGGCTTCGTGGCCCGGGCAATGCTGGGACTTCCACTCGACGAACCCATACGTGCCGCGCAGCGCTATTACGCACTGACTGCGGACCAGATCCGGGCCGCTTTCGAGAAGTGGATCCGTCCCGGAGCGTTTGTTCAGGTGGTGCGGGGTCCAGCGCCCAAGTGAGGCGGGACTGCGATAGAATTCTCCCGGAGGATCGCATGCTCCCGACGTTGGCGAAACCAGCCCTGACCGCCGCGTGCGCCGCGGCGTTATTCTTCTCTGTATCGATGCCACGAATGGCAGAGGGCACGCCCATGACTTTCGAAGACGCTCCCCAGAGCCAGGATCTGACCACGCGCGCCGTGGTCGAACGCTTCAACGAGGCATTTAATCGCCATGACGCAGATGCACTAGCGTCACTGCTGACTGACGATACCGTATTCGAAGATACATCTCCCGCGCCGGATGGGCAGCGGATCGCGGGAAAAGCCGCGGTGGTCGAGTTTTGGTGCGGGTGGTTCGCGCGCAATGCCGACGCGAAGTTCGAGGCCGAGGAAACGATCGTCAGCGGTAACCGCGCCGTTGTGCTCTGGGTGTATCGCAAGATGCGCAATGGACAGCCGTGGCACCTCCGCGGCGTGGACGTATTTACGGTGCGCGACGGCAAGATCGCGACGAAGCTGGCTTATGTTAAAGGGTAGGTGAGTCCGGCGAATATCGGGGATGTTCGTGCTAAGATCCGGAGCATGAGAACGCGACTGGCAATCGCGGCGCTCGCCCTGCAGGCGCTCCTGGCGCAAGCACCGAACGGCCCGACGATTCCGAAGCTGACGGACGCAAATCCGGAAATCCTGGACCTGGTGATCCGCGATCAATGGGACCGGGGCATTGACTTTTTCGGCGGCCGGCCGGGAACGCCTCAGGACAAGATCGACTGGAACGAAGTGAGCAAGCGCGACCTGCAGCGGCGCGAGGCGGCACAGAAACTGCTGGCGGATGGAAAGCTGCAGACCGGCAAAGATTACCGTTTCGCCGCTCTCGTCTTGCAGCACTCATTTGATAGCGCCGACTACATGCTGGCTCACGTGCTGGCAGTGACCGCGGTCAGCAAGGGCGAAGCCAGGGCGAGATGGCTGGCGGCGGCAACGCTAGATCGATATCTGATGTCTGTGAAGGAACCGCAGATATTTGGCACGCAGTTCCACCAGCAGGAGGGAGTCTGGACCCAGGAGCCCTATAACCGGACTGCCGTTGCGGACGTGATCCGCGCAAACTGGTGCGTGGCCTCGCAGCCGGAACAAGAGCAGATACTGAAGAGCATTCGGGACGGAAAGCCCTTCCGATCCACGCAAATCACAGACTGCAAGTAGGCCCACTACCCCTCGCTTAGTACGGTCACGTATTCAGCGAAGACCGCCCCCACGGTCGCGGCTCAGAACGGAGCCGCGCGCGTAAGCAAGCGGTTTTCGATACGTTAGCGAAGCACGGCCACGTATCCAGGCCCCCGGACCGGACTCCGTGGCTGTGCGGCAAGCGTGCGGGTTGGGGTGCACGTTCTTGGTTAAAAGATCTCCGGCTCCCCCAGTGGCGTATCGTGCGAGAGGAAATCGAAATCGCAGCCCAGGTGCGCCTGAGTAACTCGCTCGCGATACAGCGCGAGATACCCGCGCTCCTCTTTGGGAATCGGCCGCTTCCATTGCGCGCGGCGCCCTGTGAGTTCCTCCTCCGGCACCAGCAGATCCAGCCTGCGATCCGCGATGTCCAGCGTAATGGCATCGCCGTCCCTCACCAGAGCCAGCGGGCCACCCACGTAACTCTCGGGCGATACGTGCAACACGCACGTGCCGTAGGCCGTCCCGCTCATGCGCGCATCGGAGATCCGCACCATGTCCCGCACACCGCGCTGCAAGAGCTTCTTCGGAATCGGCAGCATTCCCCATTCCGGCATCCCGGGACCGCCCAACGGTCCCGCATGCTGCAGCACCAGGATCGAGTTCTCATCCACCTGTAGATCCTCGCCGTTGATGCGCGCCTCCAGATCGGGATAGTCATGGAAGACCACGGCGGGGCCCGTATGGCGCCAGAAGCGGCGATCGGCGGCGGCTGTCTTGATCACCGCGCCATCCGGGGCCAGGCTCCCGTACAAAATCGCCGTTCCTCCCGTTTCGGAAAGCGGCGCTTCACGATGGCGAATCACGTCGGGGTTCACGATGCGCGCGCCTTCCAGATTCTCCGCCATCGTCTTGCCGTTCACGGTGCGGCAGTCGAGATGCAACAGGTCCCGGATTTCCGCCATCAGCGCGCGCAAGCCGCCCGCATAGTAGAAGTCTTCCATGAGGTACTCGCCGTTCGGCCGGATGTTGGCCAGCACGGGCACACGCGGGGCAATCTCATCGAAGAGCCGCAGTGGCAGATCGAGTCCGCAGCGCCGGGCCAGCGCCACCAGGTGGATGATGGCATTGGTCGAACCGCCAATGGCCATATCGACGGTGATGGCGTTCCGGAAAGCTGGCAGCGTCAGGATCTCCTGCGGCCTCGAGTCTTCCCACACCATCTCGACAATGCGCCGGCCGCTGTCCATGGCCAGCCGCACGTGATTGGAGTCCGTCGCCGGAATGGAGGATGCGCCAGGCAGCGTCATACCCATGGCCTCAGTGAGAGCCGTCATGGTGGCCGCCGTCCCCATGGTCATGCAGAACCCCGGCGATCTGGCGATGCCGCCTTCAATGGCGTTCCAATCCTCGTCGCTCACCGTGCCGGCGCACCGCTCGGTCCAGTATTTCCAAAGGTCTGTGCCGCTACCCAGCGGCTGCCCGTTCCAGTTGCCGCGCAGCATGGGACCGGCGGGCAGGAAAATGGCCGGCAGATTCATGCTGATCGCGCCCATCAGCAGTCCGGGCGTGGTCTTATCGCAGCCGCCCATCAGGACGGCGCCATCGATCGGCAGGCTGCGCAACGACTCCTCCGTGTCCATCGCCAGCAGATTGCGGTACAGCATGGGGCTGGGCTTCATGTAGGTTTCGGTGATGGAGAACGCCGGAATCTCTACCGGAAAGCCTCCCGCCTGCCACACCCCGCGCTTCACCGCCTCCGCGCGCTCGCGCAAATGCGCATGACAGGGATTGATCTCGCTCCAGGTGTTGATGATGGCGATCACCGGCTTGCCGGGCAGCATGCGCGAACGGTGGCTGAAGCCGCGCATCGTATCGGGTCCGAACCAGCGGAAGCTGCGTAAATCTTCGGGTTTCGTTTTGGTGGTCATTCAACGGCACCATAGGGGCGCGCGACGCGAATCTGAGTGGCCAGCGTGCCGGCCAGCAGCATGCATCCGGCCAGAACCCACAAGCCCGCATCGTAGCGGCCGGTGATGGTTTTAAGATAACCGAAAAGCCAGGGTCCCGCGAGGCCGCCCAGGTTGCCCAGGCAGATTAATCCCACGGCAGTGGCGGCGGCAGACTTGCCCAGGAGCGTGGTCGGCAAGGTCCAGAAGGCGGGAAGATAGGCCTGCGACGTGAAGCCCGCCAGGCAGAACATGCCCATGGTCAGCCAGACGTGGCTGCCTGCCAGAACGGCCAGCCCTAGCGAAATCCCGGTGGCCAGCATCGGCACTGCTGTGTGCCAGCGCAGTTGGCCCGTGCGCGCCGCCCACATGCCGTTGAGAAAAATGCCCAGGGCGCTACAGGCGTATGGCAATCCGGCGGCCAGTGTGCGGATCTCCACGGGCACGCTCTTCATGTTTTCCGTGATGGAGGGAAGGAAGAAGATCAACGCCTGATTGCCGGTGACAATCAGAAAGAAGATGGCAATCAGCAGGAACGTCTGCGGGTTGCGGAGTGCGTCGACGATGCGGACGCGGCCCGCGGCAACCTGGG
>OKRF01000450.1:8165-13678 GCA_900290315.1 Candidatus Sulfopaludibacter sp. SbA3 | reverse complement strand
GGCAAATTCGAGCCAGGCACGAAGATTCGCCAAAAGGCGGCGAATTTCGAGCCTGGCACGGATTTGCGGCGGACACCCGGCTCGGGATTTTCGAGGGCGTCTTCCAGCGCTTATGGGGTACCATAGAAGCCCTGGAGGCCCCATGGAGGCACCTCTGAGCCCGATGGAATTCGCGCGGCGCGCCCGGCGGTTGTACGGGGACTACGAAGCGGTTGTCGACGGAGACTTGCGATTTACCTACGAGACGTTCTTCGACCGATGCGACCGGTGGTCGACAGCGCTGCAGTCGCTGGGCGTGCGGCAAGGCGACCGCGTGGCTTACATCGCGCCCAACACCCACGCGCAGCTCGAATCCTTCTACGCTGTCCCGCAGATCGGCGCTGTGCTCGTTCCCATTAACTACCGGCTGACTCCGGCGGATTTCGCCTACGTGATCCAGCACAGCAGAAGCCGCGTGGTCTGCGCGCATTCGGATTATCTTTCCGCCATCGATTCCATCCGCACGCAGATTCCCGGCGTGGAACATTTTGTGGTGTTGGAAGGAGCCCGCGGCGGATGGCTGGATTACGAGCAGATCATCGCCGCCACCACTCCCGCGTTCGAGCGGCCGGCAATCGGTGAAAACGATCTCCTGACCATCAACTACACCAGCGGCACCACGGCCCGCCCCAAAGGCGTCATGATTACGCATCGCAATGCGTATCTGAATGTCACCGGGACCCTGATCCATGTCTCTATGAATTCGGCGGACCGGTATCTCTGGACGCTCCCGATGTTTCACGCCAACGGCTGGACTTTCGTGTGGACCGTAACGGCCGTCGGTGGTACGCATTTATGCCTCCGCAAAGTGGAGCCGCAGGCGGCATTTCAGCTTGCGAAACAGGAATCGGCCAGCATTCTATGTGCGGCGCCGAGCGTGCTGATTGGCCTCGCGAACGCGCCGGAAGAGGTGCGGCGCGGCGTCCCATCCGGCGTGCGCGTCCTGACCGCCGGAGCGCCGCCTGCTGCTGCCACCATCGAACGGGTGGAAGGCGAACTGGGATGGGAGGTGATCCACGTGTACGGCTTGACCGAGACTTTGCCATTCATTTCGATCTGCGAGCCACGCCCCCGGCACGCGGCGCTCTCGCCTCGGCAGCGTGCCGCTGTCAAAGCCAGACAGGGCGTCGAACTGGTGACCTCCGGAGAACTGCGAGTGGTAGACGTAGATGGCCGCGAAGTGCCGCACGATGGGCAGACGTCCGGGGAGATTGTGGCCCGCGGCAACGTCATCATGAAGGGTTATTTCGAGGACCCGGAAGCCACGGCACATGCGCTGCGCGGGGGCTGGTTCCATACCGGCGATGCCGCGGTGGTTCACCCTGACGGCTATATCGAAATTCGCGACCGGCTCAAGGACGTGATCATCAGCGGCGGGGAAAACATTTCTTCCGTGGAAGTGGAAGGCGCCCTTTTGAAGCATGCGGCGGTGCAGGAGGTTGCGGTGGTCGGCGTCCCGCATGAGACATGGGGCGAAGCACCGCACGCGTTTGTGGTCCTGAAGGCCGGCGCGGCGGCGACGGAGGAGGAGTTACGTGAATTCGCCCGCGCAAACATGGCCCATTTCAAGGTGCCGAGTTGCTTCTCGATCGTCACGGAGCTTCCGAAAACCGCGACGGGGAAGATTCAGAAGTATGTGCTACGCCGCGGCCGGCCGGCCATTGCGCAGCAGTGAGACGCCAACTCAGCCGCTAATCGCGCGTTGGACTGCACCAGGGCGATATTCGTACGAAGGCTGCGTCCGCCGGTAATTTCGACCAGCCTGGCGAGAATGAAAGGCGTTACCGCTTTGCCGGCGATGCCGCGCGCGGCTGCATCGGCCACCGCGGCCGCGATGTAGCCAGACATCCCGGCAGCGGGGATTTCGTCGGCTGCATCCACGGGGTTGGCAATCATCGCGCCGCCCTCCAGCCCCAGGGACCATTTCAGATCGAGCATGCGGGCGATTTCCTCCGTGGAGTCAAGCCGCAGGGGAGCGGGCAGACCGCTGGATCGGCTCCAGAACGCGGGGAACTCGCTGGTGCGGTAGCCCACCACCGGTACTCCGTGCGTCTCCAGGTACTCCAGGGTTTTGGGGAGATCGAGGAGTGCTTTGGCGCCGGCGCAAACCACGGCGACGGGCGTGCGGGCCAGTTCTTCCAGGTCGGCGGAGATGTCGAAAGTGGTCTCGGCACCGCGGTGAACGCCACCGATGCCGCCGGTGGCAAAGACGCGGATACCGGCGAGGCGGGCGCAAATCATGGTGGCGGCGACGGTGGTGGCGCCGGGCTTTCCGGTGGCCAGAGCGTAGGCAAGGTCGTTGCGGCTGAGCTTGAGGACGTCCCGGGCGGTGGCTAGCGAGTCGAGTTCGGACTCCGAGAGACCGACGCGGATGGCGCCGCCCAGTACTGCAATCGTGGCCGGCACCGCGCCGAGGGTGCGGATTTCGGACTCGAGCGATCGCGCCGTGGCCACGTTCTCGGGGTAGGGCATGCCATGGGTGACGATGGTGGTCTCCAGCGCCACCACGGGCCGGTGTTCGGCGAGGGCATCGCGCACCTCGCCCGCGATTTGAAGAGCGGGCACGTTGTCATTGTGGCAGAAGGGGGGAGGCGAAGCAGGCGGCCGCGATGGGAGTTATGATTGCTGTTCCCTGTAGGAAAAAGGAGTACGCATATGCTGCTTCAATCGAAGGCCGGGAGGGCCGTTACCTCCGGACTGTTTGCGCTGTTGCTGGTGACTGCGGCGCATGGACAAGGTGGGCGCGGAGGACGTGGCGGGCCGCCGCCCGTTACCGGTCCCTGGTCCGACAAGAACCTGTCACCGGACCAGCGCGCCGATCTGTTGATTCAGGCGATGACTCTGGATGAGAAGATCCAGCTTCTGCACGGCAGCGGGGGCGGGCGGGGAGCACCGCCGGCGGCTCCCACTACCAGCCGCTCCAATGGCGGAGCGGGATGGGTTCCGGGCATCGAGCGACTCGGCATTCCGGATATCAACATGGCGGATTCGGCGGTGGGCGTGACGCGCGGCGCAGCGGAGAGCCGGTACTCCACCCTGCTGCCCTCGGCGCTGGGCGCGGCGGCCAGTTGGAATACCGAGATGGCGCTGCTGTATGGCCAGGTGATCGGACGGGAACTGCGCGATCAGGGTTACAACATGTCGATCGGTGGCGGCGTCAACATCACTCGCGAGCCCCGCAACGGGCGCAATTTCGAGTATGCCGGCGAGGACCCCATCCTGGCCGGAACCACGGTGGGTACGTTGATGAAGGGCGTGCAGTCGCAGCAGATCATGGGCGATCTGAAGCATTATGCACTGAACGACCAGGAGACCGGCCGCAACATCGGCAACGTGACGCTCGATATCCGCTCCATGCGCGAGAGCGACCTGCTGGCGTTCCAGATCGCCTACAAGATCTCGGATGCCGCGGGTTTCATGTGCGGATACAACAAGGTCAACGGTGACTGGGATTGCGAAAACGACTACCTGTTGAATCGCGTATTGAAGAAGGACTTCGGGTTCAAGGGCTTTGTGATGTCGGACTGGGGTGGGACGCACAGCACCTATAAAGCCATCATGGCCGGTCTGGACCAGGAGCAGCCGGGAAGCGGCTTCTTCGGCGATGCGCTCAAGAAGGCCGTGGAGAGCGGCGAGGTGCCGCAGGCGCGCGTCAACGAAGCGGTGCATCGCATCCTGCGCAGCATGTTTGCNNGTTCGGGGGCATGGCAGACGCACAGAAGATCGCCGAAGAGAGCATCGTATTGATGAAGAACGTGGGGAATCAGTTGCCGCTGAACGCGGCGGCGGTGAAATCGATTGCGGTGATCGGATCGCATGCCGACGTGGGGGTACCTTCGGGCGGCGGATCGGCGCAGGTGGATCCTCCGGGCGGCAATGCGGCGCCAACGCCGCCGGCGCAGGGCCAGCAGGCAGGCCCAGGCGGCGGTTTCGGCGGACGGGGCGGTGCGCAGTATTTCCCCTCGTCGCCGCTGAAGTATATTCGGGCCAAAGTGCCAGGCGCGAAGGTGGAGTACAACGAAGGTACCGACCCGGCGGCGGCAGCGGCATTGGCCAAGACCGCGCAGGTCGCGATTGTGTTCGTCAACCAGCCGATGAGTGAAGGGCGGGATGCGGCGACTCTGTCGCTGCCGGACAAGCAGGATGACCTGGTGAGCGCGGTGGCGGCGGCCAATCCGCACACCATTGTGGTATCGGAGACGGGCGGGCCGGTGAGCATGCCATGGGCCGACAAGGTGAGCGCCATTCTGGAAGCGTGGTTCCCGGGAATCGGGGGCGGGCCGGCCATCGCCAACATCCTGTTTGGCGATGTGAACCCTTCGGCCAAGCTGCCAGTGACGTTCGCCAAAAGCGAGAACGATGTGCCGCATCCGCAGATAGCGGGGCTGAGTCTGATGCCTCCGCCCGGTGCCGGACGTGGCGGCGCCGGTGCCGGTCCCGGTGGTGGTGGTGGACGAGGCGGCATGCCGCCGTTCGACGTGCCTTACACCGAGAAACTGGAAGTGGGCTACAAGTGGTTCGATGCGCAGAACAAGGAGCCTCTGTTCGCGTTTGGCCACGGGCTATCTTATACCAGCTTTGCGTACTCCGGTCTGCACGCGACGGCCGCGGGCCACAGCGTGACCGTGTCCTTCAGCGTGAAGAATGCCGGGAAGCGCGCGGGCAAGGAAATCGCGGAAGTCTACGCGTCGCTTCCGGCGGGTGCCGGAGAACCGCCCAAACGGCTGATTGGCTGGCAGAAGGTGGATCTGGCCGCGGGTGAGAGTAAGACCGTCAATCTCACCATCGATCCGCTGTACCTGTCCATATTCAACGAGGCCAAAGAGGGCTTCGAGGTTGCCGCCGGGGCCTACAAGATCTCGGCGGGTGGCTCGTCGAAGAGCTTGCCACTTTCTCAGACGGTGAATTTGCAGTAGGACNNTGCCTCACCCGGTGGGACAAAAGGCGGGGAAATGCGTCGGGATTTTCGCGAAGGGGCAAATTCGAGCCAGGCACGAAGATTCGCCAAAAGGCGGTGAATTTCGAGCCTGGCACGGATTTGCGGCGGACACGCGGCTCGAGGTTTTCGAGCCTGTCACCGAACTAACCTAACCCTGTCTTCTTGCGCTCGCAAGTTCGATATTCAGATGTACTGGTCTGATACTATCGCCTCGTGCGTGCCTGGGCGAGAGTAAGGCCATCGGCCATGCGACTGATCATGCGGTGGCCCTTGCGCAGCGATGACCCCCGAAGGCGTGGATCGTGCGAGTCCCAGCGACTACTTCGCCGCTGTGCAGCACTCCCCGCGGGATGAAGTATTCCTCTCCGGCGTTCAGCAGAATGCGGCGGCTATCGATAATCAGGGTGTAGGATCCTTGCACGACGATCATGTACTCATCGTACGCATGCGCCTGCGCACCGGCTTGCGCGGTTTGAGTACATGTCCAAAACGTCATCTGGCTTCCGTCAGCTCCATCGAAGACGTAGCCCTCCAC
>OKRF01000450.1:7901-8157 GCA_900290315.1 Candidatus Sulfopaludibacter sp. SbA3 | reverse complement strand
CCAAAACGTCATCTGGCTTCCGTCAGCTCCATCGAAGACGTAGCCCTCCACTCCGGGTGTCGCCTGACTTGCAGTGGCAATTCTGTTCGCTGGATGCTTCATGAACTCGGGAAAACTGTCCATGGCTGTTCATTCTCGCACTTACCACAGCACCGATCGATCGATGCTGGCGAGGGACGGCCTTCCCGCCAGCATCATCGCCAGTTCGAGCTCGCGGCGCAGAATGGCCACCACTTGTGCCACACCGTCCGCGCCC
>OKRF01000450.1:0-7891 GCA_900290315.1 Candidatus Sulfopaludibacter sp. SbA3 | reverse complement strand
GCGGCGCAGAATGGCCACCACTTGTGCCACACCGTCCGCGCCCGCCAGCCCCAGCCCCCACAGATAGGGCCGCCCGATCTGCACCGCCGTGGCGCCTAGCGCCAGCGCCTTCAGCACATCCGTTCCTCGCCGAATGCCGCCATCCACCAGCACCGGCACTCGCCCCGCCACCCGCTCCACCACCAGTGGGAGTGCGTCGATGGTGGCGGGCACCGTGTCCAGGTTTCTCGCCCCGTGATTGGAGACGATGATTCCTTCCACTCCTGCCTTGACTCCCGTCGCGGCGTCGTCGGGATTCAGAATGCCCTTCAGGAGTACCGGGCGCCGCGCGAAGGAGCGCAGCCAATCGATATCTTTCCAGGTCAGAGCCGGGTCGAGATAATCCTTGCCTTTGAGGTTCGGCAGCTCCCGCTCGGGCAACTCGCCTTTCGCGCGCTCTTCGCGGTTCCGCGCGCCAAAAATGGGGGAATCGACCGTGACGCAATGCGCGCGACACCCGGAATCCTCCGCCCGCTGCACTAAGTCGCGGGTGAAACCGCGGTCCTTTTGTACGTAGAGTTGGAACCATACCGGCGCGGTGGCAGTTTTCGCGATGTCCTCGACCCGCATCGATGCGCTGCTGCTGATCACGTAAGTCGCCTTCGCCGCCGCTGCTCCCCTTACGGCTGCCAGCTCACCCTCGGGGTGTACGAACTTCTGGCCGCCGGTGGGCGCCAGCAGAATGGGAAACGGCAGTTCGTGGCCGAACAGCGTCACCCGCGTGTCCAGTTGGGAGACATCCACCAGGGCGCGCGGCTTTAATCGGATGCGCTCGTAAGCTTCGTGGTTCCACCGCAGGGTAAGCTCGTCGGCGGCGCCGCCGGAAATCCGTGCCCAAGCGCCAGGGGAAACGTGTTTCTCAGCTTCGGCTTCGAAATCGAAGAGCGAGAGCAGACGGTCCAGCGCCACGTGGGGCGCGGTTTGGGCGTACAGTTTGTGGAACGCGGCAAGAGCGAGAGAGGTCCGCAATAAATCGCGCCGGGAAGGCATAACCGGCTCAGATTATATACTACTCAACCGTTCCTGAAGCGGATTCATCCAGGATCACGATCTCCACGCGCCGGTTGAGCGCCCGGCCATCCGGGGAGTCGTTCCCTCCAGCCGGGCGATAAGGCCCGTAGCTGGCGACCGAGAGGCGCGATTCCGGAATGCCGTAGTTACTGCTTAATAACTCGAGGATGGTCTGGCTGCGGGCCATGGAAAGTTTCCAGTTACTGCCGAAACGGCTGTTGTGGATGGGGACCGTGTCGGCGTGCCCGATGAGCCGAACGGGATTGGGGATTTCGCGGAGGATGCCGGCAATCTGCGCGATGGCCGGCAAGGCCTCGGGACTTACCGTGTCCTCACCCGATGGGAAGAGAATCACTTGCGGGAGGTTGATCACCAGGCCGCGTGGTTCCAGTTTTGTTTCCAGGCCGCGCGCCCGGAAATGCTCCTGGGCGCGGAGCAGATTGGTGTGGGCGGGCGAGGTGGCAGCAACCACTGGAGCAACGGCGCGCACGGGAGGCACTTGCAAGGTCTTCGCCGCGCCCACCATGAAGAAGATCAGCAGCATGGTCAGGACGTCCAGGTAGCTGACCATCCATCGGTCCCGTTCATTGGTGGCGGGCGGCCGGTATCTGGACCTCATATTTGCCCGCCTTGGGGTGCGGATTCCAAGGCATGGACAGCGCGATCGGGGACGGGTTCGGCCGGCAGGAAGGAATGGAGCCGCTGGCGAACCAGCCTGGGATGCATGCTGTCAAACAGGCACAGAGTGCCCTCTGTCATCAGTTCCTGCAGGTCGCAGGCTTCCGACGCGCGAGCGCGAATGCGGTGCGCCGCCGGCAACAGTACGAGATTTGCCAGCACCAGACCGTAGATGGTGGAAGTGAAAGCCACTCCCACGCCGGATGCGATGGTGGGCAAAGTCGCGAACTGCCGGAGGACGTCGATCATGCCAATCGCGGTGCCCAGCACGCCTATCGTGGGAGCGAACCCTCCGGCGACTTCGAGCACCCTCGCGGCGCTCTCGCCCTGTTTCTCGCACAGTCTGATCTTGTTTTCCAGCGCCGATTGCAGTTCCGCGCGATCCTTCGTGTCCATGGCAAGCAGCAGCGCTTCCTGTAGGAAAATGTGGCTTACCTGCCCGATGCGCGGTTCCACGGCGAGCATGCCTTGCGTGCGAACGGCTTTGGCATACGAAACAATTTCCTCCACCAGGTCTTCCCGATAGGGCGCAGCTTCCGTTGTAAAGAGACGGAGTGTGCGCCGTAAGGCATGCTGTAACGCCGCAGGCGGCGTGGTAATCAGCACGACTCCGAACGTCCCACCGAGAACGATCAGAATGCCGGTTGGCTGGAAAAAGTAGTGTGCGCTTACGCCGGTGACGGCGATCCCCGCTACCAGGGCAATCGACGCGACCGCAATCCCAAGGAGGATCCCGATATCCAGGCCGCCCTGCTTCACGCGGGTCGCCGCTCGCGCTGTTGACGTTAACATCATAGGGCTTCTCCCACGCGAGAAATGCAGGTTTTCGGCCAGTTGCGTTCGCCATTCGTTCCAATCGGATAGCAACAAGCAGAGGCGTCGCGGTCTTGACGGCGAAGGGCTGGTGTCAGTTCTTTGACGGTGCCGAACGGCTATATTTGGATTGTGAGCATTCCATTGTGAGGGCCACGTGGCAGCGCGCGCTGGCGATTGGGCTGCTCTTCGTGTTGGCGATCACCGGAACCTTCGTCTTCGCCTCCAGGGTCGGCCACCGGTTGCGCCAGATCCGCTCGGCCGACGAGCCCATCCGGCCCTGGATGTCGATCCCGTTTATCGCCCATACCCATCACGTTCCGGCGTCTGTGCTCTTTCACGCCATCGGGGTCCATCCGCAGCAGCCGCGCGACCGGCGCAGCCTCCGCCACATCGCGCGTGACTTGAATCGCCCCGTTCCAGAGTTGATCGCTGAACTGCAGCGGGCCATTGATACCGCCGCGCAGCCACCGGGCGGCCACCCGCGATGAACGATCAGCTTCTTGCGGCGGTTTCCCAGTACGGCGCGCCGGCCCTGTTCGGCATTGTGGCTATTGCCGCCGTCGGGGTGCCGCTGCCCATCACGCTGCTTCTGGTGGTCGCCGGGTCGATGATTTCCCAGGGCGCCATGAACCTCTGGTGGACGATTGGCGCAGCCGGCGTCGGCTCCGTACTGGGCGATCAGGCTGGCTACGCCATCGGCCGATGGGGCGGCTCCCGCTTGGTGGACAAGCTCAGCAGCCTCTTCGGAAAGCGCGCCAGCCTGCAGGCGATGGAGGACAAAGCCAAAGCCTGGGGAGGCGTGGGCATTTTTCTCACGCGCTGGCTCATGAGTCCGCTGGGGCCGTGGATCAATCTGGCGAGCGGCACCGCCGGCTACCCGTGGCACCAGTTTTTCTTCTGGGACATCCTCGGCGAGTTCACCGGAGCGGCCCTCTACATCTCGCTGGGGCTCTTCTTCAGCGATCGAGTCATGGCGCTTTACGGGGTGCTTGGCGATCTGACTTGGGCGATTGCGGCGCTGCTCGCGTCCCTCATTCTCGGATATCAACTGCTGGCGTATCTGCGGCGCGGCCGGGCGTAAATGTCCGCTCGCGGGTGAATCCGCGCCGGTCACCGCCGAAGTCCGGCCGCTGGTAATTTTGGATTGGAAATCGATGCGAGTGGGGCTATTCTGAGGTGGGCGTTTCCCATGAAGAAATCGGCAAGCGTCGGGTTGACCATCTTAGCGGCAGTCAGCATGGCCGCCCGCGCGGAACAGCGTCTGGACCCGTGCAAAGCTGCAAATTTCAACGAGCAGGCCTGCCAGGAAGCGATTCAGGCTCGCGGGTACTGCTGGAATGGGCGATGGGTCCAACTCCGGTATCATCATCCCTTCCCTTATTATTACGATGCCTATCACGAATACACGGCCAAGGGCGGCGTAGTGAACGCAGCCGTGGTAGGCACCTGCGGTCCTCCGGCAATTATCCCGACCCACGGTATGTGGCGGGGCGGATTCGGATTTCTGGGCGCCCACCACGGCGCCACCGGATAAGCTCAGCTCGCCAATACCGCCTCAATTAGCCTGGGGCCTGGCTCCCGCATGGCTGCGGCGAATTCGCGGATGAACTCGTCCGCCGTCGCGGCGCGTGCCGCCTGGACGCCGAAACCTTCCGACAACTTGATCCAATCCAGCTCGGGGTGTGTCAAGTCGAGCATCTCGTTGGCTCGTGGCCCCACCGGTCCGGCGCCGGTCCGCGCCATCTCGATATCGAGGATGCGGTAGCGGTGGTTCGCCAGGATGACCGTGGTTACGTCCAGCCGCTCGCGCGCCATCGTCCACAGCGATTGCGGCGTGTACGCGCCGCTGCCATCGGCTTCCAGTGCGACTACCTTGCGCTGGGGACAGGCCAGTGCCACTCCCAGGGCGACGGGCAGTCCCTGGCCGATCGCGCCTCCTGTGACGGGCAGATGGTCGTGCGCAGCGGCGCCAGCCAGGAGAGGCCAGATCTGTTCGGCTGACGATACGGTCTCATCGGAGAAGATGGCGCCCTCGGGAGAGAGCGCGGCTACGGCCCTGGCGGCCGCGGCTGCGGTCAGAGGCACGCCGGCGGGTAATACCGGTCGCGGTGGATCCGGGGCGGAGCGCCCTGTTGATCCTGCGCCCAGTTCCTCCGCCAGCCACTCAAGGGCGCCTGCGCCGTCTTGATCTTCGGATGCGAGGACTTCGAAAACGCAGCCTTCTGGCGCCAGAGTGCTCCTGACGCCGGGATAGCCAAAGAACGACACGGGCGGACGGGCTTCCACCAGGATCAGGTGCTCGCATTCCGCCAGCAGGGACTGGGCCGGCTCGGGGAAGTACGGAATGCGCTCGACCACGGGGATGTCGCCTCCACGAGAGACTCTGGCGGCGTGCCTGTTGGCGAAGATCCTCACTCCGGTAGCGGAGCGCAGGCGTCCGGCGGCGCGCAGGCCGCGAGTCTGTAGCGCCGAGCCACTCAGCAGAAGACCTACCTTCTGCCCGGAACACAGCACCCGGACGGCGTTGCGAACGCATTCTTCCGGCGGCAAGGGAGGGGCAGGCCGGGGAACGCGGTCGCCGGGCTCGCCGGCCTCGCTCCAGGAGAAATCCGCCGGCACGATCAGGCTCGCCACCCGTCCGGGGCCGGCACGATCAGGCTCGCCACCCGTCCGGGCGGGCCCAGCGCAGCCGCCACCGCGGCGGAAGACGCTTCGCCCATCGCGGCGGCCCGCTCCAGCGTCCGAACCCAGCCCGAGACGGGTCGCGCGAAAGCCTCGATATCGGCAGTCAGGGGAGCGTCGTATGACAAGTGCTGCGTGGCATGCTCGCCAATAATGTTCACTACCGGGGAGCGTGCCTTGCGCGCGTTGTGCAGATTCGACAACGCATTCGCCAGGCCGGGACCCAGGTGCAGCAGGGTCGCCGCCGGCCTTCCCGACATCCGGGCATACCCGTCCGCCGCGCCGGCACAGACGCCTTCGCATAGCCCGAGGACGCCGCGCATGCCGCCCACGCGGTCCAGTGCGGAGACAAACTGCATCTCCGACGTTCCGGGATTCATCAGGCACAAATCCACCTGGTTGGCCAGCAGGGTTCTGAGAAGGCACTCGGCACCGTTCATTTGGGTCCCTTCATCACAGCACATTCGCTGCAAATCCGTGCCAGGCTCGGAATTCGCCGTCTTTTGGCGAATCTCCGTGCCTGGCTCGAATTTGCCCCTGCGCGAAATCCCGAGCTGCGGCCGCGAGCTCTTGAACGGGGTCGAAAAACCGGCCCAGCGAGTCGCCGCTCGGCCAGTGCAACCGGCGACAAGATGGCCGGCGCTACCCCGCCGGCTCTTTCATCCCTTTTTGCGGGGCGGTCCGCCCCTAATTGACAGGCGACACAAAACGCTTCGTCTGTCTTACGGGCGAGGAAAAACTGCTTCAGTCGCGGCTCGGGACGCGGACCCGAGCCGCGACTAAAGGTAAGAGCGCCGTGGGCCGGCCGGCAGATTCGGCAGGCCGGCCGGCAGATTCGGCATCCGAATTACTTCACGTTGTTGTTGATAATCGAGCCGATTTTGGTGAAGACGGTGTTGACGGTACCGCTCAGGCCGGGCATGCAGGCGACTGCGGCGACAGCCACCAGCCCCGCTGCCAGCGCGTACTCCACCAGGTCTTGACCACTGGTATCCTTCCAGACCTGCAGCCGCAAAATACGTTCCCGAAGCTGTTTCATGTGACTGGTTTCCTTTCTATTGAACGCTCGAGTTGATGATCGAGCCGATCTTGGTGAACACAGTGCTGACCGTGGTGCTGAGCGCGGGCATGGCGGCCACCGCTGCGACGGCAACCATACCGGCTGCCAGCGCATATTCCACTAGGTCCTGGCCCTGTGTATCTTGCCAGAAGCTTTTACAGAATGCTTTCATAGGGTTGCTCTTATGTTTCACCGTAACATCAGATACAAAACACTTAAATAAGTTTGAGTGCTTAGTTATTGCTAAGATTGTTACCGACTTACGAATTACTGTCTGGAGAGCAGGGAAGTAAGCCACGAAACCTTCTTCGTTTCCGGGGCGCTCTTGTGCCACAGTTGCCGGCACAGCGCCTGCACGCTGGCGCCGAACCGCGAACCGGGCGGCGCCGGCTTGCCATCCAGCAGCGCCGCCTGAATCACGTCGTATTCGTTGCACAGGATAGCGAAGGGCTCCACAGCCAGGGCGATTTTCACATCCTCCCGCTTTAAGCCGGTCGCCGGGGTGTAGCGGTTCAGGATGAGACGCAATTTGGCGCGGTCGCTGGAGCCGGCATCCAGGTAACGCAGGCTGCGGCTGGTGGCCTGCAAGGCTCCCAGCTCATTGGTGGTGACCAGCAGCACGATGTCGGCGAGCGCGGCGAAACCGCAGTCCACCGCTGCCCGCACGTCCGGCAGGTCCACCACCACGGCCTGGTAGCGTTCGCGCCAGAACGCGCACAACTCGCCGGCGAACTGCCGGCTTACCTGCGTGTGGGTGGCGGGGTCCTCCGGCGCGGCCAGTACGTCTACTCCGAAGGCAGGGATGGTGAGGCGCGACCACAAATCGTCATCCATGCGCGCCCAGTCCCGCATCACGTCCTCCAGGTGGAACTCCGGTTTCAACTTCAGCAGGAACGCGATGCTGGCCGTGAGATGGTCGCCATCCACCAGCAAAACCGGATTCGCGCCGCTTTTGCGTAATTGAATCGCCAGGTGCGCCGCCACTGTGCTCGCGCCGCAGCCGGCTTTGCCGGGCAGCACGCAATAGACCGTGCCGGCAGCGTCGTGCGGCGCATCCGGGCGGGTGCGGGCCAGCCGTTCGAAGACGTCGCGGATGTCGTCCACCGTGGGGTTGGCAATGAACTCGCGGGCCCCGCGGCGCAGGCAACGCAGAATCAGGTCGGCGTCGTTGCGCGGATGCAGCGCCACCACCGGAACGCTCGGCGACAACTCGGCGATCAATTGCTGCGCGTGCTCAGCGTTGCTGGCGGCGTCCAGAAAGCAGATGTTGCAGCCGTTCCGTTCCACCAGGGCGCCGATCGCCCCGCTGGCAGGATACTCGGTAAGCAGGCGTGGTTGCTCCAGGGCGAGTTCGATGAAGGCCGCCTGCATCCGCCGGTAGAAGTCCGGCTGGGGGCACACGAGGAGCGGTTTCCAGACGACAGCCCGATTTCGTTGGGACGGCGGCATGGTCTCTCTCTACTCTGATCGGCGCGATCCCGGAAAATGTGAGCGGGGAAAAGACAGGGTCGAAAAACAGGGGCCGGGTGTCCGCCGCAAATCCGTGCCAGGCTCGAAATTCGCCGTCTTTTGGCGAATCTTCGTGCCTGGCTCGAATTTGCCCCT
>OKRF01000392.1 GCA_900290315.1 Candidatus Sulfopaludibacter sp. SbA3 | reverse complement strand
GTGAAGCAGAACGGCGGCCCTTCCCCCGCCATCATGATTTCGGGCCACGGCACCATTGCCGACGCGGTGGAAGCGACGCGCGCGGGGGCTTTCGACTTTCTGGAGAAGCCGCTCAGCCGCGACCGCGTGCTGCTAGCCGTGAAGCATGCCATGGAGCACTCCACGCTGCGCCAGGAAAACGAGCGGCTGCGCGAAATGGTAGGCAGCGCGCCGCGCATGATCGGCAGCAGCGCGGCCTGGGTGCGGGCGGTGGAGCAGGCAACCATGGCCGCGCGCAGTGACGCGCGCGTGCTATTGATCGGCGAATCCGGCACTGGCAAGGAACTGCTGGCGGCCCATATCCACAACTCCAGCCCGTTTTCGGGTGGCCCGTTCGTGAAGGTGAATTGCGCCGCCATTCCCACGGAGTTGATCGAGACGGAGTTGTTCGGGCACGAAAAGGGGTCGTTCACTGGGGCCACGTCGGCGCGGCGCGGCAAGTTCGAACTGGCCGATGGCGGCACCATTTTCCTGGACGAGGTGGGCGACCTGCACGGGGCCTCGCAGGCCAAGCTGCTGCGCGTGCTGCAGGAAGGCGAATTTCACCGCGTGGGCGGCGAGCAGATCATCCGTGTGAGCGTGCGCGTGGTTTCGGCGACAAATCGCGATCTGAGCGGCATGGTGATGCAGGAGAAGTTCCGCGAAGATCTGTACTATCGCCTGAGCGTGGTGCCCATCCGTGTCCCCGCGCTGCGCGAGCGGCCCCACGATATCCGTCTGCTGGCGGAGTATTTCCTGGACGATTTCTGCGCGCGCAACAATTTCAAGCCCAAGAAACTGGACGACACCGTTTTGCCGATGATGGAAAGCTACGGCTGGCCGGGCAATGCGCGCGAACTGCGCAACGTGATTGAGCGCATGGCCATTCTCACGCAAGGCGAGCGGCTCACACGCGATTCGGTTCCGGTCGAGATCCGCGTGCAGCGGGAATCCGGGCCGAAGAGCACGATTCAGGAGGCGCGCGAATCGGCCGAACGCGAGCACATCTTGCGGGCGCTGGAAGAGACGAATTGGAACGTTTCCGGCGCCGCCCGCGCGCTCGGCATGGAACGCACCAATCTGCACAAACGCATTCGGGCTTTGGGGCTCACGCGGGGGAAGTAAAGGCTATCACTGCCCGGCGCGGGAGGCCACAGGGTATTCCGGGTAGAAGAAGCCGGCGGCAATGACCACTATTACGGAGCGAGAGATTCAGCGCAATCCGCGGCCGGCCGCTCAACGCGATTGCCCAGCAGGAATTGGAAGGCTTGAGAGTTACGGCATCCACTGTTGCCGATCTTCGCCGTGCCGCGCGGGACGAGATCGATACGGATGAAGTCATCCGCTACAATTACCGCCGGCTCCAGAATGTCTCGCCACTCCGATAGTGATCCTTACCTTGATCCAGCATCCGGCATTCTAAGGCCACCTGGCGCAAATGAATGGACACTAAATCTCGTGGGAAAACGTCAGCCAGGCGGACATGCTCGCGGCAGCAATTCAATCCGTCCATGGGGCTTCGAAACTGGCGGCGCTGATCCGGGCGAAGCTCGCCCCGGAGCATGACCGCTAGTGCAACCGCATTCGGGCTTTTGCGGTCACACGGGGGAAGCAGGATCCGGCAAATGTCGCCCCATGTTGAACACAAATGCGAAAAACGGCTCAGCGGACCAAGTAAGATAGACGATCCGCTTTTGATAGCTTGGAAGACAACAGGCAGGCACGGCCGGCCGGCAAACTGAAGAATGCGCCACGAGAGTCGGTGGGCTACCGAAAGTTCCCGTCCTATACTGGGGTGAAGCGGCCCCTAATGGAAACTCTCACCACAACATGCTGCGTGGTCGGCGGCGGACCGGCCGGGATGATGCTCGGGTACCTTTTGGCACGCCGGCAGGTGCCGGTCACGGTGATCGAAAAGCACGGCGATTTCTTTCGAGATTTCCGCGGCGACACCGTCCATCCCTCGACCCTCGAGCTCTTTCACGAACTCGGCCTGCTGGCGGATTTCTTAAAAGAGCCTCACCAGCGATTGGAAATGCTGAGCGGCGTTTTCGGCGATCACCACTTCCAGGCGGTCGATTTCCGGCACGTTCCGGCGCACTGCCAATTCGTCGCGATGATGCCGCAATGGGATTTTCTCAATTTCGTTTCCGGCCAGGGCAGGAAGCTCCCTCATTTCGATCTGCGCATGCAGCACGAAGCGACCGGTCTGGTGTACCGCGACGGGCGTGTCGCAGGCGTCGAAGTGCAGACCCCTGACGGCGCAGCGCGGATCGAAGCGGATCTGGTAATTGGCTGTGACGGCCGCCGCTCCACCGTTCGGGAGGCTGCGGGACTCGAAGTTGTGGAATCCGGTGTTCCCATCGATGTGCTCTGGTTTCACATAAGCCGGCGGGCAGACGATCCGCAGGAAATGTTTGGCAACGTGAACTACGGGCGAATCCTGGTAATGATCAATCGCGATACCTATTTCCAGGCCGGGCTCATCATTGCGAAGGGCTCCTTCGAGCAGTTGCAGAGCGCCGGCATGGACGAGTTCCGGCGAACCATCGGTAGGATCGCCCCGTACCTGGGCGACCGCGTCCAGGAACTTCAAAGCTGGGATCAGATTAAGCTGCTCACCGTGCAGATCAATCGGCTGCGCCGGTGGCATCGGCCCGGCCTGCTGTGCATCGGCGACGCGGCGCACGCCATGTCTCCGGCAGGCGGTGTGGGCATCAACCTGGCGATTCAGGACGCGGTGGCGACGGCCAATCTGTTAGCGCGGCCGCTGCGCGAGAGGCGCGTTGGGGATGCCGAATTGGCGATGGTCCAACGACGCCGCGAGTTTCCGGCGCGGGTCACACAACTGGTGCAGATGAATATTCACCGCGTCTTCGGCTGGGTTTTTCGGCGTCCCGGTCCGCTGCAGGTGCCCTGGCAAGTCAAGGTGGCGTTTCGAATACCGGGATTACAGCGCGCCGTGGGCCGCGGGATCGGGATCGGCGTCCGGCCAGAACATATCGCGGATGCGCGTCCGGAGCGTGGTGGGGTGACGGTGCGGAAGCTTGCCGTTTGTGCCGGCGTCGTCCTCGCCGTGGCGGGAGTGCTGCTCCTGCGGAAGCGCCGATGCTCCCGCCACTGAAAGCTATTGCGGTTCCGTTCTCACNNGAAGACTCTCGATCTGTTGAACCTGCTCGGCTGGCACTTGTAGTGCGCTGGGGAAGAAAAGCACCGGATACGAACTGGGCCAACGGCCATCCCTGAGGACGATGAAGCTGTTCGCCGGCCGCGAATAGCGCAAGATGTTTCCTTCCCAGTGATGTTCCGCCAGGCGGTTCCAGGGGAGATAGACGCTCTTGTTCCAGCTTCGTGGAATGTCCTGTTCCAATCCGTTCTCATACACGCGGACGCTGTAAAGAAGAAAGACCACGCGGTTCAGCATGACGAAGCCACCGAGGAATAGGATCACGAACACAATTTCCGTCAACTCCGTCCAATGGAAAAGCAGCGACGCGCCGAAGAGGGTCAAGAGCGCTCCGGCAGCAGTGGCAATGTACTTTCCGAAATGGGCGAGCGGCTCAAAGGGCGGCCGGAGCCTGGCGATCAACTCACCTTTCCAGACTTCACCGGGCTGGGGGGCGTCTGCGCGGCCGGGAGCCGGCTGGCCGCAAACTGTGCAGTAGCGATCAGCGACGCTTGCGAGTTTCGTACCGCATCTCGTGCAATACATAATGCCGGCTCGTCTTCACCGCGCTTGCGTGAGGGCCCACTC
>OKRF01000428.1 GCA_900290315.1 Candidatus Sulfopaludibacter sp. SbA3 | reverse complement strand
GGCGATTTCCGCACACGGTTTCGTGCCGCTGGATTTCTTCTCGCAGCGGCCGGCCGCCACGCCCTCCCGCAAGATGGTGTGGTGCACGCCGGCTAACCAACCGATTCTTCCCGGCCTCGCGCTGCATCCCATCTTCGAGCGGCTGGAAGACGCGGTGCCGCAGAAGAGGACCAAGAAGGCTCCGGCCATCGCCGAAATCTTCGAACACCCCGAAGCAGCCAAAAAGAAGGCCCACAACGCCATGGTGGGCCATCTCATCAAGGCCATAGCGGCATGCCTGCTGCTGGGCTCGGTGGTGTGGTTCGGCGTGGGCACGATTCGCATCGGCAACCAGACTCCCGCAGTAAACCGCGATGCTTCGATGAGCGACACGGCCTCCAGCATCCAGTCCGAAGCGTCATCGCCTTCGGTCAGTTCTCCCATCACGGGCCGGCCGGCCGCCACCAGCCAGCCGCACGGGGCTATCGCCAAAATCCGTCAGGCGATTTCCGATCGCGCCGCCGCCACCGTGACCGATAGTTTTCACAATGGTATGCAAGCCTGGGGCTCCGCTTCCAAGCAGTGGGCGCCGGGCTGGTCGCACCATCCCGATGGCTACGTGCAGGTAGGCCAACTGGCTTTGTTCCGACCCTCGCAGAACTTTAAGGACTACCACATGGAGTTCTTCGGCCAGATCGAAAGCCGAGGCATGGGTTGGGCCGTGAGAGCGCACGATACGCAAAACTACTACGCCATGAAGCTCGCCGTCATCGAGCCCGGTCTCCGTCCCGTCATCGCCATGGAGCATTATCCGGTGGTCGGCGGCAAGAAGGGCCGTCCGGTGCAGATTCCTTTGAGCGTGATGGTGCACAACAACAGGCCGATGCAGGTGGAAGTGGATGTTCAGGGCAACAAGCTGCTGACTTCCGTGGACGGCCAGTTGGTGGATACCTGGATCGATGATACGCTCGTGGCGGGCGGCGTCGGATTTTTCAGCGAGGCCGGCGAGCGCGCACGGCTTTACTGGATGAGAATCTCCAAGAACGAAGATTTTCTGGGCCGCATTTGCGCCTACGTAGCAAACACCTTCGGCGACGGCACGCGCTCCACCGCCGAACTATGGCCCCAGCAGGCACCCCGCACACCGCAGCCGCAGCCTGTGCCGGAACGTACTCAGGAAGCCGCGCTGGCCGCCACCGCGGCCGGACTTTCAAACGGACTTACAAGCAACCGCAGGAGGGACAAATGGAATTCTTGACCAATGAACCAGCGAACGTGATTTCGATGCCGCTGGGCGTGACCTCAATCGACGATGCCAAGAGCGCGAAACGCACCGGCAGCCGTACGCTGTCCAAAGCCGTTTCCCTTCACTTGGAAGGCAAGCGCGAAAGCGCGGCCAAGATGCTCAGCAAGGCGATTGAAGCCGGCGAGCACGATGCGGCGCTGTATTCCGCCCTGGGACACATTCAGTACGAGATGCGCGACTACGATTCGGCCGCCGCTACGTATGCGCAACTCGCGGAATTGGAACCGCAGCACCGCACGGCGCACTTCAACCTGGCCGTGTGTTACGGCAACATGAAAAACTGGAAGGAGGCCGCG
The DNA here is from genome assembly GCA_900290315.1 of Candidatus Sulfopaludibacter sp. SbA3. Classification (GTDB taxonomy): domain Bacteria; phylum Acidobacteriota; class Terriglobia; order Bryobacterales; family Bryobacteraceae; genus Sulfopaludibacter. The sequence goes on along the minus strand of OKRF01000428.1, from coordinate 1,376 downwards.
AACGCTTTCCGCCGCGCCGCGGAGGTGGATGCCACACGCGCCGACGCACTGCTGGGCCTGGGAATCTCTTTGATTCATACCGCCAGCCCGGCGCAAGCCATGGAGCCGCTGGACAAATACCTGCGGCTGTTTCCGGAACATGAGCAGGCGCTCTTCGGCAAAGCCGTGAGCCTGCAGCAGACCGGACGGCCGAACGAAGCCGTGGAGGTGTATCGCAAGGTGCTGGCGCGCAATCCGCGCTGCGAAGAGGCCCTCTCTAACCTGGTTGCCATGTTCCTGGAGAGGAAGGATCACGAATCGGTCCGCCGCTACGCCGCCATGCTGAGCGAACTGCAGCCCGATTCCACAGTGGCCATGGAGGCCATGGCGACTCTGGCCTTTGCCGACGGCGACTTCTTGAGCGCCGCGCGCTTCTGCCGCAACCTTTCGGAAATGGTTCCCGACCGGTTCGAAAACTGGTTCAACCTGGGTGTGGCTTACCACAAAATGGGCAACTTCCAGAAGGCCGCCCAGGCCTATCAGCAGGCCACTCTGTTGAACCCCATGTCGGCGCAGGCGCAGCTCAACCTGGGAGTGGCGCACCAGGAACTGTCCGACCTTTCGGCCGCCCGCGGCTGCTACGAGAAAGCGCTGGAAGTGGACCCGCGGCAGGCGGGCGTCATGTGGAACCTGGCGCTCGTGCTCGAGCAGCAGAACGAGCGCGCCTGGGCCGAGAAACTGTACGCCAAGATTCCCGAGGATGCCCCGGAATGGTGCGATGCCTGTTTCCGCCTGGGCTATTTGCGGCTGCTCCGCGGCGACTATGCGGCCAGCGCCGACAACTTCCAGGAGTGCCTCACCAAGCGGCCTGAGTGGCCTGAGGCCTGCCTCAACGCCGGCATCGCTTATGCCCGATCGGGCAGGCCCGACATGGCCAAACGCTCCTTCGAAGAGACGTTAGTGATCCGGCCCGATTCTTCCGACGCCGTGCGCGGCCTCGCCGCCCTGGCGCTGGAACAGCAGGATTATGAAGCAGCCTACGACCTGCATCGTAAGCTGCTGGAGCTGGGTGAGCACAGCCCGGAATTGTTCTATAACGCTGCGCTGATCTGCCAGAAGCGTGGACAAACCGAAGACGCGGTGCAATTGTACCAACAAGCCCTCAACGAGAATCCCCAATTCGCCGAGGCACTCCTCAACATGGGCCACGCGTTGATGGCCATGGGGCAGGAGGACGAAGCCCGCTCCTTCTGGCGAAAAGCCATCCGCGAAAAACCCGAACTGGCACAAACCTACTTCGAACCGCCCGTGGCGTAAGCCGGACGATCGTTTTTTGTTTATTGGGGCCTGCGGCCCGCGGAATTTCATGAAAAACGGGATGTGGCATGATGAGAAGG
>OKRF01000407.1 GCA_900290315.1 Candidatus Sulfopaludibacter sp. SbA3 | reverse complement strand
CACGCCCAGTGAAGTGCGCCGGATTTTGAGTCCGGTTCGTCTGCCAATTCCGACACTCCGGCATTCAGGGTGTCGCCCTCAATTATACATCGACCAGCACCTCCGTTCGCAGCCCGATTCTGATTGCGTTATGATTTTCCTTGACCCGAAAACTCTTTCTTCCGCTCAGCCTTGCGCTGTTGATCTTCCAGGCCCGGCCGGCCGAGAAGTTCGCCCTCACCATCGACAACATCATGCGCGGTCCCGCGCTGGTGGGCTACGAGCCGGCGCAAGCCCGGTGGTCGTTCGATAGCCGCAGCCTCTTCTTCCAGTGGAAGCAGTCCACCGACAAACTGGATGCGCCCATGGACACCTACACCGTCAGCCGCGACGGGTCCGGCTTGCGCAAACTGACCGACGAGGAGATCAAGACTCTGCCGCCCGCCGGCGGCGACCTGTCGCGCGACAAGCGCTACACCGTCTACTCCAGCGACGGCGACATCCATATCTACAACAGCACCACCGGCAAGATCCAGCAGATCACCAAGACCGCGGACAACGAGACCAATCCCCACTTTTTCCCGGACGGCAAGCGCATCTACTTCACCCGCGCCAACAATCTCTACGTCCTGTCCCTGGAGAACGGATTTCTGGAACAGATGACCGATATCCAGGCGGCCGCAACCGCGGCTCCCGCTGCGGCGCCAACGGCCGGATTCGGCGGCGGCGGAAGGGGCCAGGGCGGAGGGCGTGGCCAGGGTGGTGGACGCGGGCAAGGCGGCGGACAGGGCCGCGGTGGCGCTGCCACGGGCGATCAGACTCCTACCAGTGCCAGCCAGGAGTACCTCAAAAAGGAACAGAAGGACTTCTTCGAGACGGTGCGCGATCGTGCAGCCCGCAAAGAAGAGTCGGACTCGAAAAAGAAGAAGGACGACGCGGCGGCGCGCAAGCCGTTCACGCTGCAGGCGCGCCAGACGGCTACCGGCTTGCAACTTTCCCCAGACGCAAAATGGGTGGTCGCCACCGTCATTGAGGCCGGAAACGCCAAGAGCAACATCGTGCCGGGTTGGATCACCGATTCCGGCTATATCGAAGACATTCCCGCGCGCTCCAATGTGGGCGACAGCCAGTCGCGCATCCGCCTCGCGGTGATCGATGCACAGTCCGGGGAGGTCAAGTGGGTGGACCACGGCCAGAAAGCCGCTCCGCCCGCCGGCGCCGCCACCACAGCCACGCCGCCGGAGCGCGACATCCAGTTGAGCCAGCCCATCTGGAATGAAGATGGCACGCGCGCCGTGATCGTGGGCCGCGCTGCGGATTTCAAAGACCGCTGGATTTTCGCCTTCGACCCGGCCACCGCTAAGACTCGCGTCCTGACTACCATCCATGATGATGCCTGGGTGGGCGGTCCGGGCGCCAATGTCATCGGGTGGTTGAAGAACGATCGCGAAGTCTATTTCCAGTCCGAGAAGACTGGCTACTCGCAACTCTACGCGGTGAATTGGGATGGCGGGGAACCGCGCGCCCTCACTTCCGGGAACTGGGAAGTGCTCAACGTGCGCCAGTCGCGTGACCGCTCGCGCTTCTTCCTCACCGCCAGCAAAGATAGCCCCTTCGAAAATCATCTTTATGTCATGGATGGCGATGGGGGACCGCTCACCCGCCTGACCGCGGCCGCCGGCAAGCACACCACCACGCTCTCGCCCGATGAACAGTGGTTCGCCGACATCTACTCGTACACCAACAAGCCGCCGGATCTGTACGTGCAGGAGGCTAAGGCGCAGGCTGAACCGAAGCGGCTCACCACTTCGCCATCGCCGGAATTCAGCCAGTATCCCTGGCTGGACGCGCCCATCGTTCAGTTCACCGCCCGCGACGGCGTGAAGGTCCCGGCCCGCCTGTTCAAGCCCGCTAACTTCAAGAAAGGCGGACCCGCGGTGGTATTCGTGCACGGCTCCGGCTACTTACAGAATGTGGATAAGTGGTGGTCCACCAGCTACTATCACGAGTATATGTTCGACCACATCCTGATGGAGCGCGGCTTCCTGGTGATCGATGTCGATTACCGCGGCTCCGCTGGTTACGGGCGCGACTGGCGCACCGCCATCTATCAACACATGGGCGGCAAAGACCTGGACGATATCACCGACGCCGCTAAGTACGTGGTGGCCCAGCACGGCGTGGATCCCAAAAAGATCGGCCTGTTCGGCGGCAGCTATGGAGGTTTCATCACCCTCATGGCCATGTTCACTCAGCCCGACGTCTTCACCGCCGGCGCTGCCCTGCGGCCCGTTTCGGATTGGGCGCTGTACAACCACGGGTACACCGGCGAGATCCTGAATCTGCCGCAGAACGACGCCGAAGCTTACCGCCGCTCCTCGCCTATCTTCTTCGCGGAAGGCTTGAAGGGAGCCCTGCTGATCTGCCATGGCATGGTGGATACCAACGTGGAGTTTGAAGATACCGTGCGCCTGGTGCAGCGCCTCATCGAATTGCGCAAGGAGAACTGGAGTGTGGCGCCCTATCCGGTGGAGAACCACGGCTTCATCCAGCCCACCAGTTGGGCCGACGAGTACAAACGCATCCTGGCGCTTTTCGAAAAAAATCTGAAGTAGTCCAACTTTGCCGACGCCATCGCCACGCCCGACCTTGGACCGGCCCATTGGCCTGCTCCACGCCACCGCCATGGTGGTGGGGATCATCATCGGCGCGTCGATTTTCGTGCAGCCTTCGGAAATCAACCGGCACGTGCCCACCATTTCAGGCGTGCTGGCGGTGTGGCTGGCGGCCGGCATCCTGACGCTGTTTGGGTCACTGGTCTGCGCCGAGTTGTCGTCGGTATATCCGCGCACCGGCGGCGTCTACGTCTTCCTCAAGGAAACGCTCTCACCGGCCTGCGGTTTCCTGTGGGGCTGGGCCATGTTCTGGAGCGCGCATTCCGGCATCATCGCCGCATCGTCCATGATCTTCGCGCGCTACGTAGGCTTCTTCGTTCCGCTGAGCGATACCGGAATTCGCGCCGTGGCCATCGCCGGAATCCTGCTGCTGAGTTTCATCAACTATCTCGGGGTGCGTCAGGGCAGCATGCTGCAGACCCTGGTCACCGGCGGCAAGGTGATCGCCATCGCCCTGCTGCTGCTCATGGTGGTCGCGTTCGGCGCGCCGGCCGCCCACTTGGCCGCCACACAAGCCGTCTCCACATCGTTCCGCGAATTCGTCCTGGGAGTCAGTGCGGCGCTCTTCGCGTTCGGCGGCTGGCACATGGTCACTTACACCGCCGGGGAAACGCGCAATCCGGCGAAGACCATCCCGCGCGCGCTGCTCATCGGCTGCCTCATTGTCACCACGGCCTACGTGGCACTCAACGCGGCGTACCTCTACCTGCTGCCGCTCAGCCGCGTCACATCCTCCACCCGCGTCGCCGCGGACGCCGCCTTCGCCATGGCCGGATCTCGCGGCGCGGCGCTGATTTCCGCGCTGGTCGTGCTCTCCGCCGTGGGCGTGCTGAACGGCGTGATTCTGGCCGGTCCGCGCACTTATTATGCGATGGCGGAGGAGGGTCTCGCCTTCCGATGGCTGGCGCGCATCCATCCGCGCTTCCACACGCCCTCGCGGGCGCTCTGGATGCAGGCCGCCTGGTCGTGCACCCTGGTCGCCACCGGCACCTACCGCGCCCTGTTCACGCGCGTGGTCTACACGGAGTGGCTCTTCTTCGCGCTGATGAGTTACGGACTCATCAAGCTGCGGCGCAGCCCCGGCTATGCGCCCGGCTACCGCGCCTGGGGATATCCGTGGGTGCAGATTGTGTTTGCGGTGGCCGCCGTGATTGTCGCCGCCATTTCCATTGCCGCCGACCCCGTGCAGGCCGCCACCGGTCTGCTCCTGGTCGTGTTAGGATTGCCAGTCTACTACCTGTGGGTCTCTCATGCGAATCATTGATTTTCATAACCACTACTACCCGCCGGTCTACCTGGACGCACTACGCTCCGGATCGAGCGCCGTCGAAGTCACCATCGACGAAGATGGCAACCCGCGCATCTACTACCCCGGCGATTACAACATCTGCGTCCCCGGCCACCGCGATATCGACTACCGCGAGCAGGTGCTCATCGAACATGGCGTGGCGACGCAGGTAGTCACCCTCACCACGCCTGGCACGCACGTGGAACAACCCGAGACTGCCGTGCGCTTCGCCGCCATGGTCAACGACGCCTTCGCCGCCGTGGTGCAGGATAAGCGCGGCCGCTTTGCCGCTCTCGCCACGCTGCCCCTCAACGATCCCGCTGCTTCCGTCAAGGAACTGGAGCGCGCTTGCCGCCAGTTGGGTCTGCGCGGTGCCATGCTGTTCAGCAACGTGAATGGCGTGGGCCTCAACGACGATCGCTTCCTGCCGCTCTACGAAGCTGCTAACGATCTCGGCGCCGTGCTCTACATCCACCCCACGCATCCCGTGGGCGTCGAGGCCATGACCGATTTCTGGCTCATGCCGCTGGTCGGCTTCCTCTGCGATACCACCCTGGCCGCCGCGAAAATCGTCTTCAGCGGCATTCCGGAGCGTTTCCCGAACATCAAGTGGGCCCTGTGCCATATGGGCGGCGCGATTCCCTATCTTGCCGAACGCCTGGATCGCGGCTTCCACGCCTTCACCGAATGCCGCGCCCACATTCCGCACCCGCCCACATACTACCTGAAGCAGTTCTATTACGACACCGTAAACTTCGATCCGCGCGCCATCCAACTCGCCATTGCCTTCGCGGGGATCGACCATATCATGGCGGGCAGCGACTATCCCCATATGATCGGCAGCATTCCGCAGATGATCCAAAGCATCGCCGGGCTGCCCATCTCTGACGCCGATAAGGCGGCCATTTACGGCGGAAACGCCGCGCGCCTCATGGGACTGTGACCGCTCCCGCCGCCAAAGCTGTCCCGCGCCAGATGACCCTTCTGGCGTTGATCGCCGCCACCTACTTCATGGTGGCCGGTGGACCGTTTGGCCTGGAAGACATCGTCCTGCGCTCCGGATACGCTGGCGCGATCCTGATTCTGCTCATCACCCCGGTCATCTGGAGCCTGCCCACCGCCCTCATGGTCAGCGAATTAGCCAGTGCCATTCCCGAAGATGGCGGCTATTACGTGTGGGTGAAGCGCGGCATGGGCAACTTCTGGGGGTACCAGGAAGCCTGGCTCTCGCTCGTCGCCAGCTTCTTCGATATGGCCATCTATCCCACGCTCTTCGTGGGCTATCTGGGACACCTGGCGCCTTCCGTCACCGCAAATGGCCGCGGCTTCTGGATCGGGGTTGTGCTGATCGCCGTGACTTCCTTTTGGAATCTGCTGGGCTCCCGCATCGTTGGCGGCAGTTCCGTGGTGATGGCCATCGTGATGCTGAGTCCCTTCGCCATCCTCGCCATGTACGCACTGTTCCAACGCAATGCCGGTGGCGGCCAAAGCGTTCCGCTCAGCAATGTCGATTTTCTGGGAGCCATCGCCGTTGCCATGTTCAACTACATGGGATTCGACGACGCTTCGCCCATCGCGGGCGAAGTCGAACGGCCGCAGCGCACCTATCCGATTGCCATGGCGGTCACCTGCATCCTGGTGGCTGCCTCGTATGTGTTGCCTATCGCCGCCGTTTCACTCACCGGCCTGGACGCCAATCGCTGGACCCCCAGCAGTTGGGCCGATATCGCGCGCACCGTCTTTCATAACGGCGCCGCCGGGACCGTGGCCGCTGTGGCCATCACCATCGGCGGCATGCTCGGGGCGGCCGGCACACTCAATGCTTTCACCATGTCCTATTCGCGCATTCCCGCGGTATTGGCGGACGATGGCTACCTGCCGCGCATTCTCAGCCGGCGCAACGCCGCGGGCGCGCCCTGGGTATCCATTTTCGGCTGCTCCATCATCTGGGCCCTCTGCCTGCGCCTGAGCTTCGTAGAACTCATCCTGCTGGATGTGCTACTCAAAGGACTCAGTGTCTTGCTGGAGTTCGCCGCGCTGGTGGCGTTGCGCCGCCGCGAGCCCGAGATGCATCGTCCCTATCGCGTTCCCGGCGGCATGACTGGCGCCATCGCCGTGGGCATTCCCCCAACCATTCTGCTGATCCTCACCGCCGCCCGCACAGAGAACCAACCGCTCGGCCCTATTAACGCGCTCGAACTGAGCCTGATCCTGATCGCCGCCGGAGTAGTAGCCTATTTCATAGGAGCCCACGTCCGAAAGGCGAAAACCACTTCATGACGATTGCCGATCTTTCTCAAATTGCCGGGCGCACGTATCCGGCGCGCCGCCGCACGCAGAACCTGGTGGGCGGGGCCAGCCCGATCCAGGCTACAAACTTTTCGATGGGCCACGTCACGCTCGCGCCCAACGGCGGGCAGGTCCCCTGGCACAGTCAGGAACAGGAAGAGATCTACTTCATTGTGGAAGGCCAGGGCGAAATGTGCCTCGGCGAAGAACGCATGCCGCTCTGCACCGGACAGGCCGTCTACATTCCTCACCGCGTTTTTCACCAACTCACCAATTTGGGCGATACGCCGCTCCGCATGATCTATTGCTATGGACCCGCGGGCGATGTGGCGCACTGGCGCCAGGAGTTGGATGGCACTCTGCCGCGCGCCGGCTTCGAAGCGCCGCCGCTGCCCGCGGGAGCCCACCCGCAATGCACCGAAAAACCATGAAGCGAGTGGGACAGACGATCGTTTTTTGTCGTCTGTCTTGTTCCCGGAAAGAAGACAGACGACAAAAATCGATCGTCTGTCCCACCAAAATATCATGACTACTCACACCATCGGCATCATCATGAACGGCGTCACCGGCCGCATGGGGCTCAATCAGCACCTGCGGCGCTCCATCCACGCAATCATGCAGCAAGGCGGCGTCAAACTGAGCGACAGCGAGACAATCCTGCCGCGGCCACTCCTGGTGGGACGCAATCCCGCCAAACTGCAGGCCATCTCCGCCGAGTTTGGCGGCCTCGATTGGAGCACAGACCTGAACGCCGCGCTGGCCAACCCGGACTACTCCATCTATTTCGACGCCCAGACCACCGACCGCCGCGCCGAGTGCGTCCGCCAGGCCATCTCCGCCGGCAAGCATGTCTATTGCGAGAAGCCTGTAGCGGAGAATCTGGACATAGCACTCGATCTCTATCACCGCGCAAAACAGGCGGGCGTCAAACACGGCGTGGTGCAGGACAAGCTCTGGCTGCCCGGCCTTCTGAAGCTGCAAAGCCTCATCCAGCAGGGATTCTTCGGCCGCATCCTCAGCGTGCGCGGTGAATTCGGCTACTGGGTTTTCGAGGGCGATACCGTGCCCGCGCAGCGGCCCTCCTGGAACTATCGCAAGGAGGATGGCGGCGGCATCATCCTGGACATGCTCTGCCACTGGCGCTATGTTCTGGACAACATCTTCGGCGCCGTGCAATCGGTATCCTGCCTGGGCGCCACTCACGTGCCGCAGCGCGTGAACGAAGCCGGCAAACCGTACGATTGCACTGCCGACGATTCCGCCTACGCCACCTTTCAACTGGCCGGCGGCATCGTGGCCCACTTCAACTCCTCCTGGTGTGTGCGCGTGCGCCGCGACGATCTGTTGACCCTCCAGGTCGATGGATCCAATGGGTCGGCCATCGCCGGCCTGCGTCATTGCTGGATTCAGCCTTACGGAGCCACGCCGCGGCCTGTTTGGAATCCCGACATCGAAAGTCCACTCAACTACTTCGACGGCTGGCAGAAGGTACCCGAACAGGACACCTTCGACAACGCCTTCAAGCGCCAGTTGGAACTCTTCCTGCGCCACGTAGTGAAAGACGAGCCCTTCCGTTGGGGCCTGTTGGAAGGCGCCAAGGGTGTGCAGCTCGCCGAGAAGGGAATCGAATCCTGGACCAGGCGGGCCTGGGTAGACGTTCCAGCACTTATAGGCGATTGATGAGGCTGGCTACGTAACCCGCGCCGAAGCCGTTGTCGATATTTACAACAGTGACGTTACTGGCGCAGCTATTCAGCATGCCCAGCAGCGCTGCCAGCCCATGGAAACTGGCACCATATCCCACACTCGTGGGCACCGCGATCACTGGGCAGGAGACCAGCCCTCCCACAGCGCTCGGCAGCGCGCCCTCCATACCGGCGGCCACCACAATGACGCGAGCTTCCGACAGCCGCTCCCGATTGTGCATCAAACGGTGAATGCCAGCCACCCCGATATCGTGAATCGTATCCACTTCGTTCCCCATGACTTCCGCGGTAAGTTGGGCCTCTTCAGCCACGGGGATATCGCTGGTTCCCGCGCAAACCACGGCAATCTTGCCCTTGCCGTGGACCTTCTTGTCCCTCCAGAAGCGGATCACGCCGGAAAGCGGGAAGTATTCCGCACCGGGAAATTCCGCAACCATTTCGGCGCACTCGCGGTCGGCCCGCGTAATCAGCACGTTCTGCGCATTGCGTAACAGGGTCTCCGCGATGGCCGTCACTTGAGCCGGAGTTTTTCCTTTGGCTAGTATTACTTCCGGCATCCCGTGGCGCAGGGCCCGATGATGATCCACCTTGGCGAATCCCAGGTCTTCGAACGGCATGTGGCGCATGCGCGTCATGGCCGCCTCGATATCTACTGCACCATCGCGCACCTGTTCGAAGAGCGACCGGAGTTGGTCTTGGTCCATGACGTCAGAATATCAGAACGGCACCTGGGCCCTTTATTCGAGCATCTAGTATTGAATTGTACCGAAGTACCATACATTACCCCAGTTTTTTGGACTTTCGGACTATTGTTGAAGCTGTTCTTTTACAGCATCATCTACCAAGGGACCCATGAATATAATTACTCAGGAACAAGAACCGTTTTTCGGAGGCATGCCGGACCGCCGCGGGAGTTCCCGCTTTCCAGTTCGGGAGGAAGTCAGGTACAAGATTCTTCAGCACTCAAAAGCCCAGCCATGGATTGGTAATGGGCAAACTCTAAACATCGGTAGCGGAGGAATTCTCTTCACCACCGAAGAGCATCTGCCGGTCGGACGCAGCATCGAGATTTCGGTCAACTGGCCGGCCCGCCTGGATGGCACCTGTCCGTTGAAGTTCGTGGCCACCGGCAGAATAGTGCGGTCCGACGCTTTTAAGGCCGCAGTACGCATTGAGAGGTACCAATTCAAAACCCGTGGCACCAGCACCATTGGAGCCGGAGAACGCATCCCGCCGCCTATCACGCTTCGTCACGGTGCACTGTAGCCATGGAAAACGCCGGCAGGCACACCGCGATATATTCGGCGCCCTCCTCGGTTGGAGTGCTGTAGCGGACCCATTCTCCGCGATGGGTAATCACTGCTTGCCCGTCACGCACATCCATCGCACCGTCCCGATGCTCCACCCGCAAGGTGCCGCGTAGCACCACAGTGAATTCGTCAAAGTCCGGAGACTGCCCCGGCTCGACCCATCCTCCGGGGCTGCGCATATGCGCCACGCTGCAACTTTCCGTGGCCGAATTCACCCGTCCCACATATTCGTCAATCAGTTTCGGTTTGTTTCCCGCTGCTTCCACCCGCGTGGGCGCTGGTATCAGTGTCGGCACTTCCGCTCCCCCTCCATGGCAGCATCTTATCAGGCCGCCGCATCCCATGCCGGCAGATCTGGCGTAATGATGTAGTATGACGCCGTCGCGCCTCGCGGTCATCGCCAAGCTGGCTTGCGCCATGGCATTTGCGTCGCCCGAATGGGTGGAGGTGCGTAAGGATGGCGGCGGCTTTCGCCTGGCTCCGTCTGGCGCCGGCTTCACCCCCTGGGGCTTCAACTTCGATCGCGACTACCGGCATCGCCTGCTCGAAGAGTTTTGGGGCAGCGAGTGGCCCACA
>OKRF01000386.1 GCA_900290315.1 Candidatus Sulfopaludibacter sp. SbA3 | reverse complement strand
CAGGGGGCGGTCACGGCCGCCCCACGACATCAGACCCGCCGATCCTTAATTGAGCTTATCGCGGGTGAAGAATGGTCTCGACAACCGGGTCCACCGTATATGTAGCCTCTCTCGAGAATCCCCCTGCGGGCTCCGGATGCAGCTACGCTGTTTTTGGCGTGAGCGTGACGTCGTACCCCAGTTTTCCCAAGCGTTTACAGCAGGTGATACACGACGATCAGGATGGTATGCGCAACCGCCAGCAACGGTTACCGATGCTCGACTCAGGGCGAGTCACGCGACGGACGGAACTTGGGCAGAGTGCGTCAAGTTGACGCAAAACGCCCGACTCCCCGACGTGTTCCGGGCGCCTCTGACTGGACCGTCCACCACTCGGACAGACCCTCGTCGAAGACTCTGAATTCACCGCCGGGAAAGACAACTCACTCATATTCAACCGCTTGCAGGCAGCCAACCGGAAAAGTGTCCCTTCCGAAAACCCGGTCACACGCTTGGCAAGTTAATTTAAGACCAAGTAACATTCAGTCCCTCAACCACTTACCAGAACTTGCCTCACGCCGATACCCCGGATTCTGACCACTCGCCTGATTTAATGGAACTGAAGGAGGAGTTTTATGACTCCAGCACCCGAAAGTCCCAAACCGCGCGATCCTCGCGCCTTCAATGCATACAGGCACGGCCTGACAGGCCAGGTCCTGATCATGACCCCAGCCGACGAGCTGGCCTACACGACGCACTGCCAGGGCCTTCACCAGTCCCTTCACGCCGAAGGCGACCTGGAGAAATGCCTCGCGCAAACCGTCGCCGACGACTTATGGCGCCTCCTGCGCTCGGCCGCCATCGAACACACCCGCTTCTCCATGGGAATGTCCGAGCCCGACAAGTACTTCGCTCACCATCCCGAAATCGACTCCTCGCTCGCCCAAGCCGTCACCTGGGCCTGCGAAGCCAGGAACCTCAATCTCATGTCCCTCTACGAAGCACGCACCCAGCGTCGCATGGAACGGAACCTCGCCATCCTCCGCCAACTGCAAACCGAGCGCAATGCCGCCTTCGAGCAAGCCGTCGATGAGGCCACTCTCCTCGCCCAACACGCCGCCGGGAAAGGAGAACCCTACGACATTGAAAGCGACTACCCGCCCGAAGTCCTACCCCCGCAATTTGGTTTTTCACTCCCCCGGATCGCTCGCCGCGTCACCCACAACCTGCGCCTCGCTGCCGCGAAAAAGGCCGGCCCAGTCCCTCCCAAGGGCTTCCGCAAGGCAGCCTGAAGCGTTTTTACCCGTCCACTGCAACCGGTCTTTGACAACTTAGAGTAGACAATCAAAAAAGACGCGCGAAGCGCACCCTTCCCCCAACCCCCAACCCCCGCTACAAGTGCCCTACAGGTTCCTGAAAGCTCTGACTGGACGTCTTACCAGCTTCGCGGTCCAGCGACCGGCTGACGAGTTCTTTGGAGCCGAGACCCACCGCGAGAGCCAACGCCAGAACAATCCCGCCGAAGAGAATGCCGAATGCCAGGCGGATGATGCCGCTTCCTATGCCGAGATGCTCGAGAGCCATCGTCACGGCGAGGACGGTCACCAGCCATTTCACTCCGGCGCTCAGCAGGCGCGCGTACTGCAGGTTCATGTTGACGGCGCCAATCAGGACGCTGCGCGCGAGAAATCGGGAAGTGAAGCTGCCCGCGGCCAGAACCACCACCGCCGCCAACACATTAGGCAGGTAGGCGAACAGGCGGTATACCAACTGTGAGGTCAGCGTCACATCAAAAGCCGAAATGCCAATCAGGAACCCGGCGAACATGACCAGGCATGCGCTGGCGCGCGCCACCAACAGCGTCGGGCTTCGCGATGGCGGCCATTCTTCCAACGCGGGGAAACCCCATCGTGCCACCCGCTCGTCGAACTCGATCTTGTTCAGCGACCGCCGCAGCAGCGCTGCCACGGCCCACGCCGCCACAGCCGAAATCAACAGCGCCAGCACCAGCCCAACCATGCCCGGCAACAGGCTGGCTAACTGGCTTAACATTGCGGTCATCGAATGGCTCAACGCATTTCCAACTTGATCCCACATAGTTACTCCTCCTCGGTCGGGCTGTTAAGGGTTAAATCGATCGGGCCATCGCCAGCGGGAAACCAGGTATGGCTTACCGGCCTCATATGCTCTGGCTAACCGCTCCATCCGCGCCTCGATCTCCGCCGGCCCGGCCGCTTCCATTTGGAGCGCATAAGAAGCGATCCATCCCAGGTATAGCGGCGTTAACGAGCGGAGCAGGTGATCCCGGCTGATGATCCTCAGGCGATGTCCCAGCGCAAAATCGTAAACGATACGAACCCACAGTTCGTCGGGCATGCGGAACTGGTCCGGCGGCAAGCGTGACAATTTCCGTATTTCCAGCAACGTGGCCGGAGGCAGCACGATGCTCCAAACATCCTGCAGAGTCTGCGCGCCCAATTGAAACGAGTCGATCATGTGGCGCACATCTGCGGCTCCGTCATCGTCCCCCAGCACTTGCGGCGACCCGAAACCCGGTGCCGGCCTGGATCCTCGGATTCGCTGCCAGGAAGCCGCTCCGCGTTCTACATCCAGAAAGACAGGTCCCAGAACTTCGGCGATCAGCGCGCTTAAGTTCACCCAGTCGGTAGGTTGCTGGCTGCGCGCTCCTAAGTACGATTCGCATACCAGCATGCCGCCACACGCCGCGGTGGATGTAATGGATGCCACCAGGCTGCTTTCGTCTCCGCGCCGGCTTCCGGACTCCTGATGCAGAAGCCGCTGCAGGAGCTTGCCCGAGAGTCCGAAATCGGGACCCATCGGGTTCTGCAATTGCTCACCGTACAACGCGCGGTGCAACGGAGAGAGAATGCTTCTGTTAAGCAGTCCCTCCATTCTATGGCGAGTGTAACGTGGCGCCACCAGGTCGAATCCCAGTTCCAGAACCGGCTGGACCAGGCGGTAAATCCACAGAGGCGTTGCCGATTCCCTCTGGGACGCAATCACTCCGCAGGCGCGGGCGCCCACTTTCTCTCCAGTGGCGATTACGCTGCGATAGGCATGAGCCCAGCTCTCCTGCGGTGTCTCCGCGGTGCCTGCGGCCCGCAGGCCGAACAGGAAAACGGCCGTGGACTCCTTTGCGCCGGCAGGTTCGGCGGTTGCTGGCTCCGGATTGTGAGTGCCGTTGTTGCAGATCACCACCGCCCGCGCGATCTTGCCGAGCCCGGCAACCGCTTCCCGCGTCATGGCGAGCGCGTTGCCGGGTTCGCCGGCGTGGCCTGGGGCGAGAATGCCCACCACCAGATCGGCGCCGCCGAGCTGCGCGATCTGCTCCAACTCCGGTTGCGAAGCAACGTCCAATTGCACTTATAACCTCCGGCTTCCACCGTCCAATGGAAGCGATAAGATGCCGGTTAGTGGAATGCGCACCCGGGTAGGTCGATTGTTCAATTCGAAACAGAGTTCAGTTAGCGCCTTGCTCAACTGGAAGATAGTAAGCAGCGCGCGGAAGCTTCCCTCGCTGGAAGGCAGAAACCCGGCGCCTTGCACTTTTTGGCGATAGGCGCGCAGAAACTCCGCTCCCATCGCTCGCTCCCACAGCCGTGCCCAGGGCTCCATGGCTTCCCAATCCTCCGGGCGGCGAGCCGTGTGGCCGATGAGTCCGGCATATGCGGCATAATTCAGGGACCGCAGCATCCCGGCCACGTCTCTCAGCGGGCATTGCTTTGCGCGCCGTTCCTCCAGGGGACGTGCCGGCTCCCCTTCGAAATCGAAAATGACGAAGTCTGTCTTCACCTGCAGCACCTGCCCGAGATGATAGTCGCCGTGAATCCGGATCCGTTGGCCGAATTTGCCGTCTTCCGGCGGCAACCGAAAGCTGTCCAGAATCTGTCTGCGCCTGCTCAGCGCCAACCCTGCGGCATCGATGAGGTCATCGGGGAGCCCGGCCAGGCTGTCCTTAAGCAGATCGAAGACGCGAACGGCCTGCATGCGCAGGCCAGTCAGCAGGCTCGACACATCGCTGGCGGCCAGCGGTTCCGGAGCGAATGCCGGATCGGTGGTTTCCGAAGCCAGGGCCAGGTGCAACTCGCCCGTGCGTTGGCCCAGCCGTGCGGCGCCATCGAGTGCCAGACCCACGTGGTCCCGCGCAACCTGCGATGGCGGTTGCTCCGCGAGGTCCAGCAGATTGCCGGCTGCCGCGCTTCCACCCTCAGGAAATTCGGCGGTCGCGCAGTTTTCGTAATAGCGGGCGAGTTCTTCCAGAGTCAACGTCAAGCCGTCTCCCTGGTTGTTCACAAGTCCCTGCAACATCGCCAGCGTATAGGTTTCTCCGCCCGCGCCCACATATTGGATTTCGCCGGCGAACGGTGGAACGCCATCGAAGTGCGCCTGTTCCGTCAGATATTTGTCGATTTCGCAATCCGGATTCGGCCCCGCTTGTTGCCGGCGGAAGAGCTTCAGGATGAACCGGCCGCCGCAGAATAGCAATGTGTTGCTCTGCTCTACGGATGCGCGCCGCGGGGCCAGCAGTGCATCGGCGGGACCGCGCACCGCCGCGAATGCCGCGCCTGGCGGACCCCGCATCACCCCGTTCCGCGCCGCGGCCTCCAGAGCTTGCTCGATGAAGGTGAGGAACGCTGCGCACGCCTGCTCATCGCTCATAGCATCGTACAGGTATCCCGGCCCACTCATGGAGATAGTGGGAGACAGGATAGCGTTGGGAGCAATCTCCCGCACCTGGTCCGCGCTCTTGCCGAAGGAGCGTGCCAGTGCGAGAAAATAAGCTTCCGGCTCGCCTGTTTCGAACTGCACCTCTACCAGCACGGCCACGGCGCTTGCATTCGGAAGAGGAGCCCAGTCCTTGATTTCGGTGGTGCGGATTTGCCGCCCTTTACCGCCGAACCACCGCTGCTTCTCCAGGTACTGCGGAAGCAGCACCGATTCCAGCCGGGGCCGCACCGCCCCTTCCAGCACACTCTCCCAAGTGTCCGCTACGGTGAGGGACGATACCTGGCTGTCGGGGATGCCGGCGGGCTCCTGCTGGGGGTGCAATTCCAGCCAAAGGAAACCGTAGGGTGCGAGCGTCAGGCGGTACGGTTGCTTGCCAATGGGCGGAAAGTCCACATACCCGAGCATCTCCACGGGCGTCACGCCCTCTAGTTCCGCCAGGTCCAGATCCACCGGCTGGGCGAACCGCGAAAGGTTAGCCACGCACAGCACCTGCTGGTCCGCGTCTCTCCGCAAATAGGCCAGGACCTTGCGGTTGGATGGATTGAGGAATTCCAGCGTGCCGCGGCCAAACACACGAAACAGTTTGCGCAGCGCGATCATGTTGCGCATCCAGGTGAGCAGCGACGATGGGTCGCCCTGCTGCGCTTCCACATTTACCGCTTCGTAGCCGGTTATCGCGTCCATGATCACTGGGCTATACAACCTGGCGGGCGTGGCCCGCGAAAAGCCGGCGTTCCGGTCGCCATTCCATTGCATAGGTGTCCGCACGCCTCCGCGGTCGCCAAGGTAGATGTTGTCCCCCATGCCGATCTCGTCGCCGTAATAGACGATGGGCGTTCCGGGAAATGAGAACAGCAGGCTGTTGAGGAGTTCGATGCGCCTCCGATTGTTGTCCATCAATGTGGCCAGCCGCCGCCGGATGCCCAGGTTCAGCCGCATCCGTGAGTCGGCGCTGTAAGCCAGATACATGTAGTCGCGCTCGTCATTGGTCACCATCTCCAGCGTGAGTTCGTCGTGATTGCGCAGGAAGAGAGCCCATTGACACGTCTTGGGAATCTCCGGCGTCTGCGCCATGATGTCCGTGATCGGCAGGCGATCTTCCTGGCGGAGTGCCATATAGATCCGCGGCATCAGTGGAAAGTGGAAGGCCATATGACACTCATCCCCATCGCCAAAATAGGGACGCACATCGGCCGGCCACTGGTTGGCTTCGGCCAGAATCATCCGATTGGAGTAATTGGTGTCAATTTCCTGCCGCAGACTCTTAATCAGCGTATGTGTTTCTGGTAGGTTTTCGCAGCTAGTTCCGTCGCGCTCCACTAAGTAAGGAATGGCGTCGAGCCGAAGCGCGTCCACACCCAGGTCCAGCCAATAATGCATCACATGGATCATCTCCTCCACCACTTTGGGGTTGTCGTAATTCAAATCCGGCTGGTGCGAAAAGAAACGATGCCAGAAATACGATTGGGCAACGGGATCCCAGGTCCAGTTCGATTTCTCCGTATCCGTGAAGATGATCCGTGCGTCCCGATACTTCTGGTCGGTATCGCTCCAGATGTAATAATCGCGTTCGGGCGATCCGGGGGGCGCCTGCCGCGCCCGCTGAAACCACGGGTGCTGATCGGACGTGTGATTCATCACCAACTCGATCATGACCTGCAGCCCCCGGTCGTGTGCCGCTCCGAGAAACGCCAGAAAGTCATCCCTGGTCCCATACATAGGATGAACGCTTACATAGTCGGATATATCATAACCATCGTCTTTGAGAGGCGAGGGAAAGAAGGGTAGCACCCACAGGCATGTTACACCCAGATCCTGGAGATAGTCCAATTTCTGGAGCAGGCCTGGAAAGTCGCCGATTCCATCGTTGTTTGTGTCATAAAACGCACGGACGTGCAACTCGTAAATTACCGCGTCCTTGTACCACAGTGGATCCGATGCGCTTCCCGGTACTCTCATGCGCGTCCGGTTGCAATTCCCGTTCCAAATACCACAGCGCCAATCTGGGGGGAGCCGCCGGCATATGTGTAATGATGAGATCGAATGACCGGCCTCGCCATTGCAACCGCGATCCACTTTGTGGAGCGCCACGGATATGCGCTGCTGTTTTTCTGGGTACTTGCCGAACAGGGCGCGGTCCCCATTCCCTCGGTCCCTCTGCTCGTCGCGGCCGGCGCACTGGTCCGTACGGGACGGTTGCATGCCGTCACGGCGATCGCCTGCTGCGTTGCCGGCGCGCTTGTCGCCGACGCCGTGTGGTTTCATTTCGGCCGCAGCCGGGGCAAACGGGTTCTGCGTTTCCTGTGCCGCATTTCGCTGGAACCCGATTCCTGTGTACGGAAAACGGAAACGGCCTTCCTCAAGTACGGCCTCAACACGCTGCTGATCGCCAAATTCGTACCGGGGTTGAATGCGGTCGCCGCACCGCTGGCTGGCGATGCCGGAATCGGGCTGGTTCCCTTTCTGGTGATGGACTCCCTGGGCGTTGTGGTGTGGAGCGGCGCTTATATAGGGGTGGGATACCTCTTCAGCAACCAGTTGGAATTGGCCCTCGCCTATGCCCAGCGCCTGGGTTCCGGATTCCTGATCCTGGTAATCGCCGTGGCCGCCTTGTGGATCCTCTGGAAGGTCATCCAACGCCGGCGATTTCTCAGCGAACTGGCGGGAGCCCGCATCACGCCCGAGGAATTACTCGGCCGCATCGATGCCGGCGAGGACCTTTACATCGTGGACCTGCGCAGCAGCCTGCAGCACGATGACCACTCCATTCCCGGCGCCATCCGGCTTTCCATAGATGACCTGACAGCCGGCGCCCAACAGATTCCCCGCGACCGCGAGATCATCCTCTTCTGCAGTTGACCGAACGAAGCCTCCAGCGCCCGTGCGGCGCTGCTCCTCAGATCCCGCGGAATCACCAAAGTCCGCCCCCTCCGCGGAGGCGTGGAGGCCTGGGCCAGCATGATGAAGCTGCGGGAGTAGTGTTAACCGCGGTGCTGCCATCACCGTCTGCACCGATGACCATATGCGCAGATACCTACATGGTCCGATTCTTTTCTTCAGCGCCATCGCCGGCTGGTGCTACCAGCGCGATTCCATCACGGCTTATGCGAAAGCCCACAAATACTTCGGTCCCGATGCCAAAGAGTTCACTTACACCATCACCAGTGTGATGCAGATCGCCAAGCCTTTTGACCTGACCGACATGACCGATGATTATCAGGACGCGCGGCTGCTGTCGCAGGATGCGGATTCGGCCACCGTCGAGATTACCTACTATCCGCTGAACACCAATCGAGAGGCCATCGGAGAGAATCCCAACTGGAAGACCGAATACGCGCAGATGACGAAATACCTGGCGCCTACCGCGACCGAAAACTGGGACGAAAAAATGCGCGCCGATCTTCTGGCCGCGTTGCGCGAGGACGGCATCGATCCCGCTGTGCTCACCGATCGCCAGGTGGTCACGGAGGTGTCCCGATGGCTGAAACGCCGCAGTCGCTTTACCAACGCCTTCGCCATCTGGTACGTGCACTATCCCAACGGCACGCCGGAAGTCTTTCCCCTGCTGAGGCCGGCCTTCGACAAAGAGAAACCAGCGTCGGGCGCCACCGATCAGGCCATGTTCGATCAGGAGGTGCTGGGCCGATCCATGTTTTACAACCGCGTCCATGGCAGTTGCACTTCGTACGCCATCTACCTTGCCACCGTGATGCGTGCACTGGGGATTCCCGCGCGCATCGCGTTCTTTATTCCGCCCGTGGATGCCAACGACACCAAGGAGAAAGAGATGCTCCTGGCGGCCATCCACCATAATGGTGTGCGTGCCACCATCCGGCACGGGCTGCCGCGTGGCGGCAGTTTTACCAACCACTTATTCAATGAGCTCTTCGTGGGCAATCGCTGGGTGCGGGTCAACTACGACGTCGTGGGTCAGAACACGCTCGACGATTCCTACCTCGGCCTCCTCACCCATATCCTCACGACCGACAGCGTGAGCCATGTGCCCATCGCAGAGACGTGGGGGCGGCGCTATGCCATGTATCCGGTCGAGCCCAGGCTGTCATCGCAGAATCCTTATCGCCTGTTGAAAGTTTCGGACCATTTCGGAGCCCACGCCAACGTCGCCAACCCGGAAGTGAGCAACGAGGAGCTCCGCACCGTCACCGTGAAGGAGATTTACTGGAAGGAGGCTCTGCCGCCTTCGGCAAGGGCTGGCCTAAAGAACGGCGACCCCACCAATCCGGATTTCTACATCGCGATTCAGGAATACATCCCGCACTATGCGAATCAGATGCGCGATTTCGAGGCGCGTGCCGGACATCAATTCGCGCTGGTGTCGGCGGGCCATCCCGATCTGAAGGCGACCCTGAGCGGTATGAAACTATCCAATGGAGCGGAGTACCAAATCTGGGGAGTGCGCATCGACGCTGCCTCGCGCCAGGACCTCGCACCAGGCGCGGAGTACACCCTTCATCCCATCAACACCAGCGAGGTCTATACCTGGACGGTGAAGCCGGGCATCGTGCTCACTCCAAGACCGTAAGTCCGGTCTAGTTCTGCGAAGGCCTCTCCAAGCGGTCAATGGCGATGAATTCGCCCGGGGCTTTGGCCGGTTCCAGCTTCAGGCCGAGTTTCTGCAAGGCGGACAGCGCCGCGCCGAGCGGGTCGGACGGCATGGGGGATGGAGTGCCGTCGCTCGCCCCTGGCTCGGCGTCCGCGCGGGCAAACGGAAACAGATCGTCGTAGGACAGCGCCAGGTGCATGTCGAATAAGCCTGGAATCCCGGTTCGGTCGACCACGTCGCGGTCCAATGCGGCCGAAAACTGCCGGCAAAGACCGCTGAGCGTCTGGCCGAACGTCTCGACGCCACCATTCTTGTCCGGCCGGAAGGTGCCACAGGGCGGCGGCTGCCCCGGTCCCGGCAGGGCTATTGGGTCAATCGACTCGATCGGGGTACAGCTCTCCTTCTTCGTGGCCTCAAGCTTGGAACCTCCCTTGGCAAGGACGAGAGCGTAGACAGGAACGTCCTTAATGTCGCGACGGATCTTCAGTTTGAATCGGTCTGCCAGAAGCGCCTGGAGCATGGGCCCGCGCATCATCGCCGCGGTTTGCGGCTGCTCCGGTTTCGCATCGATCGTGTAGTGGTCCAACCTCACCCAGGCTGGGCCTCCTTCGATTGGCTGGTTCAGCAGTCTCTGTAATACCGGGCCTCCTGCTCCCGCTCTTCGGTCGCCCCTGCCGTTCGCAAACCGAATGTACGCCAACCGGATGAGGTTCTCCACCGTTTGACATTCCAGTCTTAACCTTCCAGGGTCCGATGCCGCGCCAGCCGCACCACCACCGCGTCCGCCCTCCGGAGACGGATTGCATGGCTTGATTGATGCTACGTCGAATTTCGGCTGTGCCGCCAGGGGATACAAAGCTCCCAACAGGGACAGCGCGATCAGGCTGAACCGGAATCGCATGATTTTCTACGAAGACTATACTACGAATGTACTCGTATAATCAAGAGGGGGTTTGAAACACGTCTGTCCCACCAGGCAGCGTAGCCGCAACCACAGGAACCGCCGACAAGATCGGCGGCGCTACCAGGCTCGCGAAAATCTTCACAGGGTAGGGAAAATGGGAGGTATTGTAATACGTAAACAATTTTCATCCGGGCGGGTGAGGCTTCGCCTCATGAGCCCCCTGGCACCGTTTTGCGGCGCATCCATCAGAACACGCGGCTGGGCCGATATCCAGGCCGAACCTGCACACGCAGCTTCTTACCCGGGTCGTTGACCAGTTCTACCAGGATCTTACGGAAGCCGCCATTCGGGTTAGGCTGCGGATAGTAAGTAATGGTGTAACTGTTGATCATATCCTCGCGGATATTTTCGAATGCTTCCACCTGCTTCTGCCAGGTGCGCGCCCAGTAGGCCTTGCCTCCGGTGCGCTGCGCCAGCCGCCGGAAAACGCCACTCGAAATCGGGTCCTTATTTACTTCGGCGGTGGAGATCACGTAGATCGGAATGCCTTCATCTTCCGCCACGGCCCGCACGTCGTCGGGCGCCACCATGCTGGCGTTGTCCGGGCCGTTGGAAAACACAATCACCACCTTGCGCCCGGCCACCTTGGCCGCGTCGCGCAAAGTCAGCAGCAGCGCGTTGTATAGCGCTGTATCGTCGCCCGCTACCGAACTGCGCAGCCCGTTGATGGCCTCGCCGTGCTCGTGGGTCAGCGGAGCCGCGCGGGAGAGATTGCGGCTGAATGTGTAGACCGCTACAGAATCGGCATGATCCAGCCCGCGCACGAAATCGGCAATCGCGTCCTCGGCGTATACGAAGCCGCGGTACATGAAATTGCTGGTATCGAACAGGACGAAAACGTTGGTACCGGTGAAAGCGTCGGGCTTATCCATTCCAGGCACGGCATCTTTCGCCGCGTCCAGCAGCGGGCGTGTCGAGCCATCGGCATTGACTGCCATCGGCGGATTGGCGCCTTCCGCGAAGGTGGACACCTTTTGCAGAATCCCGTCCTCGTAGATTCGAAAATCGTTCGGTTTCAGGCCGTTGATGTAATGGTTCTTGCTGTCCGTGACCTGAAAATTCAGGACCACCANNTGGCTCCAAAGAATCCTCGTCGCGTGATCGTCATGTTCTCTTACCGTCTACACATTATGACTCTCTTCGAAGGCCTATTCCTGGAATCCGATCTTCTGCTCGGCCAGCATATCCGCCCGCACATGCTTGCGGACATCGTCGCCCACCAGGCGCAGGGACTTCAAAACCGCGGGCCAGTCCTCCAGATGCGAAGCGAAAATATGTTCCACCAGCTTTTCGGTCCACTCGGGAATCCGCACATTCAACTGCGCCGGAGAGAAACTCAGCTCGTCGGCCAGCCCCGCCCAGTACAGTGTATTCGACTCCCAGCTTTCCGCCATGATCCGGCTGGAGTAACCCATCAACGTCGGGAAGGTGCGCAGGTTCAAGAGTTCCGGTTCGTAGGAATTCGCCAGCGTCGGCTTGGGAGTTCCGAACGCGCGGGAAATGGCGGGGTAGTTGAGCTCTTTGGAATCCGTCTGGCCCAGTTGCCGCAACTCGCCCAGCACGCAGTTGGTTGCGTCGCCGGCGCGCTGCGGAGCCACCTCCCGTGCCACGTTGAAAAGTTCCGAAGGGGTTACGCGCTCCACCGCGTCTTTCACGTCGCCTGCTTCCAGCAGCCGGCGTACCTGGCTGGTGCGTTCCGGACTGGCGTGCAGGGCGAGCGCGGTCAGCACCTCGCCGCGCAGGTCCGCATCCATGGCCGATTCGGCCAGCAGTTCGCGGCCATATTGCAGGTGCAGCCCCACCCAGTGGATTTGCGACGGCGAGACGTTCCACCAGCGTGGAATCTTGGCGCTCAGAATCATCTGCGGCACCAGGTCGCCCCAAATCAAAGCCTGCGTCTGCGTGGGGATCAGGAAGTTCTGCTCCGCTTCGGCCAACGCGTAAGGCAGGGTAGAGAGCGACCCCACCAGGCGCCCGCCTCCGTTGCTGGGCCAGCCCGTGCCGTACATTTCGGTGGGCGCCCAGGTGCGGGACTGTCCCTCGCCGCCCACAAAATCGTGGCCGCGCACAAACGTCGGGTTGGTATACAGGATCTGCGCTCCCGGCGGCGCATAGTATGCGTAGTTGAAGGCCAGCAGCGTGTCCCGCAACAGCGGGGCAAGCTGGCCGGTAAGCTCTTTCAGCTTGGCTGCGTCTCCCGCCGCCCGCTCCACCGCCAGCCGCACGTTGATTCGGCGCTCGGTGTCCAGGTGCTTCTCGGTCCAGTATCCGAAGCCCATGGCGTTCTTCTCATTGGCAGTCAGGGGAGGGCGCGGAATCTGAATTTCGCTCAGCCTGGCGGCCAGCTTGTTGAAATTGGCCGTAGCCAGCTTCTCGGTGCCTTCCAGGTGGCCCGCCAACTGGAAGAGCGTATCCAGCGTGGGCAGCCGCTGCGCTTCCAGAATGCGATGGATTTCCTGCTTGAGCTGGTCGCGTGTTTCGGCATCTTCGCTCTGCGCCGCGCCGGCCAGCATATCCACCATCTTCTCTTCGGCGTCGGCGGTGCCGCCCAACAGCAGTTTCACGCCAGCGCGGCCGGCATCGAACAGGTCACGCTCGCCGGTCACCTTGGCGAAGGCGCCGTTGATGCCCGCAAACACCGCGTCGGATTTGCTTTCCGGAAGCGACCCCTGCCGCACCAGAATGGCCCACAGCCCCATCAACGATTGGTAACTGCCGGCCACGTCGCTGCGCAGCATCGGGTCGTGCACCTTGGTGACACTTTCGGCCACGTCCAGAAAACCGGTGATGGAGCTCTCACTCAACTGCCGCGATTCGCTGAACAGGGAATACTGGCTGCCGTACTGGCGGAAATCGCGCGCCAGCCGCATCGTGGTTTCCGCGGAAAGCGGTGTGGCGCGGTTGCGATCCACGTCCGTCAGGGCCATGAAGATCTTGAGCGGCTCGTTCTCCACGCTCTTGCGGCACAGGGCGAACAGCGCCTCCAGCACATCGTCGGAGTCTTTCCAGGTGGTGGCCAGCCGCGTCAGTTTGCCATCGTACTTGCCCTGCGGACTCTTGATGAACAGGTCTTTCCACACTTCCAGGTTGCCCGGGATGTGGGGCTTGCCGTCGCCATCCAGCCGCAGCCGCGTGGTCAGCAGCATCATATCCGTATTGCTGCGGAACACGGGGCGCGCCGGACCCGGACTGGTGATACGGCCGCGAACCGCCGTGTAAAACCGCTTCATGCGCACCGGCTCAGTCAGGTAATCGCGCAGAGGCCCGTGGATGCGCGCTATGGCATCGTAGAGGCTGCAAAGCCAGCCATCGTCTTTGCCCAGGAGCTTATCGAAGAACTCCGCGCCCTTGTCCGTCGAAACGCCCACCAGTTCGCTCCACGCCGCGGCCGATTTCGCTCCGCCCGGCGTCACCGCCTTGCCGTCGCGAATCTCAAACATGCTGCCGAAGAAATCCAGCACATGCGCGTAGGCCTTCAGGTGAGTGTACGTGGTGGCTTTGTGCAGCGCCTCCGCGGTCTCGGTGTCCAGCTTGGAAAGCCCCAGGTACAAGCGGCAGATGCTGGGGTCGCCGATGAAGGTCTCCACAAAGTCGTTGTTTTCTTTCACGCCGCCCATCCAGTAATCGGAGCCGATCAGCACCGGTACCACTGCCGGATGGAAATCGTAACTGAACGGCCGGTTCGTGCGCAGCGCTTCTTCCAGCTTATTCACCGGGAAACCCGAATCGGTCGTCAGAAACGCGCGGGCCGCATTCACCGTCTCCAGCACCACTTCCGACCCGCAACCGCCGCGCATGCGGAAGCCCAGCACGCGCAACAACTCGGCCACCTTGGGCGAATCGCAGGAGTCGATCTGGATGACTTTGCCGTCGCCCGACAGCTTGTCCAATTCGCGCGCCTGCGAAAGATACCGGTGTACCAGTTTCAGATATTCGGTCTGCTCCAGCGCTTCATTGCTGTGGGATGCTTCGTAGCCGTTGGTCACCACGTTGCGCGCCAGCGCCGGCAGAACTTCGTCAGGCAGCGCCTCAGGCGAAATGGCCGCCATGCGTGCGAACGAGCGCATGGGTCCGGGAATGTTGATGGTGGGACCGGCTGCTCCCGCTTTCGGCGAGCCGATGCTCTTGCCCCCGTCTTTCTCGGCGGCTGCTTTGTCTCCCGCCAACAGCTCCAATACGGCCAGGCGATGCGCAATCGCGGCCGCCCGTGCGTTGTCGCTGGAGCTCTTCAGTGCGGCAGCCAGGCGGCTGTAGGCCGGCAGCGCTCCGGGATCCGCGTGCCGCTCCAGGAACTCGGCGTACTGGGTCAGCGCCGGGATGCTGCCAGGCGCGCTCTGCACGGCGCGAAACAGGGCGGCTCGCGCTCCGGCGGCGTCGCCCGAGCTTTCCATTTTCCTGATTTGGTCCAGGTTGCTCTGCCCTCTTGTAACACAGGGGCAGACAGTCAGAATGAGAGCTGTAAAAACCGAGAATGCCTTCACTGTGGCC
>OKRF01000357.1 GCA_900290315.1 Candidatus Sulfopaludibacter sp. SbA3 | reverse complement strand
GCAGGCGTGCCAGGAGATCCGATTCGGCGAGACCTACATCAATCGCGAGAATTTCGAAGCCATGCAGGGTTTCCATGCCGGATGGCGCAAGAGCGGGATCGGCGGCGCCGATGGCAAGCACGGGCTCTACGAGTTCACCCAGACTCACGTAGTCTACATGCAGCGCCAATAAGGGAATATGTTCGGACCACATTCGTATCAGCATCCGCGCGACGAGATTCTGCAGGCCATGGAGCGCATCTACCGCTACCGCATGACCACCACCTCTGGCGGCAATCTTTCCATCCGCGAGGCCAATGGCGACGTTTGGATCACGCCGGCGCGCATCGATAAAGGCGCCCTGCGGCGCGACGACATCGTGTGCGTGCGGCCGGATGGCGAACTGCTCGGCGTACGGCGGCCCTCTTCGGAGTTGCCCATCCACCAGGAGATTCGCCGGCGCCGGCCGGAACTGGGCGGAATTGTGCATGCCCATCCCACGGCGCTGGTGGCGTTCAGCCTGGTGCACCAGGTGCCTGACACGCGCCTCTTCCACCAGGCACGGCGCGTCTGCGGCGAAGTGGGCTTCGCGCCTTACGAACTGCCCGGCAGCGTCGCTCTGGGCAACCGCGTGGCCGATTCCTTCGAACAAGGGTACGACTGTGTGATCCTGGAGAACCACGGAGTGGTCACGGCGGGCGCCACGTTTCAGGAGGCCTTCCGCCGCTTTGAGACCCTGGAGTTCACTGCCAAGACGATCATCAAGGCCAAGCTATTGGGCGGCGAAATCCGCTTCCTGAGCGGCGAACAGATCGGCATGGAGCAGCAGCGCGCGCTTAACCTCGAAGAGTTTGAACCCTGGTATCCCTCCAGTCACGAGAACGAACTCCGCAGCCGATTGAGCGAGTTCGTGCGGCGCGCCTATCGCCAGAGGCTGTTCATCAGCACTCAGGGTAGTTATTCGGTGCGTGTGGATGGCAGCGCCTTTCTGATCACGCCGTACCAGGTGGATCGCGGCATGGCCGGCGTGCAGGACCTGGTGCTGATCCGCGACGGCAAAGTAGAGACCGCCAAATCACCCAGCCGCGCCGCACTGGTGCACCAGGCCATTTACCAGCGTCATCCCGAGGTCGGCGCTATCGTCAACGCGTACCCCGTGAATGCCACCGCCTTCAGTGTCACGGGCGTCACGCTGGATAGCCGCACCATTCCCGAAAGCTATGTGGTGATGCGCCACGTGGTTCGCGCTCCCTTCGGCACGCAGTTCGGCGATGGCCAGGATCTGGCCGCACTCCTTTCGGTCAAGCAGCCGGCCATCATTCTGGAGAACGATGGCGTGCTGGTGACGGGATCGGACGTGCTGGAGGCCTTCGACCGTCTCGAAGTGCTGGAATCGACGGCTGAGGCGATCATCAACGCCCGCGCTATCGGTGCATTGCAACCCCTGTCCAGCGACATCACCAAGGAACTCGATCAGGCGTTCTTCGGCTGCTGATCGGAGGGACAGACGATCGTCTTTTGTCGTCTGTCAATTAGGGGCGGACCGCCCCGCAAACGGGATGAAAAGAAACGGCGGGGTAGCGCCGGCGATCTTGTCGCCGGTACGGCGAGCGAAGCGAGCCGCCGCACAGCCCCGGCCCCTGACCCCCGGCCCCCGCCTATCCCGTAGTCAAAGACGTCCCCGCCCTTAACGGATTCCTCGGCACCGTCTTTGGCGCTACCGAGAAATTTCGCGCCATCGGCTCGGCCGGCGGATATCACACCGAAGTGCAAATCGGCGATACCATGCTGATGATCGGCGGTGGCGGTCCGGATGTCGCGTGGCAAGGCGATGCGCGCCCCATGGCTTTCCACATCTATGTGCCCGATGTCGACGCCGCGTACCAGCGGGCGCGGCACGCCGGGGCTGAATCCCTGCAGGCACCGGCCGATCAGGAGTGGGGTGAGCGCACCGCCAACGTCAAAGATCCCGCGGGCAACTTCTGGTACATCGCAACCTTTCAGGGTGAGAACTACTTCTCCGAGGGCGCTCCCACGGTGCAGCCTTTTCTGCAGCCGCTCCGTGCCGAGCCCGTCATCGACTTTCTCAAGACCGCTTTCGGAGCGCAGGAACTCGGGCGTGCCGTCTCAGCGGATGGCGTCATCCTCCACACCACTTTGAAGATCGGCAGCTCGGCCATGGAACTCATCGATGCCATCGGCATCTACCAGCCCATGCCGGGCATGTTCTATCTCGCCGTGGAAAATGCGGACGCCGCTTACGGCCGTGCAATCGATGCCGGAGCCGAGTCCGTCAGCCCACCAGCCGATCAATCCTATGGCGACCGCACCGGCGCCGTGAAGGACGTTGCCGGCAACACCTGGTACGTCGCCAGCCGGATCCAGAAGTGAGACTCCTGTTGACTTTCAACATATGCCGGCGTAATATCCCTGTTGATGGACAACAGATCGGAAGTCCCTTACGGCACCCTGGACCTGATGGTGCTCAAAACCCTGGATGCTCTCAGTCCTCTGCACGGGTACGGCATTGCCCGGCGCATCGAACAGGTGGCGAAGGGTTCGCTGGAACTCAACCAGGGCACCATCTATCCCGCGCTGTGGCGGCTCGAGCAGCGGGCATGGATCTCCAGCAAGTGGGGTGTCAGCGATAACAACCGCCGCGCGCGCTTCTACTCCATCACCGCCGCGGGGCGCCGCCAACTGGCCGCCGAAGCCGAAAACTGGTCGCGCACAGTCGCCATGGTGAACCGTCTTCTGGAGGGCGAAGCATGACGGCGCTGCGTGTCCTGCTGGCCCGCCTGCGTGGCCTCTTTGGCACCTCCGCACGCCTCGATGAAGAAATTGCCGCCCACCTGGACATGCTCGCCGCCGACTGTGAAAGGCGCGGCCTCTCGCCCGAGTCCGCCCGCGCTCAGGCGCGCCGCGAGTTTGGCGCGGTCACGCAAATGCGCGAGGCCCATCGCGAACAGCGCCGCCTGCCCGTCTTCGATACCCTGGCGCAGGATCTCCGCTACGCCCTGCGGCAACTGCGCCAGAGTCCCGCCTTCGCCGCTGCAGCCATCCTGACGCTGGCACTGGGGATCGGCGCCAATGCCGCCATTTACCAGGTGCTGGATGCCGTGGTCTTCCGCGCCCTGCCCGTCCGCAACAGCGAGCAACTCGTGCTGGTCCGTTTGATGCGAGACAAAAAGGTACTGTCCTTCAGCTATCCGCTCTATCGCGAAATGGCGGCGCGGCAGCGGGTAGTGGCGGGGATGTTTGCCGCCAGTAGTGAGTCCGTCGTCTTGCGCCGCGGCGCCCATATCGAAACGGTCAATGCCACGCTGGTGACGGGCAACTATTTCCAGGTGCTGGGCGTCCCGGCGCGCCGCGGGCGCTGCTTCACCGAAGCTGACGATCGCGCCGCCGCCGCCGTCGCCGTGATCAGTCACGCTTTCTGGCAGCGCGAGTTCGCCGGAGGCGCGGCCATCGGCGCTCCTCTGCAACTCAATCGCGCCCTCGTGACCATTGTTGGCATCATGCCACCCGCCTTCTTCGGCGAATCTGCCGGCACTCCACCGGACATCTGGTTGCCCCTGAGCATGCAGCCGCAGCTCTCACCTACTGACTGGCTGGATGCGCCCGCTTTCTCCTGGTTGCAAGTCACGGCACGCCTCCGGCCGGATGTCTCCACGACCCAAGCCGCCACCGCGCTCACGGCCCTCTACCGGCAACTGCCCGACCTGGGATCGCCGGATTACCAGGTGCAGCTCCAGCCCGCCAACCAGGTGCTGGCCGAGTTGAATGCACAGACCGCGCACCCGCTCTTTATCCTGATCGGCATCACCGCCGCCGTTCTCCTGATTGCCTGCTGCAACTTGGCCAACCTGCTGCTGGGCCGTGCCACGGCTCGGACGCACGAAATCGGCGTCCGCCTGGCCCTGGGAGCGGGCCGCGGCCGCATCGTCCGCCACCTGCTCACCGAAAGCTTCCTGCTGTCCACCTTGGGCACGCTGGCGGCCGGCGGACTGGCATGGTGGGGCTCGCGCGCGCTCACCCAGGCGGAAGGCTGGCACCTGGCGATCGACCCCAGTTNNCGCCGGCCGTCTCCGCCACGCGCTTCGACCTGCTCCCGGCTCTCAACGCTCACCGCCGCACGCAAACCGGCGGACGCCCACGGCAGCTTCTCGGTAAACTGCTCATCGTCACCCAGATCTCCACGTCGCTCCTGCTCCTCACTGGCGCCGCCCTGCTGGGCCGCACGCTCTGGAACCTGCAGCATCAGGATTTCGGATTCACCCGCGGCAACATACTCATGATCGATCTGCCCGTGGAGTTCGGACCCAAGATGCTATCCCGCAGTCTCAGGCTGCGCCCGGCCCTTTATGATCGCCTGCTCGCCCTGCCAGGGGTCCGTTCTGTTGCCTTCTCCGCATGCGGCCTGATGAGCGGCTGGCAAAAGACCGGTCCCGCCTCCACCCCGGAGCGGCCCGCCCAGAAGAGCGATTACACGCGCTACACTTACGTCACCCCGCACTACTTCGAGACTCTGGGGATTCGCCTGGTTGCTGGCCGCGCCATCGATGAGACCGACCGCGCCGGAGCCGCCCCGGTGATGGTGCTCAGCGAAACTGCCGCCCGCACGCTGTTCGGCGGCGCCAACCCGCTGGGCCGCATGGTTTCGGGCTCCTACACGTTCCAAGGCAAGAGCGCCGCCCAGGTAGTGGGCACGACGTCCGCTTCGGCCCGCGCGATCCCTATGCCTTCCAGATCTACCTGCCGTTTTCCCAGTCCCAGTTCCCCATGACAGAGGCGTTGCTCCGGACTGCGGGCGATCCGGCATCAATGGCCGGCTCCGTGCGCGCCGCAATTCAGGACCTGGATGCCACCGTGGCCGTGGGCGCAGTCGCTACACTGCAGCAGAAGATCGATTCCGGCCTGGTTCACGAGCGCATGATGGCCCTGCTCTCTGCCTGCTTCGGCCTGCTGGCCCTGGTGCTCACCAGCGTCGGCGTGTACGGCGTGATCGTTTACGCGGTGGAGCGGCGCACCCGGGAGATCGGCATCCGGCTCGCGTTGGGCGCGGCTCGCCGCCAGGTCGCCGCCATGCTGCTGCGCGAACTCGGCTTGCTGGTGCTGGCCAGCCTGATGCTGGGAATCGCCGCCACGCTTGCCGCTACCCGCACCATTCAAACGCTCCTCTACGGCATTGCCGCCAGCGACTTCGTGACGGTCGCCGCCGCCGCCCTCGCACTCGCCCTGGTCGCCGCGCTCGCCGCCTGGATCCCCGCCCGCCGCGCCGCCCACCTCGATCCGATGGACGCCCTGCGAACGGAGTAGGGCGACGAGGTCGAGCCATCACCCTGTTTTTCCCGTACGCTGAAAGCGATGGAAGTCCACTTCAGAACGGATCTGCAAGCCAAGCTCGACCAGTTGGCTCTCGAGATGGGCCGCCCTCCTGCTGAACTGATCGAAGACGCTCTTGCCGGATACCTGGAGGAGATCCTCCAAACGCGGCAGATGCTGGACAGCCGCTATGACGATCTCAAGAGCGGCCGGGTCAAGCCCATCGATGGCGAGGCTTTCTTCGAAAACTTGCGCCAGCGCGAAGAAGAACTGATGAACAAGCAAATCCGGCGATGAGTTCTGGATTGGGCTTCGACCTTCACCCGCTCGCGGCTCAAGACCTCACCGAAATCTGGGAATCCATCGCACGGGAGAGCCCGCCAGCCGCTCGCCGTGTCCGCGAAAAAATCCTGAGCGCGATTCGCTCTCTGGTGCGGTTTCCGCATCAGGGATTCAAACGCCCGGATCTTACGGGCCGTCCCCTACGGTTCACAGTAGTCCGGGAGTACCTGATAGCCTACGCGCCGGATGAAACGCCGCTGTGGGTCGTTGCGTGATTCACGGACGCCAGAATCCTCGGCGCATAGCTGCAATCTTGCGAACCAGGGAGTAGCGGCTTCCAAGAAAAGGCACAGACGCATTTTCCGATATCCTAATGACATCCATGCGTATCTTCGCTCTCGCCCTTCTGTCCGCCGCGGCCTTTGCGCAGCCCGCCGATCTGGTGCTCCGCAACGGCAAGATCGTCACCGTGAGCGCGACCCAGCCCACCGTCCAGGCCCTTGCCGTTCGCGGCGGCCGCATCACCGCCCTGGGCGGCGACGCCGACGCGGCAAAATGGATCGGCCCCGCCACCCAAGTGATCGATCTCCACGGCAGCCTGGCCATCCCGGGATTCATCGAAGGGCACGGCCATTTCACCGGCATCGGCGAGTTCCGCCTGGGCCTCGACCTGCGTGAAGCGCGCACCTGGGACGATATCGTCGCGCAGGTGGCCCGTGCAGCCAGGCAGGCCAAGCCCGGCGAGTGGATCATCGGCCGCGGCTGGCATCAATCCAAATGGGACCACCCACCCGACCCCAATGTGGAAGGCTTCCCGTTGCACGCTTCGCTCGACCAGGTCTCGCCCAACAACCCGGTGCTGCTGAC
Source organism: Candidatus Sulfopaludibacter sp. SbA3 (assembly GCA_900290315.1). Classification (GTDB taxonomy): domain Bacteria; phylum Acidobacteriota; class Terriglobia; order Bryobacterales; family Bryobacteraceae; genus Sulfopaludibacter. The sequence continues at coordinate 5,054 of OKRF01000357.1, read as the reverse complement.
GCACGCCAGCGGGCACGCGGCCTTCGTCAACGGCAAAGCCCTGGAGGCCGCTGGCATCACCCGCGAGACTCCCAACCCCTCCGGCGGCGAACTGCTCAAGGACAAAGACGGCAACCCCACTGGCCTTCTGCGCGAAAGCGCTCAGGGCCTGGCAAATTCCGCGCGCAACACCTGGCTGGCCAAACGTACACCGCAGGAGCGCGCCGCCGAACAACGCAAGGTCATCGACCTGGCCATGGCAGAGTGCCTGTCCAACGGCATCACCACATTCGAAGATGCCGGATCTTCGTTCTCCACCGTCGATGCGTTCCGCCGCCTGGCCGATAGCCACGAATTGCGCCTGCGCCTGTGGGTGATGCTGAGCGGCTCGCAGCCGAACCTGGAGCACAATCTGGACAAGTACCGCATGATCGGCGTGGGAGACAACCACCTCACCGTACGCGCCATCAAGCAGTACATGGATGGCGCCCTGGGCTCCCGTGGCGCGTGGCTCCTGGAGCCGTACACCGATAAGCCGGACAGCGTGGGCCTGCCCACGCAGGACCCCGCCAATATCAAGCGCACCGGCGATGCCGCTATCCGCCACGGCTACCAGCTCTGTGTCCACGCCATCGGCGACCGCGCCAATCGCGAGGTGCTCAACGTCTATGAGCAGGTCTTCCGCGAGCATCCCGATCAGAAGGACCTGCGCTGGCGCATCGAGCATGCCCAGCACCTCAATGCCGCCGATATTCCACGCTTCGGCACGCTCGGCGTCATCGCGGCCATGCAGGCCGTCCACTGCACTTCGGACGCGCCCTACGTGCCGCTCCGCTTGGGCGACAAGCGTGCCGAAGAAGGAGCTTACGTGTGGCAGAAGCTCATGCAATCCGGCGCCATCGTCGGCAATGGAACCGATGCACCGGTGGAAAGCGTCAGCCCGCTCGCGTCCTTCTATGCCGCGGTCTCGCGGAAGACCAAGGATGGCAAAGTCTTCTATCCTGATCAGCGCATGAGCCGCGAGGAAGCCCTGAAATCCTATACCTGGAACAACGCTTACGCGGCGTTTGAAGAAAAGCTGAAGGGGACCCTCGAAACCGGCAAACTGGCCGACATCACCGTCCTCTCTAAGGACATCATGACCGTGCCCGAAGGCGAAATCCTATCCGCCGATGTACTGTATACCATTGTGGGCGGCAAGGTGATGTACGAAAATCAGAATCACGGCCGCTAAATGGCAAAACAACGGGTCCTGGTTGTGGACGACAGCCAGGTGAATCTCAGGGTGACGAATGTTCTGCTGGTTTCAGCGGGCTACGAGGTGGGGACGGCGCTCTCCGCCGAAAAAGCTCTGCAGAAGCTGGCCTCGTTCCGGCCTCACCTGCTCATCCTCAGTTTCGGATCGAGTGCGCTGGACGGACTGGAGTTACTCAGCCGCATCAAGAGTTCCGCCGAATGGGGCGACCTGCCCATCGTGGCGTTGATCGCTCCGGAAATGCCGCACGCCGAAGCCACCGCGCTGGCCGCCTGCTGCGCGGGTTGTTTGCCCAAGCCCGTGGATGTGCAGGCGCTTCGCGATCTGATCCGCCGGCTTCTGGATGCCGGCGCATCGGAAGCACCCGCACCGCCGCAGGAAGAGTGGGGCGATCCGTTCACTGCGCAGCGCGAGGAATTCCGCCGCAAAGGCAAGGAGGAATGCCGCCGCCTGCTCTCCATCCTGCCCTTGACCCCGCCCAAACGGGCCTTGGTGCCCCTGATCGACTACCAGGATCTGCGCAAAGCGCTGCATGGTTGGGCCGGGTTGGGAGGCACCCTCGGCTTTCCACAGATCACGGAGAACGCCCGCGCCGGCGAAGCCCTGCTCGACAAGCCTTTCGAGGAAATCGCCATCCCCCTTCGCCGCCTGGTGGAGGACCTGCTGGACCAGTTTGTATGCGCCATCCCTGCCGGTGTGAGGCGTCCCGCCCCGGTGCCCGTGAAGACCGAAGCCATCGAACGTAAGCAGGTCATTCTGATTGGCGAAGACGACCCTATCTTCAGCTCCCTGATCAAGACCACTCTGGAGAACGAGTTCGAATGCCGCATTGCCGATAATGGCCGCCTGGCCTTCGCCATGGCGCATAACGATCCGCCGGACGCCATGATCCTCGACGTCAACATGCCCAACCTGGATGGCTTCCAGGTGCTGGAAGAGCTGCGCCGCCTGGAAACCACCCGGAATCTGCGCATCATGCTGCTCACCGCCCGTCACGAAACTGCCGACATCCGCCGCGGTGTCCACTTGGGCGTGAACGACTACATGGTGAAGCCCTTCGAGCCCGCCGAACTTCTGGACCGGGTGCGCAAGCTGCTGGCAGGGTAGTACAACTCACCGGAACCATCTCCGGGTTCGGGGCGCGACCCGGTGGCAAAACGCAGGCGGCAACATTGCCTGATTGCAAGAAAATCTCGCCTCCGCTGTCGATCTGCCCCTGCCCCATTCGATTTACCTTCAGAAAGGCAATCCAATGCGATATCTCTGTATCTACAAACCGAGCAAGACCGAAGGCACGCCCCCTACGGAGCAGGAAATGGCCGATATGGGAAAGTTCATCGAGCAAGCCAGGGCGGAAGGATGGCTCCTGGCTACCGAAGGTTGTCTGCCCAGTGTGACCGGAGCCCGCGTCCGCCGCGCGGGCGGAACAATCACGGTCACCGATGGACCCTTTGCCGAAACCAGGGAACTCATCGGCGGCTTCGCCCTCATCCAGGCGAATTCCAAGGAAGAGGCCATCGAACTCACGCGGCGCTTCCTCCAGGTCGCCGGCGATGGCGAAACCGAAATCCGCCAGGTGCACGGAAGATAGCCTCCGTGCACCGGTTTACCATTTCAGACTCACCCATCCGAGTTGCCCGGTATACCCACCTCCTGATATCCTTTGTATTAACCCCATCCTTCGATTGAACAGGAGAAATCATGGCAGTTAAAGTTGGTATCAACGGCTTTGGCCGCATCGGCCGGAATGTCCTCCGTGCGGGTCTGCATCGGGACGACATTGAATTCGTGGCGGTGAACGATCTTACCGATACGAAGACCCTGGCGCACTTGTTGAAGTACGATTCGGTTCTGGGGCCGTTGGCCGAGACGGTAACGCACGACGCCGATTCCATCACCGTGGCCGGTAAGACCATCAAGGTATTCGCCCAGAAAGATCCCGCGCTACTCGATTGGACCTCCCTCGGCGCTGAAATCGTAGTGGAATCAACAGGCTTCTTCACCGATGCCAAGGAGGCTTCCAAGCACCTGCAAGGTACGGTAAAGAAGGTCATCATCTCGGCTCCCGCCAAGAATGAAGACCTAACGGTGGTCCTGGGCGTGAATGATGCCGCTTATGACCCCGCCAAACACAAAGTGATCTCCAACGCTTCCTGCACCACCAACTGCCTGGCTCCCGTAGTCAAAGTCCTGCACGAAAAATTCGGCATTCAAAAGGGATCCATGACTACGATCCACAGCTACACCAACGACCAGAAGATCCTGGACTTCCCGCACAAAGACCTGCGAAGGGCCCGCGCCGGCGCCATCAACATGATTCCCACCACCACCGGCGCCGCCAAGGCGATCGGACTGGTGATGCCGGCCTTGAAAGGCAAACTGGACGGCTACTCCATGCGCGTCCCCACTCCCGATGTCTCCGTGGTGGACCTGGTCGCAGTGCTCGACCGCTCCACCACCAGTGAGGAAGTGAATGCAGCCCTCAAAGCCGCCGCGGAAGGCGAACTGAAGGGGATTCTGGCCTACACCGAAGATCCCGTGGTCTCCTCCGATATGCTGCGTAACCCCAACAGCAGCATCGTGGATTCGCAACTCACCAAGGTGTTGGATGGCAACCTGCTCAAAGTGGTGGCCTGGTACGACAACGAGTGGGGTTATTCCTGCCGCGTGGTGGACCTGATCGCCTTCCTGGTCAGCAAGGGTTTGTGATTTCAAGTGGGACAGACGATCGTCTTTCGCCGTCTGTCTTCTTCCGCCTCCAGGCCTTTGGGTAAGCGCAAGACGACAGACGACGCAAACCGATCGTCTGTCCCACGGTGTAACATTCCTCGCACCTGAAGACACCTTAGCTGCATGAGAATTGTGCTCCTAACTGCCCTTCTGGGCATTCTTGCGTCGGTCGCCTTGGCCGCCGACGTCACTGGCAAATGGACTGCGGACGTCCCCGGCCGGGGCGGCAACACTACCCCGAATACCTTTGTTTTCAAGGTGGATGGCGCCAAACTGACGGGCACTGTGGACGGTGGGCGCGGCGGCGCGGTCGAAATCGCCGACGGTAAGGTGGATGGCGACTCCATCTCTTTCAGCATGACCCGCAACTTCGGCGGCCAGGACGTCAAAATCAGCTACAAAGGGAAGGTCTCCGGCAACGAGATCAAGTTCACACGCACCATCGAGGGTCTCGATCAGGCGCCGCCTCCGGTCGAGTTCACGGCGAAAAAAGCGAACTAAATCAACGCAGCAGCGAACTAGAATCATAGATTCCCGTGCGAAGATTCCTCCTCACTGCCGGTCTGTTTGGCTGCGGCTGTCTCTATGCAGCGCAGCATAGTGGCACCGTCCGGGCCGCTGACCAGTTCATCCCTGGCGCCACCGTCACCGCTCGTCAGGGCGGCGCCAAATTAGTCACCTACACGGACGAAGACGGACGGTACCTGCTCGATCTGACCCCTGGCAAGTGGGACATCCAGATCGAATTACTGGGCTTTCGGACGCTGCGTCTCCAAGTGGATGGATCCGAGCCTACAGTCAAGGATCTGACTCTGGAAATGCCTCGCTTCGGCGAACCGGCTGACCCGGTGGAAGTCCCAGCCCAGCCTGCGCCGGCCGTGGCGGCGACTCCCGTGCCGAATCCCGCGCCGGCTCCGGCGGCCGAGACCAAACCAGCAGCTACCCCGCCGGCAGCCACCCCTTCGACGGCTCCCAAGCCAACCGCGCAACAGGCCCAAACTGCGCAGCAGGGGCTCGGGCGCGCAGGAAGTGGCGGCGGCCGGTACCGAGCAGATCGCCGATGTGGCCGGGGAAGACGTCCTGACCATCG
>OKRF01000097.1:33949-37038 GCA_900290315.1 Candidatus Sulfopaludibacter sp. SbA3 | reverse complement strand
GGCTGCGTCGGCTTCGGAGTGGTGGGTGTGGATGTCGTCGGGTTCGTTGAGTCCCCGGGTGAACGTGTTGTTATCGATGACGGCGGCGAGTTTGAGGCGCCAGCGGTCATCGGCGACGGATTGGACGAGGTCACATTCGAAGTGACCGACTGGTGCGAGGGATTCGACCATCCCTTGGCAGTGGGCTTCATAGGCAGCCTGATCTTCAGGCGTCATGATGCGGACCTGGCCTGTGAGGCCGTGACGGTACGCGTTAAAGGTGCGCGGATCGCGCTGGGTTTTCGTTTCGATCGTTTCTGCGAACATTGGGGTTTCTCCTCCCACGAATTCGATCGTTTCTGCGAACATTGGGGTTTCTCCTCCCACGAATACTTGTAGCATCTCGTCACTGGGCTGGGAGGTTAAGTTGTTGAAGGGATTAAGCAAGATAGTTGTGACTCAGTTTGGTTGGGGGGCACAAAAGGGGTAAAACGGGGACAGTTGGCTCATGAAGCGAAGGCTCACCCGGAGTGATGAAAATGGGGCCGAGGGGTGCGTTGGAATCAGGCGTCGCCAATCGATCTCGGTCTGCGCGATTCGTTTCGAGTGGGCCTTCCGACAAGTGTGGTTGGGCTGTTCGCTACACCTATCGACTGAAAGGCCCTTCGGCCGCTTGGAAGTTTCCGGGGGATGTCTCGAACGTCAAAAACGAGTACGGCGTTATCTTCGCGGCCTTCGCGGTGTCGAGGTCGCCAAGGTGAATGAGCTTTCCATCCGGGCGCGGCCGTACGATCACATTGGATTGTGCGGCCGTCGCTGTGTCCAATCGTTTGCCGATACTGTGGGCGAGCTCGTCCACGCTGCGGTTGATCTGAAATCCAACCTTGCCGCTTTCAAGGTTCGTTAGCGTCACGTCGAAAGCTCGGACGCCTACGCCTGCAAGAGCTATGAGCATTTCGCGGGCGGCTGCAGCAGTACAAGCGGCCGATCTTCTGCACGGAATACATGGCGCCCCCCGACGGCAGCACCTTCGAGCGCCCCCCGACGGCAGCACCTTCGAGGAGATTCTGCCCATCGCGAAAAAGTACAAGGTAGCGGCGTACAATTGGGGCCTGGTGGCGGGCAAGACCCAGATCTGGCTGCCGTGGGACTCCTGGCAGCACCCCTAGGTGGGGGATCGCCAGCCGCCCGTGGTTCCACGATATTTTCCGGACCAACGGCGTCCCCTACCGCCAGCAGGAAGTGGACTTCATCAGGAAGATCGTCGGCGACTCGCAGCAGTCGCGGGGCAAGGCGAAGAAGAATGGCGCAGAAGCGTAGTCCTCATCATTTCCTGCGCAGGCGGATCAGGAAGCACGCGGCGGAAAGCGCGGCGAAGCCGAAGGTCGAGGGCTCCGGGACTCCTGTCTGCTCTTGCGTGACGTTCAGTTGCAAGGCGTTGGCGTCCCCAAGGAACGTGCCCGGTTGAATCGCGAAATCCATCAGGTCGCCGGCTGTTAGGCTCACGCCGGTCAGGTTGATGGGCNNCGATCAGGTGGACGTCATTGATCAGAGCAGTCCCGTTCCTGAACGCATAGGCGAAGTCATCGTAGCCACCCGGGTCCAGAAACTCGAACTGGCCAATGAAGTCATAAATGCCCGTCGCCGGAGCGGTGAACCGGATGTCGATCCAATCGCTGATAGTGCTCGGACCCGGCGTCATGTACAGAGAGCCGGCGGGAACAGAGTACGTGTCTTCAATGAAGGCGCCGCCAGTGGGATCAACAGCCATATACGGGAAATACACAGGGTAGCTGCCCTGCGCATTTTCCCAATACTTGGTCGCGCCGGAGCCGTCGAAATATCCAAGCGGGGTGAAGCTGCCGCCCGCCGACAGCTTCCCGTAGCTCCAGACGCCGTCCGGGTTCGCGCCGGGGTTGATGCTGAAATCGGTCACCGGGTTGTAGACCGTTCCAGCGATGAGCATGCACTGGAACGCAGCCACGATAAAAAACGTCCGAAGAATTCGCATTTGAGGCCTTCTTCGTTTGAGGAGTTTTTAATCCGATAGTCTGAAACAAAATTATACCGCAATACCGGACGGTCTACGGTTTTTGGGCATTGGGACTGAAGCTTCAGTACTAAGCATCACACGCGATTTGAAACGGCGAAGCGTTCACCCGGTCCCTGTTTTTAGATCGGCTGCCGGGTCGGAATATTGACAGCCCGCGCCGTGTCCTCGGGCGGGCGGCGGGGCGGTAATGTGTAGGCGATAAAGCGGAAACCACCATATCGGCTCGTGGTCTGGTGGGTGCTGCATGTCGCATTTCTCAACAAAAAATCGCGCGGGGGCTTGCGCCTCCGCAGCCTGTTTCATTCCTTCGGGGCATTCGCCGTCATGCGGTTGGCCTCCCGGAGCTTTTGCACTGCGGTGTGTGCGAGGTCGGCAACCCGTCATGTTCGGTAATCCAGAGGCGACCCCTTCCTCTTGCCCAACTCCCCCGCTCCGCTGTACTGCCCATAACAACTCGTAATGAGCAGTACAGGATTGCCATTTCATGTTTCGGTGGGTCTTCTGACCCATCTTTTTTGGGCATTTTCAGGTGTTTTATATATTCTCGGGTATCGATATTCGCGAGGGCGGTTTTCGCCGTATTGAGCAGTAGCAAAACCTGCCGCGAGACGTTTCAACGCTCCGGTAGGCGCGGGTTTCGATGTTGCGCCAACGTCAAGGATTCCTCACGCTAGGGGGCAGTCTGAAATTGGCATTTTCGGCGGTGCCAGGGAGTGCTGGGGGAACGCTTCTCAATTCCGATAAGACCGGCGTTATGTAAAATTCCCTCGACGGGGTCGTCGCCGACTCCCAATCCGGAGCGAAACCGGAAAGAGCCCGATTCCTGACGATGAATCGCCCTCAGACCAACAAACTCCGGCCTTATTTTAGCGTCTATGCCCCTGGCCCCTGGCCCCCGGCCCCTTTTTTTCGATCCCGTCCCAGCGCCTTCGCGATGGCATCCGGATCGAAAACACAGCCACCCCAGGTGCCTCCGCTGACGTCTTGCAGCATGGCCCACAGGCGTGTATCTTGCGGCAGGGCCGGATCGGCCGCCAGATCGGGACGCGCCGCACGC
>OKRF01000097.1:26958-33939 GCA_900290315.1 Candidatus Sulfopaludibacter sp. SbA3 | reverse complement strand
GCCGCCAGATCGGGACGCGCCGCACGCGCCGCCAGGACGCGCGCACCCTCTTCGGCGCCGAAGGTCACACCGCCCGCGCCCACCAGGTGCACCGAGCCGCTCATGTGGACGCGATCGACCGTGATCTCGATCAGGTCGCCCTCCTGCAGTTTGCCCAAAGGGCCGCCCGCCAGCGCCTCGGGCGTGATGTGCCCGATGCAGGCGCCGGTGGAAACGCCGCTGAACCGCGCATCGGTGAGAACCGCCACGTGCTTGCCGAACGGCAGGTAGCGCAGCGCGCTGGTGATCTCGAAAATCTCCTCCATGCCCGAGCCCATGGGTCCCCGGCACATCAGCACCAGGACATCGCCCGCCTGAATGCCTTCCGGACCCTGGCTCTTGATCGCCGCGACCGCCGCCTTCTCGGTGAGGAAGACGCGCGCCGGTCCGGTCTTGCGATAGACGCCGTGCTCGTCTACCACTGCCGGGTCGATCGCCGTGCTCTTGATCACGCTCCCGCCCGGCGCCAGGTTGCCGACCGGAAACGTAACTGTTGACGTGAGGCCGCGGCGCAGAGCGCTGTCGGGGCCCATGATCACGTCGTCCGCGTCCACGCCATCGCGTTCGCGCAGCACGCGGCGCAGCGCCGTCCGCCGTTCGCTCTGCTCCCACCAGTCCAGCATGGTGTCCAGTTTTTCCCCGGAGACGGTGAGGACACCGGTATCCAGCAGGCCGGCGCGCCGCAGGTGCAGCATCACTTCCGGCACCCCTCCGGCCATGAATACCTGTACCGTGGGATGCGATTTCGGCCCGTTCGGCAGTGCGTCCACCAGACGCGGCGTCTGACGATTGACGCGCGTCCAATCCTCCACAGTGGGGCGCTTCAGTCCCGCGGACCACGCGATGGCCGGCAAGTGCAGAATCAGGTTGGTGGACCCGCCGAACGCCGCGTGCAGCACCATGGCGTTGCGCACCGAAGCATCCGTCAGCATGTCGCCCATGGCCAAGCCGCGTTCGAGCAAAGCGAGGGCGGCGCGTGCGGAGCGGCGCGCCATGTCGGCCCAGATGGGGTGGCCCGAGGGGGCTAGCGCCGAGTGAGGCAGCGACATGCCCAGCGCCTCGCCCACCACTTGCGAAGTGGCCGCTGTGCCCAGGAATTGGCAGCCGCCGCCCGGCGTGGCGCATGCGCGGCACAGGTCGCGCGCGGCCGCCTCCAGGGTGATCTCGCCGTGAGCCAGGCGCGCTCCGGCGGATTGTATCTTGCCCGCGTCCTCGCCCTCTTCGGCCAGCAGGGTGACGCCGCCGGGCACCAGCACGCACGGCAGATCGTGCATCGCCGCGAGCGCCATCATCATGGCCGGCAGACCCTTATCGCACGTGGCGACTCCGATAGCGCCGCTGCGCGTGGGCAGGGAACGGATCAGCCGCCGGAACACCGCGGCCGCATCGTTACGGTAGGGCAGGGAATCGAACATCCCGGTGGTGCCCTGGCTCCTGCCGTCGCAAGGGTCGGTGCAGTATGCCGCGAACGGGATGGCGCCCAGCGACTTCAATTCCTTGGCCGCGGCATCCATCAACAGCCCCACTTCCCAGTGACCCGTGTGGTACCCCAAAGCCACTGGCGTGCCATCGGCCGCGCGGATTCCCCCGTGTGTGCTGAGAATCAGGAATTCCTTGCCGCCCAGGGTGGCCGGGTCCCATCCCATTCCTGCGTCCTGGGTCCATCCGAACGCATCGCCCGATGGCCGCTTCAGCAGCATCTCCGGCGTGATTGGCAGCGAGCCCGCCGGTCCGCGCGCCTTGCTTTGGACGTCGAAGAGAGAGCGGTCTGCGGAGTCGAGAATTCGGTCGAGAGGAATGCCCACAGACCTACTATACTTCCCGGCCGCCCGGCGCCTCACATTGACTTGTGACCCCCGTACAGGTTATTTTGCAACTAGAGCTTTCCATCGGCGCGGTAGCCAAGTGGTAAGGCAAAGGTCTGCAAAACCTTTATTCGTCGGTTCGATTCCGACCCGCGCCTCCAATGTTTTCAATGGCTAACTGAAATCAAAATGTCGCTGCTACAGTGCAAGGGCTTCAGCCTGCGACAATAGGGCCGCTAAGATCTCCGGGTCTAGCCGTTCTGCACCTCCGGCAACCCGACATTCAACCATGTTTCGATTGTCGTGTCGGTCAGCTCGTGCATGGTGACCTTGGCCCTTCCCAACCGGGGCTTCGGCGCAACATCATTTCCTGCATGAAGGTCGATTGTCACTCGCGTACGGAACGCAGGCAGCCTACCCAACTTTCTTCCGGGTGAACTTGAGGCCGGTCCAATCGGCGTCTACCGAGCAGACTTTATAGTCCACGAGGCCCATCTCCAGCATGGCCGCGCGAACGTCGTTCAGATTGAAATCCACTCTGAAGTGACCGGTCTGCTTGGGGTACACAACCCACGCCGACCCACCGCCCTGCAGCCGCGCGCCCAGATAGTCTGCCGTCACGTCCAGTTCGCGGCGGGAACGAATGAACCAGATGGCCAGGTCTGTCTGCCTGGTCATGCGAGTATGCAGAGTCACGCCCTCGGGCAATTCTCCCAGCAAATCTTCAAAGCCTTCCGGGGCCGCCACCAACGCAATCGTCAAACCCGGCTTGAGATCCAGCTTCTTGAGCAGCGGCGACCCGGCGAACTGCTGCATATATGGCGCCGGACGCACTGGCACAACGGGAGGATGAGCCGCAGCCTTCTTCAGCGCTGCCCCCACCTTGTCCCAACGGCAGAAGACCGCGTCGGGAAAGTCACGCTGGATCGCCGCGGCCTTTTCCTCCACGCCGCCTGCGAAGACCAGCGGGATGCGGCACACCGACTTGCTTTGCCGCAGGACCGACGCGACGGCCTTTCCGTGCGAGGGCATGCGGTCCAGATCGATCAGAATCACGGCCGGCGCCAGATCCCTGGTTTGTCCCACGATGCCAGAGGAGTGGGGTGGAGAAGCATCCACGCGGAAGCCCGCGGCCTGCAAGCGCGTAGCGTGCTCCGCGGCCAGATCTTCCTTCCAGCAAATCAGGCGGACTAACATTTTGCGTCTAGCGCCTGCGGCCGAAGCTTCTTCCCGTGCTGGGTGGCCGGACCGACGGGCGCGGCGTGCTGGGACGAAAACTGCGCGAAGGCGGCGTTGCCTGCGGCGTCACCGGGTGGCTGCCGAAAGTCTTGGCGCTGTGATCGGCGTTGGGATCTTTTGCATTCGGCGAAGAGAACCTGGAATCGCGATAGCCGCCGCTCTTGGACGCGAATTGCGAATCTTTGAAGCCGCCGCTCTTGGCGAAGGTGCTGCCGGAATAGCGCTCCTGCGTGGCCGTGCCAGCGGTGCCGTAGCGCGCTCCGCCGGATGCCTCGTCGCGGCCGTAATACGTCTGGCCGATGCGCCGCGAGCTGTAGTAGCCATCATATTCGTAACGGTCCAGCGGGCGGTAGTTGTGATTCCACAGCAGGTCGCGCATCAGCGCGTACTGGCCGTAGAAAACCCAGAAATCGCGCCCGCCGCTGTGGTCCCAGTATCCGTACTGGTTGGTCTGGCCCGGCGGGGCGACATAGGCGAACCCGGCGGGCTGCGCCACTTTGTCCGCTTCTATATCGTACAGGCCGGCCGATTTGTGCTCGATGGCCATGCCGAGATCGTTCTGCTCGGCCCTGTACGTGGATTGCGGAACCACCACCCACTTCTCGTCGGACGTCACGTCGCCCGTCTTGGCGGTGGCATCCGCCAGGTGCGTGGTCACCGTGCGGACCTTCTGGTCGTAAGAGCGGTCAGTGCCCTGACCGCGCGTTTCCATGTCGACCAGCACTTTGTCCCAGGAGTTGTAAAGCTGGCCGCTCAGTGTGTTGACCTCGCCCGCTTTGGCAGGTAGGCCGGCGGCGGAATTGTGCAGCGCGTCCGCGGCCGAAATCAGCGGCCCGAATTCCACGTGAGCAAAGTCGCCAGCCTCGGCGGCCTTGCGCGATGCCGCCGTGGAGTTCCACAGCTCGCCATCCTGCGCGATGGCCGATTTCATGGCGCTGAGGCGCGCATCCAGGTCGGCCTTCTTTTGCGGCCAATCGCCTTCGGCCTTCTGCACCGTGCCGGCCACCGGCGTGAAATCGAAGCTGTGGATGGCGCGGTAGTCGCGATCCATGGTCTGCAGGGTGTCCGGCAGCCGCTTCTTCATGTCGACCCAGTGGGCCGCTTCGGTCTGCACGGCGGTGGCGCCTTTTACGGCCTGCTCGCGCAATCCGCTCTCTTGCAACAGCAGCGATTCTACGTGCTGGCGATCCTGCCGCCGGTTGGCCTTCTCCAGGAGGGACAACTCGTCCATATCCCGCGCAGCCGTTTGCAGCGCGCTGGCATCCTGCTCCAATTGCGCCGGCCACTCGCGGCTGGCCATCACGCTCTGAAACAGAGCGGGATCGGCCTGTACTTCGCTGGTCACCTCGTAGCGGGCGCTCGAAAGCTGCTTCTGCGCCGCTGTCAGCGCGGTGCGTTCACTATCCACCTGCGCCCGCACTGCGCGCGGCAGGTCGTCGAGTCCCGAGAACAGGACCGCGGCCATGAGAACGCCCAACAGAATGGCTAGGAATTTCAGTGGAGATCGATTCATGGGTACTGCCCCCTTTCAGGGTTTGCGGCCCGGCCTCAGGCCCGGCCGCCGCGGTAGACAGTCACATCTCCCGCGGAAATTCCGGCGAACAGCGTGAGGGTGAAGGGTTCGCCTTCGGCTTTGCGCACGGACAGAACGCCGGGCCCACCCTGCTCGCGGAACTCCCAGTAATAGAACGCCTGCGGCTCTGGCTGGTCGGTACGTTTGCTCTGCGCCTCGCGGCTCAAGATGTACAGCCAGACTTTGCCGTCGAATTCGAAGTTGTCGGCGGTGTTCTGCCGCTCGTCCAGTTGGCCCATGTCCTCTTCGCTGAGGCCCAGATCTTCCAGCGTCACTTTGCGAGGATCGGTGTGGACGCTCACTTCTACCTCTTCGTTATTAGCGACACGCATGGAAACGCGCCGGTTGCGGTACGGCCCGCCGAGTTCGAACCACTGCCGCGCGCCAGCCTGAAACCAGGTGGAGCGGTCGATGGTGAAATCCAGGTCGGTCATGTCGTCACCCGCGCCGGAGATCGATAGGGAATCTCCAACGCGGGCGTCGGTAGGTTTGAGATTGGCCAGATCTTCCACCGGTCCTGTGGGAACCGGGGGCGTGGGGTGTTTCTTAAACAGGTTCATAAGGACGATCACCAGCAGCACGCCCAGAATGGCCTCCACGGTAAAAGTGATCATGGGTCCACACCGGACGCAGCGGCGCTTCCGCTACGCCTGGGCCTTTTCTCCGGCCTGCTGGCTAGTGGAGATCGCTCCGCTTGGCGCTCCGATTGCTTTGGGGATCTCGGGCGGCGCGGGCTTCTGGCGTTCCCTCTTCAGCGCCTCCAGTTCGGAATCTACGCTATGGCTGCCGAGTTGCGCAAACTGCGCCTCCAGGTCATCATCCTTCCCCGCGGAAGCGATCTGGTCGAATGCCTTGGCGGTAGCCTCTTCGCGCGCCACCGACTCTTCGAACTTGCCCAGTGCGGAAAAGGCGTTATTGGCATTGCCGACGCCGGCCAGCGCTTCGGACACCTTACGCTGCGCGGTGGCGGCGTTCTTGCGGGCCACCAGTGTGGTGGCTGTGCGCTCGCCTTCCTCGATCTTGCGCTTCAGGTCGGCCACCTGCTGCTTCAGCTTCTCGCTGGTGGCCTGGGCGGATTGCACCGCGGTCTGCATGCTAGCCACCTGCTGGTCGGATTCGGCCTTCTTGGCCAGGGCCTTTTTGGCCAGGTCTTCGTTGCCGGCATCCAGCGCCAGGCCGGCGCGGTCCTTCCAATCCTGCGACTGTTTGACGTACTTCTGATACTCGGCGTCCAGGCGATTGTACTCGCTCATCGCCATGGCGGAAGAACGGACCACGTTGTTCAATTCCGTCTTCATATCGGCTACGGTCTGGTTCACCGTGGCCTCGAAAGTGGCGTCTTCAATAGCGCCCACTCCCTGATTGGCCTGCCCGCGCGCTACGCGCCCCAGGCGGCCGAACATGTCTCCTAGAAATGCCATATGCGTTTATCCTTTCAGATCGGCCAGCAGGTGCCTCGCCGCCATCACATCCACCAGCAGAAAATGCACGCAGGAGAGGATATCGTCCTCATCGTCCGCACCCATTTCCTGCAGTTTGCAGAAATTGTCCAGCGTCACCGTGACATTGCCGCCGCCGGCATCGTGCAACTGGAAGAATGAAGTTGAGATTCCGTTGTTGGCCGCGAGCATCAACGCCATGATTTCGGGAGTGATGGCCGCTTCCGGCACGGTAATGCAAGCCAGCGAAAGAAACAGGATTTCGCCTTGCAGGACGGCCTGAAGGCTGACCCCGCTTTGCACTTCCGTAATTTTCAAGGTATCGGCTGCTGGTTCGGAGACTTGGTAGCCTCTTTCCGCCAGAAGCGCATGGATCTGGCCCAGTTGAGGGCTGGTTGTGGCTGTCATAAGTCTTGGCTATACCATTATGCTGTACGCAGCGCCCGGTGGAAAGTTCCCCGTGCCGGCCTTCCTCACATGGGCGGCAATTCCGACGCCCCCTCCACTTCCGCCAACAATCGCAGGGCTAGAGACCGATACCCCGCGTCAAATTCGGATTGCGATTCGCTACCCGGCAAATGGGCCGCAATCCAGGCCTGTAACATTTCCGTTACCGGCTGGGCCACTGCCTCCTCGGCGCCAGGTTCGAAGCGCAGGGGAATCTCGGAGCGTTGAATGGCGGCAAACAACAGTTCTGGGAACTTCATAAGACCTCGGCATGATGGTTTATCGGGCCAGAGCCGTGCCCCAGTCCGGGACTCGTGCGGATGGCCTCGTGAATAAATTGTTTAGCCCGTGAAACGGCATTTATCAGCGGGAGGCCCTGAGCCAGCCCCGCGGTGATGGCCGCCGAATAGGTGCAGCCGGTGCCATGTGTGTGGCGGGG
>OKRF01000097.1:26041-26948 GCA_900290315.1 Candidatus Sulfopaludibacter sp. SbA3 | reverse complement strand
CCGGTGCCATGTGTGTGGCGGGTGGGAATGCGGACGGCGGGGAATTCGCGCAACGTCTCGCCATCCCACAGCACATCGATGGCGTCGCCCGCCAGGTGTCCGCCTTTGATCAGGACGGCCCCCGGTCCCATTTGCAGGATGCGGCAGGCCGCGAGGCGGACATCGTCGAGCGTGCCGATGGAAATCCCGCAGAGCGCTTCGGCTTCGGGAATATTGGGCGTGACCAGCGCGGCCCGTGGCAGCAGTTCGTCGCGCATCGCCTGGGCGGCGCCTGCTGTCAACAGCGGCGGACCGTGTGTGCTGAGAGTCACAGGGTCCACCACCAGGGGACCGGCGAACCCGGCCAATGCTGCGGCGACCGCCCGCACCACCTCCGCCGAACCGAGCGCTCCCGTTTTTAGCGCAGCCGGCGGAATGTCTTCCATCACAGCCTCAAGCTGCTGGCGCACAAGATCCGCCGGCAGCGCCTCCAGGCGCGAAAAGCGTACGCTATTCTGCACCGTTATCAGCGTGATGACAGCCTCACCATATACACCAAACTGGTGAAAAGTCTTCAGATCGGCCTGGATGCCGGCGCCCCCGCTGGGGTCCGATCCGGCGATGGTCAGGGCAACAGGCGGCATCCAGCTAACAGCTTACAGCGATCCGCCACCAGCCACCAGTTCGCCCTGGGAGAAGGCCGGAAGCGTTCGAAAATGTTCGCATAGCCTGAAGAAGACAGGGTCGAAAAACAGGGGCCGGGGGCCCGGGGCCAGGGGCCGGGGTTGTGTGCGGCTTGCTTCGCTCGCCGTACCGGCGACAAGATCGCCGGCGCTACCGACCGCCGGTTTCTCACGGAGTTTCGCGGGCGGAACGCCCATCCCAACAGGGTCGAAAAACCGGTCGAGCGACTGGGTAACGCCGGCGA
>OKRF01000097.1:21562-26031 GCA_900290315.1 Candidatus Sulfopaludibacter sp. SbA3 | reverse complement strand
TCTCGTCGCCGGTCGGCCAGTGCAACCGGCGGCAAGACCGCCGGCGCTACCGGTTTTCATCCCGCTGGGCGAGGCATCGCCTCATAAGCCGACTGCCACCGCTGCGCTTCTGCGGGTGGGTAAAGGATGGCATACCCCGCGGCGTCAAGCTTCCGATCAGATTCCTGAATCGTCCATACATGGCGTCTTATAGCAGGTGGCATTTTGGTCTGATAAGCCGATGGAGTACTGGGGCGCGGTAAAATGACAGGTTGTTCCGAATGATCCTTCACCGTTTGCGCCTCACGCTCGAAATGATCAAGTTCGAGCATTCGGTCTTCGCCCTTCCGTTCGCCCTGACGGGCGCGCTACTGGCGTTTCGCGAGGGCGGCTTCGGCACCTCGGGGCTCTGGCGGACGCTGCTCTGGATCGCTGTCGCGATGGTGGGGGCCCGTTCCGCCGCCATGACCTTCAACCGGCTGGTGGATGCCCAAATCGACGGGCGCAATCCGCGCACCAGGATGCGCCAACTGCCGGCCGGACTCCTCAGCTCCCGATTCGCCTGGGTTTTCGTGCTGGGCTCTTCGGCGGCCTTCGTGCTGGCGGCCTGGCAGTTGAATCGCTTGTGCCTGCTGCTTTCGCCGCTGGCACTCGCCATCGTGTTCCTTTACTCCTTTACGAAGCGATTCACCGCCTTCTCTCACCTGGTGTTGGGTTTCAGCCTGGGCATCGCTCCGGCGGCCGCGTGGATCGCGGTGCGCGGTTCGCTCGATCCGCGAATCCTGTGGCTCACCGCCGCGGTGACGTTCTGGACCGGCGGCTTCGACGTGATCTACTCCTGCCAGGATTACGAATTCGATCGCGCCGAGGGCCTCTATAGCCTGCCCCACCGCCTGGGAATCGCGCGCGCGCTGCACGTGGCTCAGGCGCTGCACTTACTGATGGTCGTCTGCCTGCTTGCGCTGGTCTGGTCCCTGCGTCTGGGCATGCTGGCGCTGGCCGGAGTCGGCGCCATCGCCGCACTGTTGATTTACGAACACCGCCTGGTGAAGCCCAACGACCTCTCGCGCGTCAATGCCGCCTTCTTCACCATGAATGGATATGTCAGCGTGTTATTCTTTGTATTCTGGGCCGCTGATATATTCCTCCTCAAACCGGGTGTGTAAGCCATGCAAGTTGTCATCGACGATCCTCGTCTCGTTGCGATTCGCGCTAAGGTCGAAGCTGGCGAGCGCCTAACCAGCGACGACGGCCTGGCCCTGTTTCGCAGCAACGACATCCTGTCGCTCGGTTTTCTGGCCAACATCGTGCGCGAGCGGCTGCACGGTAACACCACCTACTTCAACGTGAATCGCCACATCAACCCCACCGATGTGTGCGTGGCCAGTTGCCGCCTATGTGCTTTCGGAAAAAGAGTGCGCGATCCCAAAGCGTACACCATGTCGCTGGAAGAGGTCTGGCACAAGGCCGGCGAGGGTTACAGCGAAGCCGTCACTGAATTCCACATTGTGGGCGGACTGCATCCCGAACTGACGCTCGACTGGTTCTGCGAGATGCTGCGCGGCCTCAAGGAGCGGTTTCCCCAGGTGCATCTCAAGGCCTTCACCATGGTGGAGATTGCGTACCTGGCGCGGCGGACCAAGATCTCCATCCGGGAAACGCTGGAGCGGCTGCGCGATGCCGGCATGGATTCGCTCCCCGGCGGCGGCGCTGAGATCTTCAATGAGCGGGTGCGCCGCATCATCTGCGACCACAAGATCGATGGCAATGAGTGGCTGGAGACGGCCCGCACCGCGCACCAGTTGGGCATGCGCTCCAACTGCACCATGCTGTACGGCCACATCGAAAACGATGAGGACCGCGTCGACCACCTGGTGAAACTGCGCGCCCTGCAGGACGAAACCCACGGCTTCGTGACTTATATTCCGCTGGCGTTCCACCCGGACAACACGCCGCTCCAGCACATCGGAAAGACCACTGGGTTCGCCGATATCAAGAACATCGCCGTGGCGCGCCTGGTGCTGGACAACATTCCGCACATCAAGGCGTACTGGGTGATGATGACCCCGCGCATTGCCCAAGTGGCACTCCGCTTCGGCGCCGACGATATCGATGGCACCATTGTGGAAGAGCGCATCTACCACGACGCCGGCGCCACCACCACGCAAGGGCTGCGCCGCGCCGAACTGCTGCAACTGATCCGCAAAGCCGGCCGCGTCCCGGTGGAGCGCGATACCTTGTATCGCCCCGTTCAGCGCACCGAATCCACTTTCACCGTGCTGGTGTAGGCGGCGTGACAAGTTGTCATCCGATTGCGATACCGGCTCCCAACAACCCGCATTTCCAAACCGCGCTGCACAGCATGCTGTGCCCCCTCCCAACGCTTCAAGTGCAGCTTTACACCAATGCTGTACACCAATGCTGCGAACGGCCTGCCCTGGCGGGGCAAAACGACCTTCGCACTTTGTATTTCCGCCTCGCTCAGATCGATGCCGCTATTCGTTCTCTGGAACAATTTCAGCATCTGCGGGAAGCACGGCTTCGGGAAGCTCCGGTGGCAGTTCCGCTTCGGGTACGAAAGGGCGCGGCGTGAGCGCATCGAACATCTCGAACTGCGCAGCGTAGAACAGTAGCCGGACACATACCTTGCCGAACACCGCCGCCTGGCGGACCAGCAGCAGCAGAGTCACGGCCGCAATCGCCGGCGCACGGAGCAGACGCGCCATGCCGAAATACGCCGCCGCCCCCAGCGCTGCGGTGAGCCATAAGCTGCCATAGAGACTCACGGTGCTGCGCCAGTGCGAGCGTACGAAGCGCGCCGCGAGTATGGTGCCACGCCAGGCTGAGGGCCCTTCGGCCACAACAATCTGGATGCGGGCGTAGTCGAACACCAAGTTCACTAAACCGAACAGGCACAACCCACCGGCTGCGCTGAACCAGCTCCAATACACCAGCGGCGTGGCAGCCGACCCTTCGCCCCAAAGGGCGTCCCCTAATGACGACAGTCCATACCAGAGGAGCCAGGCGGCGCCATAGAAGATCAACGAGATCAGGCCGAGCCGGATCAGCCCCCCAAAATTCCTGCCGCAGCCCGCAAAGAACGCCGGCATCGAAAATCGCTCGTGCCTGCTGAAAAGGTGGAGGGCGCCACCCAGCAGAAACAGATCCACCATCAATGAAATGGCGAATACCCCCGCCAGCACCAGAGCCAATTGCATCGCGGACAAGCCGGCGTGGCCCGCGATCAACTCGCCAATCCACTGCACGCTGAGATTGGCAGTGAGTTCCTCCGCCCACGCACTCGACCCCAGCCAGTGAAACGCCACGGCCATCACCGGCGCCGCCACCAGCAGAGCCGCGGCGGTGAGGGCCGCATAGAACACCACACACATGCGCCGCATTCCACCGAGAGTCCGGATGCCCAGCCGTAGAGCCCGCCCCACCGTCATGGCAGCGCTGCCTGCAGCCAGAACAGAAGCTTGGATGTCCACTTGACGAAGGGCAGGACCGCCGGGGCCGCGACCCAACTGTTGTCTGCAATGCTGGTATCCAGCAGGACCTTGTGCTCGGGATCGATCTCTACGCGGTGCGCCGGAGATTTTCGGACGTACTCCAGCTTCACCCAACGGCCGCGGCCATCCCAGTTGTGCCACTCGGTAGCGCCATTGTCCAGAGTCAGTTTCATCTGCACCGGAAACAGCGCCTCGCCTTCGCGTTTCAGGTGGATGGTGATGCGATAGTCTGGCTTCTCGCCCTTCTTCCTGCGCTCTTTCTCCGTGCGCGACGCGTCGTCTTCCGTGACGAGCGTACGCTTTCCGCCTTGCAGATAAGAGCCCAGAAGCACGCCCTCCTCCTGCGACTCCACGCTGTCCACTTTATAGTTCAGCGAGTCCGTACCGTAGACAAATTGATCGAAGAACCAGTTCATATCGCGGCCGGAGACTTCGGTTGCCAGGCTCTGGAAATCGCGCGACGTGGGGTGCTGGAAGCGATAGCGAGTGAACCAGGTGCGCATGATCCGCGCCATCACGGGGGCGCCCAGGTAGTTCTCCAGGGTGCGCAGCACGGTGGCCGCGCGGAAGTAGGAATTCACGCCGTAACTGAAATCGCTAAGGTACTGCCAGGCGTTGCGCACCACTGGGTCGTATTTGCCGTACTGCAGATAGGCCGCGCGGTTGAGATCGTCTGCCTTGAAGGTGGGCAGCCCCAGAAATCCCCCAATCGGGATGCCGAGCAGATCCATCGGCAGGCGGCGCGGCCCGTATGCCACATCCATGACCTTGCCGGTGGAGTACGTGTTGAAGCCTTCATCCAGCCAGGCTTCTTCGAATTCGTTGGTGCCCACCAGGCCGTACCAGTATTGGTGGCCGAATTCGTGAATCATCGTGTCTTCCGGTTCCAGATCCAGCGTGCCGGGCCACCAGCTTGTCCCGGCGGTAATCAAGGTTGGGTACTCCATGCCGGCCGCGCCGCCCCCGCCATACGGCGGG
>OKRF01000097.1:9216-21552 GCA_900290315.1 Candidatus Sulfopaludibacter sp. SbA3 | reverse complement strand
CCATCGTGATGGTCTGGTAGGGATAGGCGCCATACCAGAGGCTGAACCATTTCAGCCCGTTTTCCAGCGCGCGAATGTGGCGCTCCGTCTGCCACGCGTGCTCGGGCTGCATCAGCAGAATCATGCGGACGGGCTTCTGTTCCCGGTTGGCCGGGTCGGGATAGAAGGTCCGCTCGACACGGACGGAATGCGGCGAAGCCGTCCAGGCGAAATCGTGCACGTCCTCCTGATAGAAGCGATAGGTTTTCTCCTTGCGGGACTGATTCTCCGTCACGCTCTGCAGCACGCCCGTCGCCCCGACAATGTACTTCGACGGCACCGTGAGGGTCACATCGAAGACGCCGTAATCGGCGAAGAATTCGGTGTCGGCATGAAACTGGTGGCAATTCCAGCCGCCTTTTTGATACACGCCGATCTTGGGAAACCACTGCCCCACCATGAAGAAATCGTTGTGGAAGCCGGTCCGCGCGAACACCTTGGGCAGTTTGTCGAAGAAGTCGATCTCGAGCGTGATGCTCTGCCGCGGGGCCACGGGATCGGGCAGTGGAACAGCGATCACGGTCTGATCGTCGGCATTGTCGTCATCGGGATGGACAAAGCGAATGGCACTGGTGAGATCCGCGCCGCCAGGGATCCGCATGCGCCGGATGTCCACATATCCCCAATCCTCCTTGGAGGCTTTGTCGCCGCGCAATTCGCCGCCGGATTCGCGCATGAAGCTGCTCTTCTGGTTTTGAAACGCATTGAGGTAGAGGTGGAGGCGCAATTCGCCAACCGGGCCGGGTGAATCGTTCCGCCAGGTGAGCGTCTCTTGCGCGGCAATCGTTTTCAGACCGGGGTCGAAATCCGCCCGTATGCGGTAGGCGACCACGCTGTTGCTCATCGCGCCGTGGAGGGCCCAACTGCAAAGCGCGAGCAGGAGTAGGCGGCGCATCTGACTGTCGCCGCTACGGCAGAGGCGCCTGGCGATGGACCAGGTGCAGAATATTGCCGTCGCAATCGGTAAAGAACGCCACCGTGTTGCCACCCTTGGTCTCCGGATCGGTGAGGAACTTCACGCCCGCCGCGCTCAGGCGTGTGTAGGCCGCGCCGAAGTCGGAGACCTCGATGGCCAGGTGGCGCAGCCCTGCGTCGCGCATGTCGGCCGTGATCGGGGCGTTGCGCGATTCGATCATTTCGATCATGGAACCATTGGCTGCTTTGACGAAGACAGTCTTGCTGGACCCGGAGCGGTAATTGATCACAAAATCCAGATTGTCCACATACCATTGAGCCAGTCGCTGCGGATCGGGTGAGGCGATAGCGGTGTGCTCGATGCCTTTGACCATACTGGGGATTGTAACAGGGGGAGGGTGCAGAATTTCATCCCTCGCAGCAGAGTCGGGACGATGTACCGTTTGTCAATGAGGTGATGCCGATGCCGTACCACATCTCTACCGGCCGGGGACGAGCAGCACTGTGAAGGCCGCCACGACGAGGAGTGCGATTGCGGCAGCCCACGCGAATCGATTCCGAAATCTGCGCCGGAGCCGTCTACCAAAACACCCACCCCTGGCGACTATCACAGGATGCGGAACGTGTGCATCTTGGTGCTTCCGCGGGTATTGCCCGCTCGATACCATCTACGTGAGCGGAACGGAGCCAGCCAGGCATCCACCTCCTGAAGTGGTTCTGGTTTCAGCCGGTAGAGACGGCGATGCGCGTCCACCGTCGGCGACGCCTCCATGAACGACTACGCGTAGCTGTACGATTGGCTTGCGCGAAGTAGAAAGTGACAGACGACAGTAGAAAGAGACAGACGACAAAAGGCGATCGTCTGTCCTACTTGTGGTCGAGCGCTTCCATGGCCGCCTTCAGCATCACCGGACGAGGTGCGGATTCGCCAGTCCAGATTTCGAACTGGCGGACGGCTTGTTCGATGAACATGTCCAGTCCGGGAATTACCGTCTTTCCCTGTTCCCGGGCGTGCTGGACCAGCAGGGTCTCGACGGGGTTGTAGACCATGTCGAAGACCACGTCCGCGGGAATGTTGCCGTTGAAGAAACACTCGTTCACGTGGGGGAACATGCCGAGCGGAGTGGCATGCACCACGGCATCGAAGTGACGGCGTTCGAGCTGTTCGCGGCCCAAGGCTTCGGCGCCACACACCTTGGAGAGGGCGCGCACGCGGTCGGCGTTGCGTCCCACCAGCGAGACCTTAGCTCCGGCATCGGAGAGGGCGCAGGCGGCTCCGCGCGCCGCTCCGCCGTTGCCCACAATCAGTACGGAGGATTTCGGCAGCTTCAGGACGCGCGAGAGCGGACCGGTGACGCCGAACGCGTCGGTATTGGCGCCGCGCCATTTTCCCGCTTTGCGCCACACGGTATTGACGGCTCCGATGCGCTTGGCCAGCGGATCCACCACGTCCAGGTAGCGGATGATCTTCTGCTTATGGGGAATGGTGACGCTGAAGCCGGAGATCGGCAGTTTGGCGGCCATGGAGAAGAAATCGCGCAAGTAGGCCGGCGACACCAGGAACGGCAGGTAGACCGCATCCACGCGCCGCGACTGGAAGGCCCGATTGTGTACCGCCGGCGATATGGAATGGCGAATGGGGTCGGCAATCACACCATAGATCCGGGCCGATTTCCCGAGTTTCTCCACGCGATAGAGGTGCCGCAGGGAATGGGCGCTCACCTGTCCGGCGGCCGTTCCAGCGGCGAACCTGGGGGCAGCGTAGGTGTACACGCCGCCGAATACCGGCGAGAGCACTCGCGTGGGAAAGCCCAACTCACCCATCGCCAGGACGATCATCCGGTGCTTGGGGAGCGCCTTGGCCGCGGAGAGGACGCGGACGTTGTCGGAGGGTTTGCGGGCTGTGGTGACCACCTTGTACGCATCGGCCTGCACCTTCATCACCCGGTTGACCACGGTGTCCATGGGTGGGGTAGCTTCGAAATTGTGGTACGAAACGATGACCTGGGTGCGGCCGCGGAGGTGGTGGAGACGATCCTGAGCGACCTCCGCCGTTTCGATTTCGATATCGATGGCGTGGGCGCCGGCGTCCACCGCTTGATCCAGAATCGCCAGTTGTTCTTCAATGCTGCCGTTGAACTTACCGTGGTTCTGATGGCGGCGGCAGGTGGCCAGAATGATGCAGTCGGGGAATTGCTCCAAGAAGCCGCGGATGCAGGCGGCGCCTTTGCAGGGTTCGTCCAGGAAATCCAAGCGGAATTCCAGGAAAACCTCGCCAGCCTCGGCTTCGCACCGGGCGTGGTCGAGCAGTGTTGATATATCTGGCAAACCCAACGCGATGCAGATGCGAGGGAGCGACCTTGTCTGCGCCATTTGGTCTAAAGGACACCCCAGAATAACACAGGCAGAGCCACTTACTGCGGATATCAGGTCAATTGCGGATTGGGCGATGGGGCGGCCCGCAGCCGGGCCTTCCATTCGTCCAAGATGGCCGCCGTAGACCCGGTGCCGACGCGCGTGCAGCCGGCCTCGTAGACCTCCAGCACCTGGCCGGCCGTACGCAAACCACCCGCCGCCTTGACGCCGATTTCTTCGGGCAAGTGGCGGCGCAGCAGCTTGACATCGGCCAGGGTGTAGCCGCTGGGACCGAAGCCAGTGGAGGTCTTGACGAAATCCACTTCGGCTCGTTCGCAGCAGCCGCAGGCGATGATCTTCAGGTCGTCGGTCAGGTAGGCTGTCTCCAGTATGACTTTGAGCAGCGCACCTTCCTTGTGACAGGCTTCGGATGCCTGCATCAGCTCTGTCTGCACGTGCTGGAATTCACGCGAAATCAGGCTGGGGAGAGCGATCACCATATCGAGCTCGCGGGCCCCGCGGCGTAGCAGGTCGCGGGCTTCGTACAGTTTGACCGCGGTGGTTTGCGACCCGTGTGGAAAGCCCACCACGCTTCCCGGCCTCACGGAGCTGCCCTGCAGGGTGCGCACAGCCAAGTCGATATCGCAGGGCCGGACGCTGACGCAGGCGATGCTATAACGGCGGGCCATCTCCAGGCCTGCCAGCACCTGGGCGGTGGAGAGTTCCGGCTTGACCAAAGAGTGATCGATCAGCGCGGCAAAATCCTGGTAAGTGGCCAGAGGAGGCCGCGGATCGGGTGCCACTAGCCCTTCTTCTTTTTGCCGCCGCTCTTGCTCGGTGTGGCGCTGGGGCAGTGCAGGCCGAGAGAGGTGAGCTGCGTGCATGCCTTGTCAGCCTGATCCGTGCGCGGATAGTCGGCGATCAGTTTCCTGAATTCGTCCGCGCCCGCCTGGCGTTTTCCTGATTTCACCAGGCAAACGCCCTTGTAAAAACGGGCGTCCTTGGTCTTAGAATTCTCGGGGTACTTCTCCAGCACCAGGTCGAACTCGTTGGCCGCCGTGTCGAAGTCATTACTCGACATATGCATCTGTGCGATGTAGTACTGCGCAATGGGAGCGTATTCGGTGTTCCCGTAAAACTTCAGATAGTTGGCGAACTCCTGCAAGGCGAGAACGAAATTGCCACCCTGCCGATCGTGCTCCGCGGCATTGGCTAGGTCGCCGGCTGACATCGTGGGTACTTCCGCGGTGGCTTGCGGCGCAGTCGTGGTCGTGCCGGGCGGCGGCGGCGGCGGCGTGGAGAGCACCTTGATCGCCTGGTTGATATCGCCAAGTTGGCTCTTGAGTTGCGAGACCATGCTGGTCAAATCGGCTACCGCCTGGGTCACCTGCCGGAAATCGTTGGACATGGAGTCCATGCGAGTGGAGAGGCCGACCACCGGCGCCACCACCTTCTCCTGCTGATCTTTGAGGCTTTGCTGGATGCTGCTCTGAATCACCGCGACCGCGGTATTAGCGCGGTTGGCAGCGTCCAGCGCCTGCTGCGACAGCACCGTCAGCGTAGCGAAATTCTTATCCTGCGCCTGCTGCAGTTGCTTCATCTGCTCCTGCAACTGGGCGATGTCCCGCTGCAACTCCTGGATTTCCTTACTGGCCGCGTCCGATCGCTCCGGGGCCAGCGTAATCGCCGTCGCCAGTAGCGCTGCGAACACGAAAACGCGTCGGAACATATACAACTCTCCTCTCGAAGGCGGAAGCGGCTGCAATGCGCCGCCTCCGCCACACTGCCTCTTGTTCTATCCTACTGCCCCGGCGAGAGGTGCACGCGCCGGTTCTTCTGCCAGCAGGACTCGTTCCCTTCGGTACACTGCGGACGCTCCTTGCCATAGCTGATGGTCTTCAGCCGGTCGGCCGGAACACCCAGTTGTTGCAGGAAGTCCCGGGCTGCTGTGGCACGCCTGTCTCCCAGGCCCAGGTTGTACTCCGCGGAGCCGCGCTCGTCGCAGTGGCCTTCAATCACGATGGAAGAACCCGGGAAATCCGCGAGAATGGCCTTCAGGGCGGTAGCGTCCTGCGTAAGCGCACTTTGCGCATCGCTGCGGATATCGCTCTTGTCGTAATCGAAGTAGGCATCCTGCACATCGGACGCCATGCGCTGCTCGAAAGTCACCCTGGGGGCCGCGGGCGGCGGCGGGGGTGGCGGCGGGGGTGGAGAAGTAACAGTGACCGTGGCCGAGGCCGTGGTGTTGCCCCCAGGTCCCGTGGCCGTCAGGACGTAAGTGGTGGAGTCGCTCGGAGATACGGTGCGGCTCCCGGTGTTCTGCACGGTGCCGATTCCCTGATTGATGGAAACACTCGATACACTTCCCGAAACGGACCAGCGCAGCGTCGACGACTGCCCGCGCTGGATGGTGGTCGGTTCGGCCGAAAACTGCGCCACCGTGGGCGCGCTGGGCGCCGGTGGCGGCGGCGTTACCGTCGGCGCCGCCGGCGGTGGCGGCGGCGGAGGTGGGGGAACCTTTTTCTTGCATCCCGCCGCGAACATCGCCAGCGATACCGCAAGACAGATGGCTGAAATCTTCCGTTTACTGAACATGAACATCGCCTCCTGTGAACTTGTGCTACTTTCCCCAGATGGGGCTCGAATTGATGCCCTGTTTGGTAAGCCGCTGCGGCTGGTCTCCAGTGGCCAGCATAGTCCAGATCTGCTCCGTCCCTGTACGGTTGGACATGAAAGCCAGGTGGGTGCCATCGGGCGACCAAGTCGGGTTCTCGTTTTTCCCCTCGTCATGAGTCAATTGAATGTATCCGCGATTCGTAACATCCATGACGAAAATATTGAATTTTCCGGCCGCGAATCCCCGGGTCCACGCATAGGCAATGTGCAGCCCATCGGGATTCCACGCCGGGTTGGAAGCCTCGCCCGTTCCATCGCTCAGCCGTTCCAGGTCGCCGCCATCAATGTTCATCTTGTAGATCTGCTCCGGACCGGAGCGCCCCGATGAGAATACGATGTCGGCTCCGGTCTTAGGATTCACTTTCGGTTCGGCGTCGATGCCGCTGGCTGTGGTGATGGGCCGCACACCGGTGCCATCCAAACTCGCAATAAAGATCCGGCAACAAACGTCCGTTCCCAAGGTCGACCCAAACACGAGCTGCTTGCCATCGGCTGTGAATGAAGGGTAGAGATTCATCCTGGCGTTCGGGTTATAAAACCGCAAATCTCGGACTTGATCCACCGAAAACACAAATATAGCCCATTTGCCACTCGGGTTGCTAATAAAGGCAATTTTTGACCCATCCGGCGATACGGCGGGCTCGCCAGACAGGCGGCCGAATCGAGTCAGGAGCTTGGCGTTGTTGCCATCCGGGTCCATGCGCCAGATTTCCTTAGCGCCCTGGGAACTGTCCTGATGCACATAGTAAATGTGCGTGCCGAATGTCGACTGGCCGCCGAACATGGCCAGGATGTCGGCCGCGAATTCGTGGGCAGTCTTTCGTGCTCCAGCCTCGTCCACCGTCCCGAAGTAGGTCTTGCCGATCATCTGAGCGGTGGCCGCATTCGGCTTGCTGACGTCAAACAGCCAGCCGCGCAGCACAAAGATGTCGCTCTGGTTGGCGGTGTACCCAAAAGCCAGGTAGTTGGTGCTGGCAGGCGGAGTGGCCCAGTCGGAAATCCAGTGGCCGCCGCCTGATGTTGGTTGGGTCATGCCCTGTCCGCCGGCGTTTGCGTGGATTTTCCGGCTGCGGTGGGGGCGGCTGCACGAAATCCGATGGCTGCTGCGCGATGAAGCCCGGCATCATGCTTTTGGAAATCATGGTGAGCTGCCCGGATCCGGCGATGTCGCCGGAAAGCGTCTGGTTGAAGGCGGCCATGAACTTCTGGGCATCGCCGGCCCCGCGAAAATCGGGAATGGCGATCTTGGGAAGCGATACATCCTTCGGAATAACCCCCCTGAAATCCGGGGGCTGTTGTGCGGTCAGGACGAGCGAAATGCCGATCCATGCGATTACCAGCCAGAAAGATTTTTTCATCTAGCGCCTCAATTCAAACCTTAATTCCACTTCCGCGTCGTTCTTCGGGAAGCCTGGGGGAAGCGGACCGAACGGAGCGGCATCCAGGATGGCGTGCTGTGCCGAAAGATCCAGCGCCAGAATGCCGCTGGACTGTGCGACTCTCGGCGAAGTCACCGATCCATCCTTATGGATCGTGAACGTTACAACCACCTGCGGCGCCGTCGAGAGGNNCCTCCGCTGCAGCAAATCGGCGTACCATCCGAATTGTTGGCCGAACGGGGAACTGGTACCGACGCCCACTCCACCGGCCCCCGGTTTGGCGAACATGGGACTGCTCAGTGCCTGGCCCACCGGGCTATAGACTTGGCTATCGCTGTAAGTCTGCTTCTCGCGGAACTTGTTGGTCGCCGGCTCCGGTGCGGACTTGCGAGCCGTTTTGCCTGAAATCCTGACGGCATCGGGCGGCGGCTCAACCACCTTCGGTTTGGGCTGCGCTTTGACTTTGGGCTTGGGCGGAGGCGTCGGAAGGGCCGATTCCGTGGCGTTGGCCACCGGATTCGGCGGAGCATTTCTTTGCATCAGCGGAATCTGGCTGGTGACGTTGACCGCGACCGAACCGAATCCGCCGCCGTCCGGCGACCCCATATTGAGGCCGGAGCGAGACTGTAAAGCCGCGTATCCCAGAAGCGCGGCGACGACCGAAACATGCAGAATCAGCGAACCGGCGAGCCACTTCGCCACGGGCTCTTTCTGATCCAGAATGTCGACACGCGCAGACATGCTACTTCCTGCCTTTGTCCGCAGAGTCCGCCGGCTGCGTTACCACATTGACCTGGAATTTGGACTCGCCCAGCACCGCCAGAACCTGGGCCACGCCGTCCCAGATGGTTTCCTTATCGGCGCGGACATAGACACCCCTGGCTTTGGGAAACTGGGCGTGAATGGTGGCCCCGAGTTCGTGATAGTTCACCGTCTTGCCGTTCAAAGTGATATCACCCGCCTTGGTCATGGTGACGACGGGCAGTTCCTCTGTCTTGTCTTTGACCATCGCCACTTTGGGGACATCGACTTCGATGCCGAACTCCATCACGTGCGCCGTCAACATGAAGATAATGAGCAGCACCAGCACCACATCTACGAATGGTGTGACGTTGATTTCCGCCAGGCTGCCCGTGCCGCCCCTGCGCCTGCGTCCTCCAGAACCGTTGCCGCCATTGACGGAGATTGCCATGGCATCACTCCCCGAAACTACGTTCCGCCAGGTTCAGAAACTCCATGGCGAAATCGTCCATGCGGGCGCCCAGTTCGCGAATTTTCTGCCCGAAAACGTTGTAGAAGATGGCCGCGGGAATGGCTGCAATGAGCCCGATCGCCGTGGAAATCAGGGCTTCGGAAATGCCCGGCCCCAGAGTGCGCAAACTCGCGCTGCCCTGTCCACCCAGCCCCTGGAACGCTTGAATGATGCCGAGCACAGTACCCAAGAGGCCGATGAAGGGCGTCACCGAAGCGGTGGTCGCGAGCTTATCCATGTTCCGTTCCAGCTTGGCAATCTCTTCGCTGACGCCGAGTTGCAGCGAGCGTTCGAGGGCGATCTTATTCGTGACGGTGCCGCGCGCTTTCACCTGGCGCTCGATCTCTTCGTAACCGAAATCGAACACCGCAACCAGGGGCGAAGGCCTGTATTGCTCGCTCGCCACCATCACCGCCTCCAGCCCGGGGGACTTACGGAAGGCGCGCAGAAACCGCGCATTGGCAATGCGCGCTCCGCGAAACGTCTGCCATTTCGCGAAAATCACGGTCCAGGAAAAAATGGAAAAACAGACCAGAATCCCCATCACAACCATCCCTGTGGGACCGCTGTTCCGGACCATATCCAGAAAATCCAACTGCTGCAGGAAGGCAAAGGGAGCTGCGAAAATCAATTCGTCTCCTAATCTCAAATCTATCACACAGACGGCTGATAACAGGTGAAAGACGAGAGAGTTGCATGAAGGTTTCGTAATGCTTCGCAGGGTTTAGAGACACCTGCGCGGAACCCTAGTTATGCAGCTATAATCTGCATCAGCATGCTCTTGGAACTGGTGGTGGAAAACTATGCCGTGGTGGAGCGGCTGCGGGTCAACTTCCACGCCGGGCTGAATCTGTTGACCGGCGAAACGGGGAGCGGCAAATCGATTGTGGTGGACGCGCTGGGTCTCTTGCTGGGCGGGCGCGCGTCGGCTGAGATGATTCGTACAGGAGAGACGCGGGCGCGCGTGGCCGGCATTTTCGATGTGCGCGAACAGACCGCTATCCGCCGTCTGCTGGAGCCTTCGGGACTGGAAGCGGAAGAGGGCGAACGCCGTCTGCTGGAGCCTTCGGGACTGGAAGCGGAAGAGGGCGAACTGCTGGTGGAGCGCGAAATTCTAGCCAGCGGAAAATCGCGCGCCTTTGTGGGCAGTCGGCCCGTTTCCGTATCGCTCTTGAAAGACCTGGCGCCCTTCCTGGCCGATATTCACGGGCAGCACGATCAGCAGCTTCTTTTTTCCCCTGACGCGCAGCGCGAGATGCTCGACGCTTTCGGGAATCATCGCGAGTTGGTGGAAAAGATCGACGCGGTGTTCGGCCAGTGGCGTGCCACCGGCTCTGAACTCGAAGAATTGGAGCACACCGAGCAGGAAAAGCTGCGCCTCCTGGACCTGTGGAGTTTCCAACGGAAGGAAATTGAAAGCGCCGCGCTGGAGCCCGGGGAAGAATCGGCGCTGGAGAACGAACGGCGCGTGCTCAACAACGTCCAGCGCCTGGAGGAAGCGGCCACCGCGGCCTATACGGCTGTCTATGATGGGCCGGAATCTGCGCAATCGCTTGTGCGTGTGGCCGCCAAGCGGGTCGAAGAACTGGCGCGCATCGATGCATCGCTGGATCCTTTGCGCGAGCATCTCAAAGCAGCCGACCTCAGCCTACAGGAAGTTTCCTACTCGCTACGCGATTACCTGGGCAAGCTGGAAGCGAATCCCGGGCGGCTGGAAGAAGTGGAACTGCGCCTGGCCACCATCGACAAGCTGAAGCGCAAGTACGGCCAATCAGTGCCCGACATCCTCGGCTTTTTGGCCGAGGTCCGCCGGCAGATCGAGACGGTGGAGACGGCGGGCGAGCGGATGGAAGCGCTGCGCAAGAGGCAGCGGAGCCTGGCCGGCGAATACGAATCGCTGGCGGCCGATCTTTCGGCGCGGCGTCACGCGGCAGCGCGCAAACTGGAAAAGCGCGTGGAAGAGGAACTGGCGCAGCTTGCTATGGAGCGTACCGTGTTTCGCGTGCAGATCGGGCCCGCGCCATGGTCGGCGGACGGCGCGGACCGCGTCGAGTTTTTGGTGTCGCCCAACGTCGGCGAAGAGCCGCGCAGTCTGGAAAAGGTGGCCTCCGGAGGCGAGATTTCGCGTATTGCTTTGGCGTTAATGACGTGCCTGGCGGGTCCGGCGCGCGTCAAGGGAGACGGGCCCGTCAGGACTCTGGTATTCGACGAAGTGGACGCGGGCGTGGGCGGCGGCGCCGCCGAAGGAGTGGGACGCCGATTGAAGCGGCTGGCCGCCACGAATCAGGTGCTGTGCGTGACGCATCTTCCGCAGATCGCGTCGTTCGCCGACCACCACTACAGAGTCGAAAAGCTGGAATCGGCCGGCAGGACTGTGGCGCTGATGGCAGAGTTGGATGGCCCGGGACGAACGCGAGAGGTGGGCCGTATGTTGTCCGGTCAGAAGCTCACGCCGGAAGCGCTGAAGAACGCGGAGCAGTTGATCAAGATGAGTAATAGCTGATTGAATGCGAATCGAACGCGCCGTCAAATTGATTCAAGGCCCACCCTCGTCCTGAGTACGGGTCGACCACATTGGAAAGATCACCGGCGGTCTGGAATTGCGCCTCGGCTTACATGTGGATGACCGAGGTCGAAAGAAGACTGGCGCATGGGATATCACCCGTAAGGGTGTTCGCGAGGCACATATCACGGATTCCAATGGCGGAGGTTTGGCCCTTTACACAACCAGCCACCCGGTAGCACGTCAGTATGTGGCGCGACCCGCCGAGTTGCGCTGGCGCGCGGACGCCACGCCGGGTGTTCTCCATTTCGGGGGGGTCCTTCGTTGTCGCTGAACGGTTCACCGCTGAGCGGGCCCAATTCGCCAGTTCACCGAGAGTTCACGATCCGAGTTTACACAGGCAATAGACTCAGGGTAAATTAGCCGCCTACGGTCGTTCTACGGTCGTGGCGTGTGCTCGCGACCCACGGGTCTCACCACCTTGAACTTGTTGGTGAAGTAGGAGGATATATCCTTACCCCGAGAGGCCATCTCCGCGATCTCATCGGCGGTATGTATCTCCTGCGACGTTCTGGGCCCGGTGGTCTCAGCTCTTCGAGTCATGTCTTTCTGCAATAAGCGCGGCAAAGAAGAGTCACGAGCGCCTCGTGGTCGCTTTCCGAGAGTTGCGCCAGGCTACTAGCGATGTCGACTTTTGCCAGGACGGTCCGCTTGTGGACTCGGACGTATGATGGAACATTGAGCCCTGCGAATCGCCAGTCTTTGATCACGAGGTCGTAGTCCGAATGTCTCGCCTGCGGCCTGATCGGCGCAGCGACGAAGTCGTCATCACCGGTATCGAGCAAGACCAGCGCCGGACGAACCTTGGCGCCGGCTGCCTGGTGAAACTGCATTCTGATCAGGACAACTTCACCGAATCGAGGTGTCATCGAGCAGTTGCTCATATACGGCATCCTCGGGGGAGTATGCTGCCTCGAACCGTTGACGGCCCGCTGCGCGCCACACCGGATCGACACCGGAAGGCTCCCACATCAAGACGACGCGCAGTTGCTCGCCCGCTGGTATCTCTTTGGCGACCTCCGGTGGAAGCGAGATCTGTCCGCCTGGCTCGACCTTGCTTTCGAATTCCACAGCTCTTATGGAAAGGCTTGCCCCTGCCCATCATGGCACATCAGGTCGCAATTCTGACGATGTAGAGTCCTTCCAGCCAAAGTTCG
>OKRF01000097.1:2510-9206 GCA_900290315.1 Candidatus Sulfopaludibacter sp. SbA3 | reverse complement strand
CAAAAATGCTCTGCCCATTCGTTCCTGCGCGGGTGAAAGAGGGCGATCATTTGTCCGGTCTGCGGGTCCACGCCCGACAAGTTTGGACCTTTCTTGAGATTGCAGTTCCAACATGCAAGCGCAAGATTGTCAAGGCGAGTGGATCCGCCGTGTTGCCTGGCGACGATGTGTTCAATGTGAAACGCCCGGCGGAATGCCGATTGGGGCAGGCGGCAATATTCGCAGCGATCGCCTGCGCGCCGCTGAACCGCGTCAGACAGTTCACTCATGCGGGCTGATGCAGACTTTGACGAGCTTTCGACTGCCAATAGGCCAGAAGGTCATTCACATTGATGTATGCTTCCAGTTCGGCCTCCTCATCCTCTGTAAGTTCGCCTTCGTTGGCCTTTAGGTTGAGTTCTTCAATTCGGGCCGCGTCGGCCTCGGGGAAGTCGAGCGCCAGAATGCCTTCGGCGAGCGCCCGAGTCATCCCACGGCCCGGCAAGTCGAACACCCGCAACAGAAGGTCGGCGTGAGGCTTGGGACGATAAGTCAATCTATCCATCGTGCCCTTTAGTTTACGCCCACCCCGACCTCCTAAAATAGATCCATGGACATCAATCGTTTCACGGAGAAGTTGCAGGAGGCGATTCGGTCTGCGCAGAGCAAAGCCACTCGCTACGGCCACCAGCAGATAGATGTCGAGCACCTGCTGGCGGCGCTCCTCGAGCAGGACGGCGGACTGGCGGCATCGATCCTGGGAAAGGGCGGAATCCAATCCGAGCCGATCCTGCGGCGCATCGAAGCCGAACCAATCCGAGCCGATCCTGCGGCGCATCGAAGCCGAACTGGACCGTATGCCCAAGGTGTCTGGAAGCACAGGCGGACCCGACCAGGTGTACGTCACTTCACGCTTGAATAAACTCCTGACACGCGCCGAGGACGAAGCCCGCAAACTGAAAGACGAATACATCTCGGTAGAGCATGTGCTGCTCGCCGCTGTGGACGATAACGGCGCATCGGGCCGGCTGCTCAAGGAATTCGGCTTCACCGAAGACCGCCTGATGCAGGCGCTGCGCGAGGTGCGGGGCAGCCAGCGTGTCACGTCGCAGAATCCGGAAGCCACTTACGAAGCGCTGGAGCGATACGGGCGCGACCTGACGAAGTTGGCGTCGCAGGACAAGCTCGACCCCGTGATCGGACGCGACGAAGAGATTCGCCGCGTCATCCAGGTTCTGTCGCGGCGCACCAAGAACAATCCCGTGCTGATCGGCGAACCTGGCGTCGGCAAAACCGCAATTGTGGAAGGGCTGGCCCTGCGCATCCTGCGCGGCGACGTGCCGGAGGGGCTCAAGGATAAGCGCGTCATCTCGCTGGATATGGGGGCGCTGATCGCCGGCGCGAAGTTCCGTGGCGAGTTTGAAGAGAGGCTCAAAGCGGTGCTCAAAGAAGTGCAGGATTCGGCCGGTGAAGTCATCCTGTTCATCGACGAACTGCACACGGTGGTGGGCGCAGGGGCTGCCGAAGGATCCATGGACGCGAGCAACCTGTTGAAGCCCATGCTGGCGCGCGGCGAACTGCACTGCATCGGCGCCACCACGCTCAATGAGTACCGCAAGTACATCGAAAAGGACACGGCCCTGGAGCGCCGGTTCCAACCTGTGAAGGTGGAGCAGCCGTCCGTGGAAGACACCATTTCCATTCTCCGCGGATTGAAAGAGCGCTACGAGGTGCACCATGGCGTGCGCATTAAAGACGCCGCGCTGGTGGCCGCCGCAGTGTTTTCCAACCGCTACATCACCGACCGTTTCCTGCCCGATAAGGCCATCGACCTGGTGGATGAATCGGCCGCGCGGCTGCGCACCGAGATCGATTCCATGCCCGCTGAGTTGGACGAAAAGCGGCGGCGCATCATGCAACTGGAGATCGAACGTGAAGCGCTGCGCAGGGAAAAGGACGCCGCGTCCCAGGAGCGCCTGGCCAAACTCGAGCGAGAACTGGCGGACCTGAAGGCGGAATCCGACGCGCTCACCGCGCGCTGGCAGGCCGAGAAGGACGCCGTGCAGCGTCTGCGCCAGATCCGCGAACAGGTGGAGCAGACGAAGGCTGAGATCGCCCAGGCTGAGCGCCAATACGATCTGAATCGCGCGGCGGAATTGAAATACGGCAAGCTGACGGCGCTGGAGCGTCAACTGGAGGAGGAGTCGGGCAAATTCGCCCGGCAACAGTCGCAGAGCCGGTTGATCAAAGAAGAGGTGGATGAGGAGGACATTGCCGCGGTGGTCAGCCGCTGGACCGGCGTTCCGGTGACCAAGCTGCTGGAAGGTGAGATGCAGAAGCTGCTGAGCCTGGAAGAAGAGCTGCATCAGCGCGTGGTGGGCCAGGACGAAGCTGTCACGGCAGTGGCGGAAGCGGTGATTCGCGCACGCAGCGGATTGAAGGACCCCAACCGTCCCATCGGCAGTTTCATTTTTCTGGGGCCGACGGGGGTCGGAAAGACCGAACTGGCGCGAGCCCTGGCGGAGTTTCTGTTCGACGACGAACACGCCATGATCCGCATCGATATGTCCGAGTATCAGGAGAAGCACACGGTAGCGCGGCTGATCGGCGCGCCGCCCGGATACGTGGGCTACGAAGAAGGGGGCCAGTTGACCGAGGCGGTGCGCCGCCGGCCGTACGCCGTGGTGCTGTTCGACGAAATCGAAAAGGCGCACCACGACGTGTTCAATGTGATGCTGCAGGTGCTGGACGACGGGCGCCTCACTGACGGCCAGGGCCGCACGATCGACTTCAAGAACACCATCGTCATCATGACGTCCAACGTGGGCAGCCAGCGCATCCTGGAGTACCGCGGTTCGTTCGCCGGCGCCGGATACGAGCGCATGAAGGAAGCAGTGCTGGAGGAGATGCGCCACCTGTTCCGCCCCGAGTTTCTGAACCGGGTGGACGAGATCATCGTCTTCCACTCGCTCACCGAGCAGCATCTGATGAAGATCGTGGACATTCAGTTAGGCCGGCTGCTGGGGCGCCTGGCGGAGCGTCACATCTCCCTGCAACTCACCGATGGAGCCCGCCTCAATCTGGTTCGCACCCTGGCCGATCCGCAGTACGGAGCCCGCCCGCTGAAACGCGCCATTCAGAAGAAAATCGAAACGCCTCTGGGGCGCCTGCTTCTGAAAGGCGAGGTCCGCGACGGTCAGACCGTGATCGTGGATGGAGAGGACATGGGGGAGTTGCGATTCCGAAATGCGGGGCCAGCAGGGCCAGCGGCGGCGGATGGAACGGGGCGTGACACTGGCGTATCACGAGTTTGACCGGCGGCAAGACCGCCGGCGTTACCAGGTTTCGCGGAAGTCACAGACTACGGGATTCCGGCCCCCGTTTTTCAGTGCATGATTTCCAGGAAGCCGCCGCTGGTGGCGTCCACGAAGATGGAAAAGTTCGAGGTGCCCACGGACTCGCCCCAGATGATCCGCCAGACTGGGTCTG
Source organism: Candidatus Sulfopaludibacter sp. SbA3 (assembly GCA_900290315.1). GTDB lineage: Bacteria > Acidobacteriota > Terriglobia > Bryobacterales > Bryobacteraceae > Sulfopaludibacter. Next base: position 5,738 of record OKRF01000097.1, on the reverse strand, counting down.
GGAACCGGTCGTTCTTTTCCAGCAGGATCGTGATCGGTTTGCCGGGGAACTTCTTGTCGTACTCGACGGCTTTCGGCTGCGACTTGGCCGTTTCATAGGCGGCGTCGGTATCGGCTTTCACGGCTGCGATGAGGAACGGCTGGGTCACACCCTTTTTGCCGCTGAACACCTCGTCGGCCACCTGAAAAACCCCTTTGTGCAGGCTGGGTAACTCTTCGATAAGGGAGAAGGTGTATGTGTGCGATCGTCCCTGGTCCGGAGACGTGAAAGTGGCGCCCCACATCCCGGCCTTTCCGGGAACTTCGGGAATTTCGGCGGAATGCATGCTCTCCATTTTAAGGACCAAGGCTCGGGGATCCCAGGTGCGCGCTACCTGGTACATTTTGAAGAGCGCGCTCTGGCCGGTCACCGGTTCAAGCGGTTTGGCAGGCTCTTTCTTAGCGGGCGCGGCGGGCTGTTCCGAGCAAGCGGTCAGGAGCAGCAGGAGGCCGCCGAGCAGCAGCGGGAGCTTTCTCATATTCACCTGCCGACATTCTAGCAATGCGCCGCCGCAAACCGTTAACAACAAGTCCGATTTTCCTGTGCCATACTTACAGCATCAAGGGAGGGTCGAAAATGTCCCCTCGCAACGTCGGACGGGTGATGGCAACTTCAGCGGCTTGCCTGCTACTGTTACAGGCGGCTTTTGCGCAGGCCACGGGCGGCGCCCCGGCGCGTCCACCAATCGGCACTGGCGGAACCCCGACCACCGGAACGGGCACGACTACTTCTTCGACGCTACCCTCTACCACCAACACCACGAACAGCGGCAAGAACCCTTCGGTGACCAACCAGCCGATTTACCTGACGGGCCGTGTGGCGCTGGAAGATGGCTCTCCGCCGCCGGAACCGGTCACGATCGAGCGCCTTTGTAACGGTAATTCGCACGCGGAAGGATACTCGGACACCCAGGGCAACTTCGCCATCCAACTGGGCAACGAAAGCGGCGTGTTCCAGGACGCCAGCGAAGAAAACACGCGCAGCACTTTCCCTGGTCTGGGCTCCACAACCGGATCCGGCGGCACCACCAATTCCGGCGGAATTAGCCCGAGGACCGGCATGGGCCCGGCGTACTCGAAATACCAGGCTTGCGAATTGCGCGCAAAACTGCCGGGCTATCGATCCCAATCCATCAGCCTGGCCAATCGCCAGCCGCTGGACGATCCCAATCTCGGCACGATCCTGCTGCACAAAGACGGTGGCGAGACCGGAACCACCATCAGCGCCAACTCGCTGGCCGCGCCCAAGGACTCCCGCAAGGCCTACGAAAAGGGGCTGCAGGACGCGAAAAGGAACAAGCTCGACGACGCCACCAGGGACTTCGAGAAGGCGGTGGAACTGTATCCCGGCCACGCCGAAGCCTGGTACGAACTGGGCAGGATTCAGGCCGGCCGTAGCCAAACCGATGCCGCGCGTCAGTCTTTCAACGCCGCCCTCAAAGCCGATCCGAAATTCGTCAACCCGTACGTACAACTTGCCATCCTGACGCTGGACGCGAAAAAGTGGCAGGAACTGGCGGACGTGACGGATCGCGCCATGCGGCTGGACTCCTTCGATTATCCCCAGCTCTTCCTCTTCAACGCAGTCGCGAACTATAACATGCACAAGTTCGACCTGGCCGAGCGAAGCATCAAACTGGCCGTGCGCTTGGACACGCAGCATCGCTTTCCGGAAATCCCGCATTTGATGGGGCTCATCATGGTCCTGCACAAGAATTACGCCGCCGCCGCCGAGCAGCTCCGCACGTATCTGAAGATGTCTCCCGATGCCGAGGATGCACCATCCGTGCGCGCACAGCTAGTCGAATTGGAGCACATCACCGCGCAGAGTGCCGTCACACCATCGAAAGACAAGTAGGACAGATGATCGGCGTCTTTGTTCTTGCGCTTTACGAACCAAGGCCAGCCGCTACAATAAACCTGGTTGACCGATCTTCTGCAGCGCGTAGCCGCCACGATTGACCGGTACGGCATGCTTCGTCCCGGACAGACCGTAGGTGTCGCCGTGTCCGGAGGAGCGGACTCGGTGTGCCTGCTCCACGCACTTCTGCTGCTGGCGCCGCGCCTGAGCCTGCGCCTGCACGTGCTGCACCTGAACCACAATCTGCGAGGCCGAGAATCCCGCGAAGATGCCGAATTCGTGAGGCGCCTCGCGAGTGATTTCGAACTTCCCATCACCCTCGGCGATGCCGATCCGGGTGCGGCCGCGGACAACCTGGAACAGGCGGCACGCCATGCCCGCCTCGATTTCTTCCGGGAAGCCATGGCGGCCGGCACCATAGACCGCGTCGCGCTAGGTCATACGCTTACGGACCAGGCCGAGACCGTCCTCTTCCGCTTTCTGCGTGGATCCGGCACCGCGGGGCTCGCCGGGATTCGGCCGGTCACCAGCGGCGGCCTGATCCGCCCCCTGCTGGAAGTGGACCGTGCCGATGTCGAACGCTTCCTTCGTGACCGCTCCCTTGCCTGGCGTGAGGACTCCAGCAACGCCAGCGCGCGCTTCGCGCGCAATCGCATCCGCCATGGCCTGATGCCTCTCCTGGCGCGCGAATGGAACCCCGCTATCGCCGAAACGCTGGCGCACACGGCGGCATGGGCGCAAGCCGAAGAATCGTACTGGGAGGAGGAACTCGACCGCCTGTCCGTGGGCCGGCTGATCGAAAAGGATGGCGCGGTTCTGCTGCACGCGCCGTCACTGGATGAATTGCCACCAGCGACCGCTCGCCGTATGGTCCGGCGCGCCATCGAGCGCTCCAAGGGGAACCTGCGAGGCATCGATTTCAACCACGTGGAAGCGGTACTTCAGGTGGCCTTGCGCCCGCAGGGGCATGGCCATGTCGCGATTTCGGGCCTGGACGTGGTGCGCTCGTTCGAATGGCTGCGGTTCGCTGCTTGTCGCGCCCTGCGTCCCGGGCCCTACCGCTTGGCCGTGCCTGTCCCGGGCTCTGTGCTCCCCCCTGGCACCGGTCTTGCGATTTCGCTGGAACTGATTGAAAAAGCGGAAACATTTGGAGCGTTTGAATCCGTATATAATAGTGGGATGGGTTGTGTAGACTGGCCTCGTCTGTCCGGTTCGCTGGAAATGCGCAACTGGATGCCGGGCGACCAGTATCAGCCTTCAGGGAGCACCAGGATAGAAAAGATCAAGACCCTGTTCCAGCGCGCGCGGATCCCTCTTTGGGAGCGGCGG
>OKRF01000097.1:0-2500 GCA_900290315.1 Candidatus Sulfopaludibacter sp. SbA3 | reverse complement strand
GCGCGCGCGGATCCCTCTTTGGGAGCGGCGGGCCTGGCCCGTCCTCTGGGATGGCCAGGCGATTGTTTGGGCGCGTCGTTTCGGCCCATCTGCCCAGGTTGTGGCGAATTCCAGCAGCAGCGTGATTCTCCACATTCGGGAATCGGAAGTCGGGTAAAGGAAATTGGAATCGGGAATGCAAAAGACGGCGTCTATAGAAGCAGGGCCGGTACGGAGGTTTCGTGAATTCTAACATCAAGACCATTATTTTTTGGGTAATTCTGTTTTGCGTCGCAGGACTGCTGTTTGCGGTAGTCCACAGCAGCCAAGGGCATAAAGAGCAGGAGTTCACGTTTACCGAGTTTCTGGCGAAAGTATCGGACGGACAGATCAAGACTGCCACCATCGACGGCGGCGACGTGCACGGCGACATGTTGGGCGGGGCTCCGTATCACACCACGGTGCCCACCAACTACCCCTCACTCTACGACAAGCTCAATGAGAAGGGCGTCGGCACCACCATGAAGAACCAGAACTCCGGAAACTGGATCTCCATCCTGCTGAATGCGTCGCCATTCATCGTACTGATCGCGTTCTGGATCTTCATGATGCGCCAGATGCAGAGCGGCGGAAACAAGGCTCTCAGCTTCGGCAAGAGCCGCGCGCGCCTGCACTCCACGCAGCAGAAGAAGGTGACGTTCAAAGACGTCGCGGGTGTGGAAGAAGCCAAGGAAGAGTTGCAGGAGATCATCGAGTTCCTGCGCGAGCCGCAGAAGTTTCAGAAACTGGGCGGCCGCATTCCCAAAGGCGTGCTGCTGATTGGGCCTCCCGGAACGGGCAAGACCTTGCTGGCCCGGGCCATCGCCGGAGAAGCCAGTGTCCCGTTCTTCTCGATTTCCGGATCGGACTTCGTGGAGATGTTCGTAGGCGTGGGCGCCAGCCGTGTGCGCGACCTGTTCGAGCAGGGCAAGAAGAACGCCCCCTGCATCATCTTCATCGATGAAATTGACGCAGTGGGCCGCCATCGCGGCGCAGGTCTGGGCGGCGGACACGATGAGCGCGAACAGACCTTGAACCAGTTGCTGGTGGAGATGGACGGTTTTGAATCCAACGAAGGTGTGATTCTGGTGGCCGCCACCAACCGGCCCGACGTGCTCGACCCCGCACTCCTGCGGCCGGGCCGTTTTGACCGGCGCGTGGTAGTAGGCCGCCCCGACGTCCAGGGCCGCGAAGCCATCCTCCGCGTCCACACCAAGAAGATTCCGTTGGGCGACAATGTTGACCTCTCAGTCCTCGCCCGTGGCACACCGGGCCTCGCGGGTGCCGACTTGGCCAACCTGGTCAATGAATCGGCGCTCAATGCCGCCCGCCAGAATCGCAAAGTGGTCATGATGGTGGATTTCGAACTCGCCAAGGACAAAATCCTCATGGGCGCCGAACGCAAATCCATGATCCTGAGCGACGCCGAAAAGCGCAACACGGCCTATCACGAAGCCGGACACGCGTTAGTCGCCGCAGTGCTGCCGAATGCCGACCCGCTGCACAAAGTCACCATCATTCCGCGCGGCATGGCGCTCGGCGTGACCATGCAGTTGCCCATCGATGACAAACACTCTTACAACAAGGAATACCTGCTGTCGCAACTGACCATCCTGATGGCCGGCCGCATTGCCGAAGAGCGGTACATGCATCACATGACCACCGGTGCGGGCAACGATATCGAGCGCGCTACCGATCTGGCCCGCAAGATGGTCTGCGAGTGGGGCATGAGCGAACTCGGTCCGCTGAGCTTTGGCAAGAAGGAAGAGCAAATCTTCCTGGGCCGCGAGATCGCCCAGCATCGCGACTACAGCGAAGAGACCGCCATCCGCATCGATGAGCAGGTAAAGAAACTGGTGCAGGGCGGATACGATTCGGCCGCCGCCATCATTGAACAGCACACGGAGGCACTGGTCCAGATTGCCGAGGCGCTGCTGGTGCGGGAGATTCTGGACGGCGCCGAAGTGCTGGCCCTGATCAATCACCAGACGCTTCCTCCCATTTCCAAATCGGGTGGGAAGGATGCCGAGGATCATACCCAGCAGGTGCTGCGTCCGGAAACTCCGCGGCGCGTCACCGGACTCTCGGAAGGGGAGCGTCCCCAGCCGGCGTGATCCGGGTCATGCACGGACAAATCCCCCGTTTCCCAATCTATCTGTTCGACATCGACGGCACTCTGCTGGATTCCGCCCATGATATCTGCGGCGCCATCCAGCAGGTGCTGGAGACTACCGATCTCGCTCCCGTTCCCTTCGAGTTCCTCAAAGGCTACATCGGTCTGCACCTGCTGGATCTCTTCCAGGATCTGTTTCCCGGCTACACCGCGGAGCAGTATGACGAACTCATCCGCCAGTACCGCTCCATTTATCTGTCGCGCGGCCACACGTTGACCCGCATTTATCCGGGCGTGGCCCAAGGACTGGCGGCACTGGGCGGCCGCAAGTCCACCGCCACTACCAAGGGATCGCCCACCACCCGGCTT
>OKRF01000383.1 GCA_900290315.1 Candidatus Sulfopaludibacter sp. SbA3 | reverse complement strand
GCTGGATCGCGATTCGGTAGCTGCCCGCTCCATCGGCGTCCGCGGCCTTCGGCAACAGTGCCACGGGCAAACTCGCCCGATCATTGGACGACACGACATGTATGCCTCTCCTTCGAGCGGTTCCTTCTGTACGTCTCGGCCGACGTGCAACTCCGCGGACTGCGGCGCGGCCGGCGGCAGACAGCAAGGACGCCCATGTGCTCGCTTGAGGCGGCACAAACAATTAGACGTGGCGTATGCCACCTCTTTGGTGGCTCAGCAGGTGAAGCATGGTTCGGACACTGCGGTAGAACTTACGCGACCGGCGCGGCGGCCAGAATGTCCCGGCTCACCTCGCCGAATTTTTCGAAGTTCTTATTGAACCGGCGGGCCAGGTCGCGCGCCGATTTGTCGTAGGCGGACTTGGCGCGCCGATTTGTCGTAGGCGGACTTGTCGGCCCACATGCCGCGGGCATCCAGGAATTGCGGCGGCACGCCAGGACAACTCTGCGGGACTTCCACCTGGAAAACGGGATGCGGAGTCCGGGTAGCGCTCTGCAACTCGCCGGACAATGCGGCGTTGACCATGGCGCGGGTGTACTTCAGCTTCATGCGCTCGCCCACTCCGTAGGGGCCGCCGGCCCAACCGCTATTGATGAGCCAGCAGGCGGCCTTGTGGCGGCGCAGTTTTTCGCCCAGCAGGGATGCATAGGTGGCGGCCGGCCGCGGCAGGAACGGGGCGCCGAAGCAGGCGCTGAAAGTGGCTTCGGGCTCCGCGCCCAGGCCACGCTCCGTGCCGGCCACTTTGGCCGTATACCCGCTGAGAAAGTGGTACATCGCCTGTTCCGGCGTCAGGCGCGAGATGGGCGGCAGCACGCCGAAAGCATCGGCGGTCAGGAATACCACGTTGGAAGGATGGCCGCCCACGCTCGGGATGACGGCGTCGTCGATGAAACGCAGGGGGTAGGCCGCGCGGGTATTTTCGGTGAGATCCGCCGAATCGAAATCCAGCAGGCGGGTCTCCGAATCCATGGCCACGTTTTCCAGCACCGTACCGAACCGGATGGCATTCCAAATTTGCGGCTCGTTTTCCTGCGACAGGCGAATGCACTTGGCATAGCATCCGCCTTCAAAATTGAACACACCCTGATCGCTCCAGCCGTGCTCATCGTCGCCGATCAGGCGTCGATTCGGGTCCGCGGAGAGAGTGGTCTTGCCGGTCCCGGAGAGGCCAAAGAACAGGGCCACATCGCCGCCGGCACCGACGTTCGCGGAGCAGTGCATGGGAAACACGCCGCGTTCCGGCAGCAGGTAATTCATGATGGTGAAGGCCGACTTCTTCATTTCGCCGGCGTAGCTGGTTCCACAGATCAGCACACAGCGTCGCTTGAAGCTGATCACGATGCCAGTTTCCGAATGAGTGCCCTCCTCGGCGGGATTGGTTTGGAAATCGGGCGCGAACAGGATGGTGAACTCGGGCTTATGGTCGCCCGTGGTCAGGGGATCGGGGCGGATGAAAAGCTGCCGCGCGAAGAGCGTGTGCCACGCCACCTGGCTGATCACGCGGATCGGCAGGGTGTAGTCCGGATCGGCGCCCACGTAGCAATCCTGCACGTAGACTTCGTGGCCCTGCCAGAAGGCCAGCATGCGCTTATAGATCCGGTCGAAGTGGGTCTCGCTCATGGGCTGGTTTACGGCCCCCCACTGAATGGTGGGGCCGGTGATCTCGTCGCGCACTACGAATTTATCTTTGGGCGATCGGCCGGTGAACTGGCCAGTACGGACCACCAGGGCGCCGCCGCTCGCCAGATTGCCTTCCCGGCGTTGAATGGCATGTTCCACCAACTGCGCCGTCCCCAGGTTCCAGTACGCCACATTCAGGTTGTGGAGGCCGTGCAGTTCCAGTCCATGCTTGCTCGGACGAATTCCGGCATTGGCAATCCGTTTTTGGTCGGTGAGCATCTATTTTCTCTAATTCTCCGCGTTTCCCCTATCGTAATATGGTCTCATGAACCGGCTTTTGGGGGCGGGCGCCCTGGCGCTCTCGCTTGTTTGCTGCCGCGCGCAGGCCCAGGTTATTGAATTTGAAACCAACGGCTTGAAATATCAGACACTTACGCGTTCCGGCGTCACCGTGATGTTCACCCACCTCGGTAACCATATTCACGAGTATTCGATTATACAGGTTGCCATCTCTAACGGTTCGGACAATCTGTACATCGTGCGGCCGGAAGATTTCACGTACGTCCGCCCGGATGGCTCGGTCTTAATTGCCAGTTCCATCAAGAGTGTTATCGACATGCTGATGCAGAAGGGCAACTCCAGCGACGTGGTGAAACTGGTCACGCAGTACGAGGCCACCGTGTATGGCAATCCGCACTTCAAAAGCACCAACGGCTACGAACAGCGGCGCCAGGCGGCTCTCGCCATGAACGGGACCAAGTTCAAGGCGGCCGCAGCGGCCAGCGCCGTCGCCATGGTAATGACCCGACTAAAGCCTGGAGACTCCACGGACGGCGCAGTCTTCTTCTCCACCGAAGGAAAACCTCTGAGCGGCGGCCGGGTGGTGGTGAAGACCAATTCGGACGTGTTCGAATTCAAGGCGGAATAGTCGACTGTTGACATTTGCAGTGGAATCCGTACTAATTGATTAGTATGATTGGTTTCTGTCTCGCGCTGTTGGGTGCTTGCGCTTTCGGCCAGACCTTCGAAGTCGCTTCCGTGAAGCAGTCTGCTCCGCAGAGCGGTGCGCGGCCGCAAGTCGTCATCAAGGGCGGGCCGGGAACGTCGGACCCCGGTCAGATCACCTGGTTGAACATACCGATGCGGGCGGTTCTGCTCCGCACCTTCGATGCCAAGAACTATCAGCTCTCGGCGCCCAAATGGGTGGACGAGGAACGGTATGACATCGTAGCCAAGATTCCACCGGGCTCCAGCCAGGAACAGACCCGCGGGATGCTGCGCAATCTTCTGAAAGAGCGCTTCAAAATGGCGGCGCGCGAGGAGACGAAGGAAGGGCCCGTTTATGCGCTAGTCACGGGAAAGAGTGCGGTGAAGCTGAAAGAATCGGCAGTGCCGGCTGTGTCCGCGGTAGAAGCAGCGGCTGCCGAACCCGCTCGCGGCCAGCCTCGCCTCTCAAGCTGGCGGACGGATTTCCCACTCTACCTCCCGGCCGGCCGGGAATGACCGCGATCATGCTCAATGGCAGCATCCGGCTGACGGCTCAAATGCAGGGCACCGCGCAACTGGCCGAGATGCTATCGCGCCAGTTGGATCGCGACGTGATCGATCTGACGGAACTCAAGGGTCTCTATGATTTTCATCTTTCCTACACCCCGGAAAGTGTTCTGGCGTCGTTGCCGGCGAGATCCGACGGAACCAGGCCGGACACGCCCGGCAGCGATGTTTTCACTTCTCTGGGAGAGCAATTGGGGCTCAAACTGGATTCCCGCAAAGGGCCCGTCAGAATGGTGTTCATCGACGGCATGGAGAAGACGCCGGCGGAGAACTAATTATCCGAGAACTATTTCGGACTAATTGCACTTATTGATAGATGCAATGTCAGACCTACCAGGAGCCCCAGATTGCGGGTGACCTGGCCCAAGATCTGCTCCGGGCCTGGATGTCCCATGTCCCAAGATCGGCGCAAACTCGCAAGGGAATTAGATAAAACACTCTCTTTATCTGTTGAAGTGGACAGCAGTTGGGAACTGGAGAAGCTGCAACTCCTGCTCGCCGTCGCCGAGCGAATCCAGGACTGCCCCAACCAGTTCAGTCTTCCGGGCGAAAATCCCGCCCTGGACCTCTGGCTCAACCTCCTGAAACACATCGCCTCTCAGGACGCCTTCGAAACACCCATGCCAACCGCGCCCTGAACAGGGAGCGGCCGCTTAAGCCAGCCAGTTCTCGTCCGGTTCGTCGAAACGGATGGCCCCGGCGCAGCCGTGTGTGTGTTGATGAGCGGTGAAGCGTTTGCGAGCCGCCGCCAGCTTACCCTTGATCTCGTCCAGGAGGCTGCGAAAGGCCGTCACACCTTCCAGGTCCTCGGCCTTCACCGCTCCAATCAGAACCAGATGGATGCGGTCGTATTCTTCCAGCGCATCGAGATAGGCTAAGAGCAGGCTTCTAGCGGACTCACACATTCGGGCCTCGGTGCAGACTCTCACTCTTTCCTTATCGGCTGAAGTGTAAGCAACTGATCAGCCGAATCTTTCGCTGAAAAAACCCTCACCCCTGCCGATAAGTGTTTTGTGAGCCAGTTCCTGAAGAAGGCCGAAGAGATCCTGGAAGTCGCCACTGCCGGCGGCAACACCCTCACCGATACTGTGATTCTGATTGATCGCCAAGGCGGCTTCCGCATGATGGATCCTACCGGCTGGTCTTTGCCTGGTCTGGCTGCCGAGTTCGGAGCAGCCGCGGTCTACAAAATCGAACGGCGCGGCAACGCAGTCCGCGTGGAAGGTTGGGACGGATCCGACCGTTGCCTGCTCCAGCGCGGCCAAAAGGGCAGCAAACTGCGCGACCTGCTGGGCGAAGGATCTCCGGTCCACAGCATGATGCGCCCAGTCCCCAGACTGCTCACCGCCTGATCGTCACTCTCCAACCCACCTCCCTCAAATACTCGTCATTTTGAGAATTCGTTCGAGCAGATGGTCCGGGTGCAAGTCCGCGCAATTCTGCAGATGCGCAGGCAGCAGATCGGCGACTTCCCTACCACCGCGGCTGGCGCACCGCACTTCACCCATATCCAGCACATCGCCCAGCCGGCAAGCCAGCCGCACCAAATCGAACGGAGGACCCGCATGGGCCACCACGTCCTGATGGTGAAAGCGCACGCAGTCGCATAACGCCTCCGGGAAACCCCACGACCGGCACAGAAACGCCCCCACATCATCGTGGGTGCAGCCGAAAGTCAGTGTTTCCAGCAGTAGCGACTCTTCCATGTCGTAGTGTTCCCGGCTCAGGATCTCAGCGTAGCGCCTTCCTTCGGTGCTCAACAGGGCCAATCTTCCGATATCGTGGAGCAATCCGGCGGTGTAGAGCATGGTCACATCGGGGGCATGGGAGTGCTTGCCCACCGTCTCCGCAATCACCGCGGTAGCGATGCTGTGGCTCCAGACAGAATGGATCGCGTCCTGCGTGCCGGAGCGGCTGATATAGGTCCGCATTCCGATGGTTAACGCCAGTGACCGGACCGCATCCAGACCCAGGAGGGAGATGGCGCGGCGAATGCTGCCAATGTGCGACCGAAACGCAAATAGAGGAGAATTGGCAGTCACCAGGAGGTTCGCCGCCAGAGCCGGATCCAGCCCGAACGCCGACTCGAAATCCTCCACAGCCGAGACGCTGTCCGTGGAAATCGACAGGAGGCGCAAAGCCGCCGGCGCAAAAGGGGGAAGCTTGCAGACCTTGGCGATGACTCCGGAGCGCCTCGCTACCAGGTCGCGCTCCGCGGGAAGCAATTGGGGCATGCTCCTCATCTCCGTGGCCGTCCCGGTAGGAAAGACGATCGTCTGTTGTTGTCTGTCATCTTCGCGACAGTACAACCGAAATAGAGCATGGGAAACAGCAGTTTCATGGGGCCTCCCTTACGTATCGGCAGTTTTCCCCCTTCCTTCCGGGGAATTTTTCACCTAAATGCAAGCGATTTCACAAACCGCTATGATAGGCTGGAGCACCGATATGAGCATTTCCCGACGTTCCTTTGCCCTCTCCCTGGCTGCGGCGCCCGTTCTGGTGCGCGCACAACAGGAGAACCTGCGCGCCCGGGTCAAGATCGATACCGAACGCTCCATCGGCGATCTCGACCCCAAGCTCTATGGTAACTTCATTGAGCACCTGGGACGATGCATCGATGGCGGCATTTTCGACGAAAAATCGCCGCTTGCCGACGCCAACGGCTTCCGCAAAGACGTTCTGGAGGCGGTCCGCCAATTGAACGTGACTCTCTTGCGATGGCCGGGTGGGAATTTTTCCTCAAACTACCACTGGACCGATGGGATAGGCCCGCGCGACCAGAGGCCTCCACGCCTGGAGATGGCCTGGGGCACAGTAGAGAGCAATCGCTTCGGCACCCACGAGTTCCTCAACTACGCCGAGACTCTGCGAACCGAGCCCTACATCTGCGCCAACCTCGGGACCGGCTCGTGGACGGAGGCGCAGCAGTGGGTGGAGTACTGCAACTCCAAGGAAGATACGGCCATGACACGCTTGCGCAGGCAAAATGGGCGGCAAGCCCCCTGGAAGGTGACCTATTGGGGACTCGGCAACGAAATGGACGGCCCCTGGCAAATGGGCCATCGCAGCGCCGAGGATTACGGAAAGTTCGCCCTGGAAGCCGCCAAGCTCATGAAGTGGACCGACCCCAGCGTGAAACTGATTGCCGCCGGCTCTTCCAATTTCGGCGCGGGCAGCGATTGGACCGGATGGAATCGCACCGTGCTGCAGTACTTGAATCAGCATGCCGACTATCTCTCTCTGCACATGTATGTGGGCAATGCCGCCGACAACTTCGGCGAGTTCATGGCCAGTTCGGTGGAGCTCGATCAGCGCCTCAAGACGGCCGAAGGCATTATCGACGCGGCTCTGTCCGGCCAGCCGGGCAACCGGAAAATCTATATCGCCTGGGATGAATGGAACGTCTGGTACCGCGCCCGCGGCGCCCAGGAGCGCGGCCGGCGGATTCTGGAGGAGCATTACAACCTGGAAGACGCGTTGGTGGTCGCCACCTTCCTGAATTCCTTCGTCAACCACGCACACATCGTGAAAATCGCCAACATGGCGCAATTGGTGAACGTCATCGCACCGATTTTCACCAACGATCAGGGTCTCTTTCTGCAGACCATTTACTATCCCCTGCAACTGTTCGCCGCCAACAGCCGCGGCAAGGCGCTGCAGCTTTTCGTAGAAAGCCCGAAGTACAAGTCGCGGCGCTTCGACGATGTTCCGTACCTGGACATCTCCGCTGCCTACGACAATGGGACGGTGGTTTTGAACGTGGTGAACCGCCATAAGGACCAGGCAATCGAGACCGAATTCGAGTTGGAGGACAAACAGTTCTCCGGATCCATGGCGGTGAGCGAATTGAATGGTCCCGACATCAAAGCGGCGAACGATTTTGGAAAGACCGTGGTCAAAGTGGCCGAACGCAGCGTGCCGACCGACGGCAAGAAGCTTCGCCACCGATTTGCGCCGCACTCCTACACCATGCTGAAAGGCAGGGTGGCGGGATAGGAGCCGGGGGACAGCAATGCCACCGGCTGCGTCGGATGGAACGTTATGTGACTCGGGCGTATCGCGAGTTTGACCGGCGGCAAGACCGGCGTTACCAAGTCTCGCGGGAGTCAGGGGCTGCAATCCACCGACTGCGTCGGATGGCGCGGGATGTGACTCGGGCGCAGTCGCGAGTTTGACCGGCGGCAAGAGCGCCGGCGTTACCAGGTTTCGCGGGGGTCAGGGGCCAGCAACGCCACCGACTGCGTCGGATGGAACGGGATGTGACTCGGGCGCGTCGCGAGTTTGACCGGCGGCAAGACCGCCGGCGTTACCAGGTTTCGCGGGAGTGAGGGGCAAGCAATGCCACCGGCTGCGTCGGAT
>OKRF01000172.1 GCA_900290315.1 Candidatus Sulfopaludibacter sp. SbA3 | reverse complement strand
TGAAGCGCAAGTACGGCTCGCGTCTGGTTTTCTGGGGTGGCGGCGTGGACACGCAAAAGACCCTGCCTTTCGGTACGCCGCAAGAGGTGCGCGAGGAAGTGTTGCGCCGTTGCGAGATCTTCGCGCCGGGCGGCGGGTTCGTGTTCAATTCGATTCATAACCTGCAGGCCGGCACCCCGGTCGAGAACATCGTCGCCATGATTGGTGCGGTCCATGAGTTTAACGGAGTTTCACATGCATGAGTTGGAGAAGCTACGCGAGGCCGTGATCGAGGGAGACTGGAAGGCCGCCGCCGCCATGACGCAGGCAGCCATAGGCCAGGGGGAGGCCCCGCTCACGATTGTCTCCGGACACCTGGTACCGGCCATGGACGAAGTGGGCCGCCGCTTCGAGTGCGAAGAGTACTTCGTGCCCGAGATGCTGCTCTCGGCGCGCGCGCCATTGCTGGCGGCGGGCGCCCCGACAGTGGGGCGCGTGGTGATTGGGACGGTCAAGGGCGATCTGCACGACATCGGGAAGAACCTGGTGTCGTCGATGCTGGAGGGCGGCGGCTTCGAGGTGATCGACCTGGGTGCGGACGTGGCGCCGGAGCGCTTCGTCGATGCCGCCGCCGCGAGCGACGCCAAACTGGTGGCCCTTTCGGCGTTGCTTACCGTAACCATGCCGTCGATGAAAACCACTATCGAAGCGTTCCAGCGTGCGGGACTACGCGAGAAGGTGAAGATCATGGTGGGGGGTGCGCCTCTTACTCGACAGTACGCCGACGCGATTGGGGCCGACGGTTATGGCGAAAGCGCCGGGACGGCCGTAGCGCTGGCGCGCAAACTGGTGGCCGGTTGAGTCCGCGCGAGGGTTTGGAAGCCGGTCTGCCGTCACTCCGCGGTTGTTACTTTGGTGGCGCGTTCGAACCTGCCTGCCTCCCGCCCGGCGACGGAGGCGAGCGCGAGTGTCAGCATTTCCACCGGAAGAATCTCTACAATCGGCCGCACCGAAGCCGGAACCCTGGGCAGCCGGAACAGGCTTTCACGGGCGTCTTCGCTCACGATTGCGGCGCGCCCACCAGCGGCGACGATGTCTTGCACCAGCCGCAAGGCGAGCGTGGCGCCCTCCCCATCGCCAGCCAACACCAAGGCATATAGCGCTGGATGAATCATTTCCCATGGTCCGTGCCGGAACGCCGCGGCGCTCATGCCTTCCCCATGAAGATGCGTGGATTCTTTGATGATCAGACCGGCGACTCCGGCCGCGGCCAGGGAAGCGCCGCGGCCCAGCACGAATAGATCCCGCACATCGCGGAGGTCGGGCTCCACTGACTGCACATGACTGCGCCAATCGCGCAAATACGCCGCGGCGACCGGAACAACCTGCGACAATTCGTCGCGCGACCGCTCCAGGCTGGAGTCCAACAGCGCGTCCGCCATCCATTTCAGGGCCATCAGTGCCGTCACGTATGTCTTCGAGGAAACCGTGAACTCCTCACCGGCGCGCGTCAGGATCAACGCATCGGCGCGGCCCGCCAGCGGTGAATCCGGCGTGTTGGTGATCGCGGCGGTAAAGCAGTTGGCCTGCTTTACATCGAGCAGCCGCACGATCTCCGCGCTGCGGCCCGATTGCGAACACACAACCAGCAGCGTCCGCGAGTCCAAAAGGCCAGGCAGCACGTGAATCAGCTCGGAGGTTTCAAGAAGGATTGAATTCCAACCGCGATTCAGGAGCGCGAGGTGCATGGGGTGCAGCGCCCAATACGATCCGCCCATCCCCGTGAGAACCGCCCGATGGAAGCGGCCGTCGCGGCATCGCTTCACCGTGTCCGCCAGCGCAGCCGCGTCCAACCCTGCGAGGGTGTCCGCCAGGGCCGCGGGCTGGGCCAGAATGTCGCGCCAATAGCCGCCTTCAATCACCATGGAGATATTGTGCCAGTCGGCTCATGAGGCGAAGCGTCACCCGGTGGGGGTGAAAATCCGCGCGCCTGGTAGCGCCGGCGATCTTGTCGCCGGTTCTTTTGGCTGCCGAGCGGGATAGACGATCGTTTTCCTGTTCTCCTTCACGCCATGCGGGCATTTTCGAGAGAGCCGGCTCATGAGGCGAAGCCTCACCCGGTAGGGGTGAAAATGGGGGCGACGTTGGCGGAAGATTGTCGCCGGCGGGCAAAACGGTGACAGTCAACAGATTTCGCAAAAGCGGCGAAATCAATCGCCTGCCACCGCTTTGCGGCGTGTGCGTAGTTCGCATTTTCGAGAGAGTACGCCCATGGCGNNAGCCAGACCCAAGTCGGGGCCAAGAGAAGCGAGCGTAATCATGGTCTTCTCCGCCGGCACTTGCGTCGCAACCTCACGGATCACTTCCGCGATGCGTCCCAGAAACAGGTCCGCACTCTTCATCACGCCGCCGCCGAGTGCGATGGCATCGGGCGTATACATTGTGACCAGGTTGGCCATCCCGAGGCCGATATAGAACCCTTCGCGCTCCACTGCGCGGCATGCTAGTTCGTCGCCGCGGCGAGATAAGTCGCAGATCTGTTCGGCGGTCAGGTCCCCGTCTTGTGGACGCTGTTCGCGAAACCAGTCGCTCATCGCCGGTCCGCTGGCCAGGCTCTCCCAGCAGCCGCGGGCGCCGCAGTAGCACAACGGACCCGACCAGTCGAGCACGTGATGTCCGATTTCCGGGTGAGCGCCGTCCACGCCCCGATAGAGTTTGCCGGAGAGAATGATCCCCGCCCCAATACCGGTGCTGATGGTGACATAAATGAACCGGCTGCTGCCTTTGGCTGGGCCCCAGCACGCCTCCGCGAGAGCCGCCGCATCGGCGTCGTTCTCTACCGCCACTGGCACCTCGAATTCCCGGGAAAGGGCCGCCACGATGTTGCCGCCTTGCCATCCTGAAAGCGTGCCCACTTCACCCACGATTCCGGCAAACGCATCGAGCGGGCTGGGACACGCCACACCGATGCCGCAAAAGCCAGCGCCAGCCTGCGCACCGGCCTGGCGAAGCAGATCGGCCGCCCGGCGCATCGCAGCCGCGAATCCCTCCCGCGGTGCGGTGGGGCATTCCACCCGGCCGACCACCACACCGTCTTCGGTCACCGCACCGGCGGCGATCTTGGTGCCCCCGATGTCAACCGCGCCAATCACGCCACTACTCAACGTTCCAACCATCCACTTTGATTTGCGGATTCGCTCCGCCCAGCAGCTTGCGTGGGTATGTCGCCGTCACTTCGCGCTTTTCTCCGGGCATCAGCTCAAAGTAATTATCCTCCCAATATACCGGCTCGATGTCGGTGCCGGCCGCTCCTTTGTGGACCGTGAGATGAACCATGAACACCAACTGCGCGCCTCGATTCTCGAGGGTGACGTGGTCAATCTCTTCGGTTCCCTTCTGCTCCGCGCGCGAAGTGACCTGCACTTTCGCCGGCGCCAGTTGTTCCAGGCCGGTAAGGTCGGCGTATGTCTGGATGGGCGTGTAACGTCCGTTCCCCCCGGCCCAGTTGGAAACATCCGGCTGGGTGGAGAGCCAGTAGAAATTGGAACTCACCAACTTACCCGTATCGTCCTGCAGGGTCACCCTGACGAAATACGTCCGTGTAAGCCCGTCGATTTGTGGGATCTCGAATGCCTTCACCACCGCATCCTCGCCAATGTCCAGGGACGCTGACTTCGAGAGCTTCTCCGTCAGGTCCAGGTTGTACACCTTGGCCGTCACTTTATAGTTCCGGAAGGGCTGATAGTATGAGTTGACCACGGCAATCGAGCCATCGTCATAAGAATACTGTACGTGCAGCAGTTCGTTGGCTTTCTTCGTCCCGAAGTAGCCACCGCCGGGCCGCAGATACCAGTCGTAGAGATGCCAGATAATAGAAGGCCAGGCATTATTAAGCATCCATTGGACCACTCCGGTGGCCGCGTACTTGTTCCGTCCAAATGCTTCGAACATAGCGCGCTCACCCTCGTAAGTCATCGCCTGGCTTTTGCGGAGATAGTCATTCAGGTCCTTGGCTTTCCCGTAACGGCCCTGCAACGCGGCGGTGAAAACGTTGACGTTGCGATAGCCCCCGCCGCCGGCGTGGAAATTCCAGAAATCGTCGATTGGCCAGAGGTGTTCCGCCGGCAGCATCTCTTGCAAGCTCTCCAGGACGGGGATGGCGGGCCCCGGGCTGGTTTCGGTATTGAACCCGAAGGCGCCCCCGCGTTGGCGATCGAGCAGCCAGTAATTCGGCGCCACGTACTCATAGGGGCCCGTCATCTTGACCCCCGTCGGACCGGCGCCTTCCGTAGTCGCCTTCGCAGCCGATGAGACCGTCGGATTCGGCCAGTGCTCGTCCTGGAAGACCTTCAGGTACATCTTTTCCGCCTCGGCATTCGGCGAGTTGTCACTCCCGTACAGAAATACGAAAACGCTCGCATGGTTCCGCAGGCGCCGGATCTGGTCGCGCAAGGACTCCTCCGCAATCCGGTAATCTTCGGGCTTCCAGTTTCTCCAACGCTCCCAGTAAGCGCAGCAGCACCAGCCCGGCATCACCAGAACGCCGTTGCGGTCAGTGGTGTCGAAGAAGTGCTGGTTCATCATCTTGCCTTCGAGCCGGATGGTGTTCAGATGCATGTCGCGCGTGTACCGGATTTCGTTCTCTTCGCGCTCATCGTCAACACGCAGCATCATGTCGGACGACCACCCGCCGCCCCGGATGAGGATATTCTTTCCGTTGATCTTAAATAGGCGATGCTGCTGGGCATCGACCTCAGAAGTGAACTCACGGATCCCGAAGTCCACCTCCTCGCTGTCCGCAACCTCGCCGCCAGATTCGAACTCCATGCGGAGGTGATGCAGGTCCTGCGAGCCCAGGCCATACGGCCACCACAACTTAGGATGCGCGATATGAAGTTGTGGACTATCTTCCGGTGCAATCGCCACCCGGGAGCTCGCCTTGGCCGCCAGGCGGACCTTCTTGGAAACCGCCACGCCATCGAATGTCCCCTTCAGCGTGCCCTCGATGTCCTGGCCGGTGGTGTTGGTCAAATCCGCATACAGGGTGAGATGGGCCCGGTCCGGCGGATTGTCGAGCCGGGTCACTACCTGCGTGTTTCGGAGGGTGACCGGGCCGCTGATCCGGATGTACACGTCGCGGACCAGGCCCATGTCCTTGTCGGGCGGCATGGGATTCCAGTCCACGTAGGTGATCGTCAGGTCGTTCGGTGTGGGCGGGATGACCTCCACCGCCAGGGTGTTGGCGGCACCGGGCAACGCGATGCCGGTGATCTCAAACTCGAACATGCGGTACATCCCAATCGCCTCGCTGGAGCTCGCCACCTGATGCCCATTCAGCCAGATGTTTGCCCGGTAATTGATGGCGTCGAAATTCAGCCAGAGCCGCTTGCCTTTGGCAACTGAGGGAAGCTGGAATTGGCTGCGGTACCACCAGGGCACGGCGAAGGGGCTGTCCGCCGGCGTCGGCAGGTTGCTGAAATTCTGCCCGATGTTATAAGTAGTGCCAGGAATCGACCGGAGATTCATGGCGAAGTGCGGGTCGGGATAAACCTTGTTCCGCACCAGCGCTGCCACAACAGTCGTTGGCACGCCAGACTCGTACCATCCGCTCGGCCGGAATTCCGCCGTGGAGACAGTGTCGCCCTTCTCCATCACTTGGGCGGAGGATTGGATCCGCCACCCGTTAGCCAGGTCGATTCTCGACCCATTTGCGGCATGCGCCGCCTGCCCTCGGGCTTCCGGGAGGCATAGCGCCGTGCTTAGGGCGATTGCAAGCAGGGGAGCGACGAATTTATCCAAGACTTTCCTCGATTCCGATTGCCGCACTCAGTAGCATATGCAGACCGGACATTTTACCCCGCGGCAACTGTGGGCGATACCGCGCCACATGACTGGAACATTACGGTTTCGTAATTTGCCGTGGAGTACTTACACGCACTTATCTTAACTAGTTTCTGTCGCGAAACTCGGTTTCCGCGCGCCAGACCGCTCCCTAACGGTCGCGGCTCTGATGTGAGGTCTCATAGTTGCAACAAGACTATCGGAGCCCCGACCGTAAGGGAGGGGTCGCTTCGCTCCCGAGAGGTAGTTTTGCGACAGAAACTAACTAGGTTGGTCCGATTTGTTTTTGGATATGACAAGCGCCCCTTGTGGGACAATCGAGTTCTGATGGCCAGCCCGCCCGTTCCGCAGACCCGTCTCCGCCGCACACTGGGCCTGTGGGACCTGATCCTCTACGGCGTGATCGTAATCCAGCCCACGGCGCCCATGTCGGTCTTCGGCGTGCTCAGCAATCGCGGCCGCGGGCACGTGGTCACCACCATCCTTATTGCCATGGTGGCCATGCTGTTCACCGCCATCAGCTATGGGCGTATGGCGCGCGCCTATCCCAGCGCGGGCTCGGCGTTTACATACGTGGGTCAGGAGATCAACCCCGCGCTGGGGTATATCACCGGATGGAGCATGGTGATGGATTACATGCTGAATCCCCTGATCTGTATCGTCTGGATCAGCCAGCAGGCCCACGTCTTCGCTCCGGCCATACCCTATTGGGGTTGGGCCATCGTCTTCGCACTGCTGTTTACCGGTCTCAATCTGCAAGGCATCCGCGCCTCGGCCCGCATGAATACGGCTCTGGCGGCGGGCATGGGGGTGGTGATCGCGATCTTCTTCGTGTGCGCCGCGCGCTACATCTTCGGGCACCCTCATGGCGGAGTAGGATTCTTTACGCGGCCGTTTTACGACCCGGCCACTTTCGCGCCCGGTGCGGTGCTCGGCGGCACCTCGATCGCGGTCCTCACCTACATAGGTTTCGACGGCATCTCCACTCTGTCGGAAGAGGCGGAGAACCCCCGGCGCAACATCCTGCTGGCGACAGTCCTCACCTGCGTGGTGATCGGGATTCTCTCCGCGCTCGAGGTTTACGCCGCCCAACTGGCGTGGCCCGCGTCGCAGCCGTTTCCGGACGAAACCACCGCGTTTGTTTACGCCGCCGGGCGGACTTGGGGTCCCTTATTCGCGATCGTCGGCTTCACTCTGGTGGTAGCGAATTTCGGTTCCGGCATGGGCGCCCAGCTCGGCGCCGCCCGCCTGTTGTTTGGCATGGGGCGCAGCAACGCACTGCCGAAAGCATTCTTCGGCGTGGTTGACTCGAAGCATCGCGTTCCCCGGAATAACGTGATTTTCGTGGGAGTCGTCGCCCTCGCCGGCGCCTTCGTGATCGACTATGACCTCGGGGCGCAGATGCTGAACTTCGGCGCTCTGATCGCTTTTATGGGCGTGAATGCCGCCGCCCTGGTCCGCTACTACGTGCGTGAAAACGAGAAAAGACTCCGCAACCTGATTCCGCCCGCGCTCGGATTCGCCGTGTGCCTGTTGTTGTGGCTGAACCTGAGCCGGACCGCGCAGATCGCCGGCGGTATCTGGATGGCGGCCGGAATTGCCTTCGGAGCGTGGAAGACCCACGGCTTCCGCGGAGAGTTGGTGAATTTCGAAATTCCCGCGGACGACGAAGCTTGACCGCGTCGCCCCTCAGGCGCGGCACTCCTGCGCGTAGCGGGAAACGATACCCTTCATGTATTCCGCCGCCAGCTCGGCGTTTTTGTCCACAAAATCGATCCCTACCGTTTTGCCGTCCACCACGGGAAGCGGATGGCAGAGCTCGAAGCCAATGTACCCGCAATACCCGATCGCAAACAGGCCACGCACTGCCGCCAGGCACTGTTCGCCCTCTGTGACCTGGATGCCATCGGCGCCGCGATCGTACTCTCCGCCAAAATGCGAAAGCACTTGCAGGGGACCCACCTCGCGCGCCGCCCGCTCGATGCCGTCCGCGTCAAGGTGATGTTCCAGCCGCGGGTCGAAACAAACCTTCAAGTGAGGCGAGCCCACTTCCCGCACCATGCGCAGGCAATCGCGATAATCCCGGATGACTGGAGCGTGATTTTGCAGGGCCAGTGTTACGCCGCAGCCTCCCGCATAGCCGGCGGCTTCCACCAGGCCCTGCCGGCACCACTCCCATGTTTGCTCCTCGGAGAACGGCTCGTGAACCTGGCGCCAGGCGGACTGCGCGATATCGTAACGGCCGCCGCCCTCGGGCAGCAGCGTCACGCCCGGCCAGGCCAGAAACACCCGCATCACTTTCGCTCCCAGGTCCGCCGTCACGCGGATCAGTTCGCGTGCGTACAGCAACTGAGCCTCGCGGTGCTCCGGTATGGGGCTCGAAAAATCGTTGTTGGCTGCCACGGCGTATATCTCGATGCCTTCGCCCGCGGCGAACTCACGGAGCAGCCGGCAGCGGGCCGGCGGCATGTCGAGCGGGTTGGCATGAGGCCGCTTTCCATCGATTTCCACTCCCTGGTAGCCGTACTGGCGGGCTCGCTGGATCACCTGTTCGACGCTCAGCGCGGCACCGCGGTACCACACGCCCAGATAGGAAATGCTGTACAGTCCGATCCTCACCTCAGCCGTGGATGCAAAGTCTCGCCGATCAATGGGCAACAACTCGTCTGTCATGTTCCAGTCCGTTCTGAACCGGGCCGCCTGGGTCCGAGCCTGCGGCCCGGGCGACCTACGAATCGTAGCCGGGGCCAGGCAACCCGCAATCTCTCCACAGCTTTTCCCAATTCCAGATCCCGGAGCCCACCGCGTTTGGCAACGGGAATCCGAGTTGATGCGCGAGCATGCATACCTGCCCGCGATGATGTGCTTCGTGAGAAAGCATGTAGCATAGCATTTCCAGGCCAACCGGCCAAGGCTTCGCCCAGCCGTCCCGGTGAAACTTCTCGACGCGGCCCCCACAACCGCCGAGCGCTTCGGCGAGCATCTCCGCGCAGCGAACGGCGCTCCCGGCCAATCCCGCACGCGCCTGCTGCGGCGTGCAGTGCGCCCGGTTGAGCTGTGGTGGCACCTTCAGGTGCGGTGCTGTAAGCCTGACCCACTTGCATCGGACGTTGTGCATGTGCGTGAAGATCGCCGCAATCGTGCGGGCCTTGCCTGGCGGTTTGGCGCGCCATGCCGTAGGGTCAAGATGTTCGATCAGTATCTGGTTCATCCGATCATTGGCGGCAAAGATCTGGACTGCGGCTCGGCCGGGTTGAGTCTGAACCTCGTGTGGACGCGTGGTCACGGCTCCCTGCTCCTTGACCCATGATATAACCGGCACGTTCGCCGTTCCGAAGCTATCCATGCGCCGGGGAACTCGCCGCGCTCTGGCTAGGTGTCGGCGGATGCTGGTGGACAGGTGCCGCTTCATGCGCTCCACACGTAACGCGGGTGGCACGGACCCATGAATCTTCGACAACGAGGTGGTAGCGGTTGCCCGCAATGCGGTGGGTATCCTGCGCCATCACCGCGATCGGAAGGCCAAGCAGGCCAATCACCAACCGGACGGGAAGCGGCATGAATGTCTGCGATCACTCCGTCGATTGGCCCCGGCACCCAACTCCGTAGTATCTTGAAGTTACCCCCTGGGTTTTCCTATGATCACTCGCCAAGAAGCTCTCGATCTGTTCCAGTCCGACGATCTGGTCGGTATCGGCATGGAGGCCGACTCCATCCGGCGCAAGTGGCATCCGGAAAACGTGGTCTCTTACATCATCGATCGCAATATCAACTACACCAATTTCTGCACGGAATACTGCAGCTTCTGCGCCTTCTACCGTCCCATGGGCCACGCTGAAGGCTACATTCTGCCGAAAGAGGTGATCTTCGAAAAAATCCGGGAGACCATCGATCTGGGCGGCACCGGCGTCCTGATGCAGGGCGGCCTGCATCCCGATCTCAAGATCGAGTGGTACGAAGATCTGTTCCGCAGCATCAAGCAGCGCTTCCGCATCCACTTGCATTGCCTCTCCGCGCCGGAGGTCACCAACATCGCCGGCGTCAGCGGCCTCAGCCTGCGCGACACCATCCAGCGGCTCATGGATTCCGGCCTCGATTCCATCCCCGGCGGAGGCGCCGAGATTCTGGACGACGCGGTGCGGCACCGCATCAGCCGTCTTAAGTGCGGCACTCAGGATTGGATCGACGTGCACCGCACCGCGCACCAGCTCGGCATGCGCACCACCGCGACCATGATGTTCGGATGCGGCGAGACTCTGGAGCAGCGCATGAACCACCTGGAGCTGGTCCGCCATCTGCAGGAAGAGACTGGCGGGTTTACGGCCTTCATCCCGTGGACCTTCCAGCGCGAAAACACTTCGCTGGGCCATTTCGTCAAGGAAGAGGCGACCGCGGTGGAGTACCTGCAAACCCTGGCCATCTCGCGCATCTATCTGGATAATTTCGAAAACGTACAGAGCTCCTGGGTGACGCAGGGTCTGAAGACCTGCCAGCTCGGCTTGCGCTTCGGCGGCAATGACGTGGGCAGCATCATGATCGAAGAGAACGTGGTCTCCGCCGCCGGTGCGCACCACCATGCCAGCGAAGAGGAACTACGCCGCATCATCCGCGACGCCGGCTTCGTCCCCAAACAGCGCGACACCCTGTATCGCACCTACTTCCTGAACTAATGGAACTCGCTGGAAAGGTCGCCGTGGTCACCGGTTCCGGAGGCCTCGGCTCGGGCCGCGCCGAAGCGTGCCGCCTGGCCGCCGAAGGTTGCCGCGTGGTAGTGTCCGATATCAAAGATGCAGGCGGCGCGGAAACCGTCGGCATCATCGAGGCCGCGGGCGGGGTGGCACGCTTTTGCCACTGTGACGTGCAATCGCGCGCCGGCGTGCAGGCGTTGATCGCCTTCGCCGAAACCGAATTCGGCGGGCTCGACATTCTGATCAACAACGCCTCCGCTCCCTTTCGCCCCGGCGCGCCCATGGACCAATGGTACGAGCCCTTGCAGGCCGACCTGGTGGGCGCAATGTACGGCGTGGAGTTCGGCGTCGCAGCCATGCGCCGCCGCGGCGGGGGAGCCATCGTCAACGTGAGTTCCACCTCCGCACTGGGCTATGGCCCGCACCGCTCCATGTCCGCCGCGTACGATATCGCCAAGGTCGGAGTACTTAGGCTCACCACGGGACTCGCCGTCCTGCGCGAACAGGCTAACACTCGCGTGAACTGCCTGGTGCCCGATTGGGTGGCGACTCCCGAAGTCAAGCAATATTATGATGCGCTGACGCCGGAAGAGCGCGCCAATCCGCGTATCCCTACCCGGCTGACCGAGCTCTCCGAGATCGCGCAGGCTGTGGTGCGTCTGATCACCGATGAGTCGCTCGCCGGCCGCGTTCTGGTGGTGTGGAGCGATCGCCCGCCCGGCCTCATCTCCGCCGAAGATCGCGGATACGAAGCGCTGGAACCGTACAGCACGGTAGCGTAGGCATTGGTGGGGATGCTTCAGATCGGGATAGGGGAAGGATCGCTCCTGCGCCCCTGCCACACCACCGTACAAACGGATCCGTATACGGCGGTTCGATTGGTTATGCGGTTCAACCCTCGATCAATGACGGAAGTCGAGCAACAGCGGACGTCCACATCGGTTGGTTACCAGGGCGGCAGGCAGGAAAAGGGCGGCGCATCCTTCAAAATGGACTCTTGAGCTGGCTCTTCGGCGGGCTCAATCTGGCCCAGCAGCCACTCAATAGCCAGAAGCGCCACAAAATGAGGCCGGCGCTGCTGAACAGGAATGGGCGGCCCGCCCCCAGTCGGGGGACTCGCCATTGCGTAAACTCACCGCCATGCCTGAAACCAACGCAATACGTTTTCCAACTGAACAAATCGAGTGCGGGTACCCTCGTTGCAAAATGGAATGTTTACGCAACACCACGACGCTGACCATCGGGAGGCCGGGCCGTTGCCATCGGTTGGGCACTACGGGCGAAAGAGCTGGGCCGCTCTCTCCCACTGCCGATTCAGCGGAAGGCCGCGGGGCCTAGTTTCGTTAAGCTAGAATTACGTCATGGCGGAGCCTCTCATGATCAGCCGTCTGTTCCTAACTCTCCTGTTGGCGACCTCCGCTGCCGCACAGCAAGAACCCGCCGTGGTCAGCTTCAGCGCGCAGACGAGGCTGGTGCTGCTCTCATTCCATGTCAGGCAGGGCAAGAACTTCGTGCCTGACCTAAATGCGGGAGATGTGACTCTGTTCGAGGACGGCAAGCCACGCTCGTTCACGATCTTCGACAGTCCCGCGACGCAGACGCGGATGCCGCTCGAACTCGTGCTGCTGTTCGACGTCAACCCGGCGATACCATATTTCTGGGATCCGGCCGATGTCTTCCGCTTTATTCCGCATTGGGAAGAAGGCATGATCAGGCAGCTTCTCGAAAAGCAAGACGCCGACGTCCGGATCTGCGTCTACACCACGACGGGGCAGAAGCTCTACCGGCTGACCGGCGCGACGAGGGATGCTCGCGTTGTGACTCGCGACTTTCGCGGGTTGCTCAATGGGAACTTCGTGACCGAAGCAGGCGCCGATATTCCGATGACTCTGCCTCCGAAGCGAGACACCGTGGGTTACGGCCCATTCACGCAGGATTACCAGACGAGCTACTTTCTCAGCAACGAACACCGCGGCTGGCCGATGGAAGCGGCGATCAGCGTCCTGAACGACGTCGCGGCGGCGCAGGACAAAGTGTCGCGCGTCATGGTGATGTTCTCGGAAGGGATCGGCGCCACGACCACTCTGCCCGAAGACATCGGAGTTCATGCCCTCGATCTCGGCATCCCAATCTATCCGGTCGCAACCAACTACCAGCATCACATCCACAGCGCCTACCCACGGAATCTGTGGCGAATGCAGCAATTCGAAGGCTTGGGCAAGCTGACGGGCGGCCGCTCGGTGGAGTATGCGTCGATCGATGCGCCGTTGCTGGTCAAGATCCTCGATAGCTTCAAGGCGGATGCGCTGGCGCAGTATGTGATCGGGTTCGTGCCCGATTCGAATGCGTCCCCCAAGCGGCACAATCTCGAAGTCAGGGTGGCGAAAAAGTCGAGCGGCTCTCTCGAGGGCGGCAAGCGCAGGGCGGTTTACTGATCCGGGAACTTCAGGAAACCGGTACCTTCAGGAAGCAAAGCCGGGTAAGCGGCATCACGTACATGGACACATACTTCCTTTGGAGTGCGGTCGCCACCGACGAATCTCTGCACTTCCATGAACTTGTCCACGTAGTTCAATGGCAAGTTCTTGGCGCGAAAGATTTCCTGCTGCTGTACGCCACTGGTTTGGCCGAATTGGAACCAGCCCTGCTGCCGGGCCCGTACAACATCACAGTAGAGGCAAACGCCTTCAAAACCCTCCACCAGAATGGCGTCGTTGCCGAAATCGACCAGCGCGCGCGACTCAATTTCGTTCTTACCGTCGGCGGCAAGACGGAAACCATCACGGTAGAGGGGAGCACGCCGCTGCTCAACGCCTCAGCCGCGTCCGTGAGTACTCTGTTCGGCAACCGGTTCGTGGAAAAACTGCCCTTGAACGGGCGGAGCTTTATTATAGCTGTTGCGCCCGACACGCATTCCAAATCTCAACGCCCTTCGCCCGAATATCGAAATGCTCTTGATTGGCCATCGCGGCCAGCAATCATAACGCGGAGGGCGAGTGAGCGGGACGCCAGAACGCCTCGTTATTCCCCGGCCACGCCCGTCGCAGTCTGCGCGGCAACGGTCTTCTTCGCCGCCTTCGCTTTCTTAGCTGGGCCGCCCTTCTTCTTAGCCGCCTTCTTGACGGCGACCTTCTTTGCGGCCGCTGGCCCGGCCTTTTTTGCCGCCGCTTTCTGCGCTGCCCACCTCTTCTTCAAAGCGGCCACGATGTTGGCCCTGCCGGCTTCACTGAGCTTGCGCTTCGGCTTTGCGCTTCGGCTTGGCAGGTTCTGGCGTGGCCGGCTCTGGATGGCCAGACTCCCCGCGGATTTTGGCCCATCTTGCTTGCTGCCCAAGGGCCATGCGCCGCCTGGCAGCAGCGGAGATCTTGCGCTTTCGTGTGGCGCCATCTGGCATGGCGGCCGGTTCAGCGGGCCCGCCAGACAGCGTTGCCTGGAGTTCGGCAATCTGTCCGTCGATGTGCCGTTTCTGTTCCTCGAATCCGCGGATGGCAGCGGTGATGATTTCAGGCGTGAGTCTTACCGGCATGTAAATGAACACTCCTCCCCGAGTCGCAGTGTTGCAACTGTTTTGTTGACCGTGACTATGCACCGAACTTCCCCTTCGGTGCTCCACCATCCTAACACCATACATGACAACGCGGAACGTCAAGTGTCGTCGTAAAACAGGCAGCCATGGGAGCTCACGTCGAACGGGAGCTTTCTGCCACGTTCGGCAATCAGAACCGTGAGCTTGCCGATCGTTGGCGTTTCCGGCGTGACTTCCCTCGTGGATCATAAGAAGACTACCAGCGGCGCTGGTCGGATCCTTGACTACGGAGCCGCGAGCCGCCAGCCGATAAAACTCTCTCGAAAATGCTCGGTAACGCCGGCGGTCTCCGCCGCCGGTATAGCGAGCGAAGCGAGCCGCAAAACCCGGCCCCCGCCATTCTCATCCCACCCGGTGAGGCATCGCCTCATGCGCCCACTCTCTCGAAAATGCTCGGTAACGCCGGCGGTCTCCGCCGCCGGTACAGCGAGCGAAGCGAGCCGCAAAACTCGGCCCCCGCCATTCTCATCCCACCGGGTGAGGCATCGCCTCATGCGCCGACTCTCACCAAATATCGCGGTTGTTTCCTAGCAATACGCTGGTGAGAAAACGCGAGCAGTTGGTTGGTACTTGATTTCACATTTTTCGCATCTAGTGACGCTTCTGTACGCTGGAAACCGTAATTTTCCCGATTGTACTGGTAAGCCTAGCGTTGTACGATACCAACCTCAGTGCCATCCCTGGGTAAGATTGCAGAACCTCATTTTGATCGGAGATCCCCTGTGAACATTAAGAATGACAATGTGAGTCAGATCGTGCTTCCAGTGGCGCGTCCGGCGGTTGAACCTCCGCCGGCAAAGTTCGTGGTCAAGCAGATTCCGAAACCGCGTTTTCAGCAGTGGGCGCCTGCCTGGTTTTACAGCGCATTGAACTGGCTGGGTAAGAGCTATTACGATGCCAGCAACGTTCTTCAGATGTTCAACTCGTTCCTGGCGGGCTCCGACGTCGATCCCTATCAAAATCTCGGCGCGACACGGCTGTTCCAGATCGTCTATTTGCGCGACGAATTTCGCCTGACTTTGGCGGCCGATGTTCTCTCCCCAGCGCCGGCCAGCGGAGGCACGACCTATCCGAATACAGATGACGGGATCAGGGACATGTATCTCGCCTTGTCGGCGAGCCCCATCTTTGCGGCGGTGAAGTACTGCTACGTTCCCGGACGGATCGGCTCCGATCTCAATCCGAATCCGTCAGTTAACAATTTCGACAGCGGGTATGATCCCGCCACCGGCCTGCGTTCCGTGGTGCTGGGAACGGCGGTATCGCAAGTGGTCCCGCTCGGCGATTTCACCAAGGGCCGCAACGAACAGATCTATGATGATAATCCCGCGATTGTGCCCCTGGTCACGGCCCTGGTCTACGATGTGACCCAGCATAATACCTTGGGCGCGACCACGTTCGTCCTACCGGTGTACTATACGCGGGACCAGGTAACAACCGGCAGCTACTATGTCAGCAGGCTGGGCGTCAAAGGATCTCTCGGCGACGCATCAGTCGACTATGGCCAGGCCGTGGTGTATCAAGGCGGCCCGGGATACTCCGCGGCATCGGCCACCCAACTGAAGCCGGAGATAGCGGCGACCCTGGAAGCGCCCGACCACAATTTCACCGTATACACATACGCCACCGCCAAGGCGTACACGGTTTCGATCCTGGGCACGAGCGCGGACATCGGCGTGACCACTCTCACGTACACCGGAAGTTCGCCGCAGAGCATTTTCTCCGGCCAGCGGATCATCGGTTTCTACCGCGATGCAAGCTGGAAGACGTGCCTGGGCGCGCCCATCTACGATTACGGCCAGAATAACCAGGCGTTCACCGCGACGACGGCTCCGTTGAACGCTCCGGTTACCGTGTACGACCCGACCAGTCCTTTCCTCAACGGCGGGACCTTGCAGGGCGTGGTGAGCCGGCTGGCACAAGCTACCTATATCTATGCGCCCGATCGCCTGGTTTCGATTCTGGAAACGGCGATTTCCGCGGAGAATTCGCAATTCGGCGTGGGACTGAGCGTCACCTCGGCGGGGCTCGATTTCACCTTGAGTTCTACCCCAGGGCTGCCCATCGTCGATGGTTTTTCCTTGCCGGTAACGGCCACCGCGACCACCGCTCAGCCGGCTCCATCGTCTTCGGTGAATCCCAACACCGCACTCGCAGTGAATAACCCCATTCCGATCCAACTTCTGAATCCGATTCCCGCGCCGCAGCCGATCGGTTCCGGCGGGAACGCGCCCGGCGGGACCACACAGGGCCCGGTCACCATTCAGGTCCCCCTGAACGCTTCCATCCCGCGGGAAGCCCTGGACGGGACGGGCATCCGCAGCTTCGAGACCGGAACCGTGTTTCCGGAGCAATCGCTGGGGTCGGGATCCGCGTTTGCGGCGGATACCGGCGGGACCGTGCTCAATCTCATGGCGGCGCATCCCGACACTCCCACGCTGCCACCCTACGATCTCTCGATTGCGGCTTCGGGCGTGGCTTTCGCGGCCGGGGTCTATTATGTGGTCTCGGCAACGGGTACTACTCTGTCAATGCGGGGTTCGAATGGCGCATCGGAGACCATCCAGTTGAATGCGTCAGTTGCTCCGGAGCCTGCCCATACCTATGTAGGCGCCATGATCTACACAGCCGGTATGAAGACGGTCCGCTTGTACCCGAAGTTGCAGCTTACTCTACCGGCGCCTGCTGTGGGCACGCAGGGAGTCTTGCAGGGCGAACAGTACGCGGTCCGCCTGACCTTCGGCGCGAGCAACAGCGTATACGACATCGTCGACGTCACGGAAGCGATGGTCGCATCCAAGGTCACTGTGCCGAATCCGGTGCCGGCCGACAAGTCCAACCCTCAGCCAGGCGACTTGTATTTCGGAAGTTTCATCGGCGGATCCGACCATATGAATGTGTGGTCGATCCCCGTCTTCCTGACGGTCGCGCCATCCCTGCTGCCGGGAGCCGGTTTCAACGGGAACATGGTGCTGGATGCGCAAGTGAACAAGCCCCCGGCGTATTCGCTGATCACCGATAGTTCCTTGTTCGTGTACTCGAATATCAATATCGATACCGGCCAGGTCGGTTCGGTCAGTTCGGCGAACGTCTACGTCGCGAGCGCGGCGATCAACACGTCGCCGGACGATTTGACGTCGCAGGCCTTCGCGCCGTGCAAGCTGGTGATGGGGCTGGTACGCCAGGCAGTGATGGGGACGAACCTGAAATACGTGTTCGTGCCGGAAGACGACAGCATCCTCATCGGCCAGAAGCGTTACATGGTCAGCGTGATCAATCTGGACGCGATGGGCTTCGATCCGAATACGCGGCCCTATCCCCCGGTATTCTGGCCGCAGTCGCGTTTCTGGCAGTTTGCCAATCGCCACAACCCTTACATCGATGTCCGGTATACGGGCAGCGACCAGACAGCCAGAGTCAGTCAGGCCCAGTCGGACACCGCGCGCATCTCTCTTGCCACTGCACAGGCGAAGGAACCCATGCACCTGTACCTGGATACCAACGGCGACGCGATGACGGTATGGCCCATTTATCCATTTCCACTCGACATCGCCACGCAGTCCGTGGACCAGGGCAAGTTCAAACTGATGACTGACACGATTCTGCAACTCCTGCAGACGAACTTTCCTTCGCCGTCCGGCGCGGCGGCGGCCGGCCCGGAGCAGGTCAGCGTGCCGCCGGCCCTGAATCAGAATAATCCCTATACGGTGAACGCAGCGGCCACCCCGAACCTGAATCCGGCGGTCAACGAATCGATCACCATGGACGTGATCTCGCCCTCCACCAATGGGGTGCTCGTTACTAACCTGAACCCGGCCTTCATCGCCAATCCTTTGGTCGACGGGATTCAGGCGCGCCAAAGCTTCGACCTTCAACAGAGCCAGCAGGCCAATGCGGAACTGGCCGTCACCAAAAGCTCGAATCCCGCCCTTCAGGTAATGCAGAATCGTCTATAACCTGGGGACCGGCGAAGCGTACATTGTGGAGTTGGTGCAGGCGGACCTGGACATACCCGATCAGCTCCCGCAAGCAACAGAAAACGCCACTTATGACCCGTATTATGTTCGCGTAGTCTTTCTAAATACTCTGACGTGCTACAACATGTCGATCATCGTACCAGCGATGGTACACGACCAGTACGGCCATTTAGCGAGCTACGGCACTGCGTATGGCAACGTCCTCAGCAAAACCGACGAATTAGCGCTCGGTTACATGTACTCTCTGTACGACTCTAACAATAACTTCGACGCGCTGACGCTCACGCTCGCCGATGCCATTCCAGGCGCGACGGTCACCCAAGCGGACAAATACCTCTATACCAATATCCCTTACCTGATCGATCAGAACACCAGTTACAGCCCCCTCACGCTCTTTGAGCAATTCTCCCAAGCCGTGTCGTTCCGCGCGGCGGAACGCGCAGTTTTTGATACATCGAAAGTAAACTATATTTCGCTGGACCCGCCGCCCGTATACTTTGTGTGCCGCCGCAAGAATTGGAGCGCCGATTGCCATCTGATGCAGTCGACCCACCCCTCCGGCTCCATGATCTATATGGCGTTCGGCGGAGGTGACATCGTGCCGATTCGCCTGGATCTGGAGTTTCAAGTGGATAAGCGCCCGCCCGCTCACCTGTACAAGCTCACCTACACCTTCGCCGACAAGCTCTACGACTCCGCCAAAACGATTTCCGTCGGCAACAAGCCATATGTGGTGGCGGTGACAACCAACAGCCAGGGAGTCACCGAGTACACCAACTTCTCCATCGACGCCACAGCGGGGACGGCTGACCTACAGATCGGAGCCAACGTGCCGCTGTCATTTCCCACCGAGATCTACGTGGTTGGCCAGGCCAGCGCGACCTTGATATCAGTCAGCGCTATCAATGCTCTACTCGGCACCGGCTTTTCCGATACCGGCAATTTCATGACTCTGGATGACAAGGGCGCCATTGCCGGCCAGGAATTCCAATTGGTGGCATACAACAACCTGGTCTACCTGGTTCGCGCGGTTTCCAATTTTCCGGCGCTCGGCGCGGTGGGCGGCCTCGGCGTGATTTCGGGGTTGCTGATCGATACTTTCGTTCCCACCACAACGGGCAACCTTGCGCTGGCCCAGGCGGCACGCCACAAGCGCAGCGGCCTTTCGTTTTTCGGAACTACTTATACGCCGACCACCATGGTGGATACCCTCGACGAGTTGGATTTCACCAGCATTACCGGCGAATTCTTTTTCACGCCCACCATCTTCATTCCGATTCCGGAACTCGATGCCAGTAAGGGCTTCATTGCCGACATTTCGAACTTCCTCGGCCAACAGATTTGGACCCTGATCTATCCGGAAATCTGGGCCCTGCAGGGGACGACGGTTAATGGGGTGCCTTACCCGACAGGATTCAATCTGGACGTCGAGAAGAAACCGGTTCTGTCATTGCAGAAACTCCACTTTGTCTATGATCCGCAGGTGGTGATGTTCACCCCCAACGATCTGACCCACAAGTACCCGCTGCAGCCGAAACAGCAAATGTTGGCTCTGACCAACGGGCAGATTCAGGAGGGAATCTGCTGGCGCTCGGCCAATGTA
This sequence comes from Candidatus Sulfopaludibacter sp. SbA3, assembly GCA_900290315.1. Classification (GTDB taxonomy): domain Bacteria; phylum Acidobacteriota; class Terriglobia; order Bryobacterales; family Bryobacteraceae; genus Sulfopaludibacter. The sequence goes on along the minus strand of OKRF01000172.1, from coordinate 3,888 downwards.
CAGCCGCAGCGTGAGGCGCCGTTCAACGTCTGCGCCCAGCAGATCCTGCCGCCCGGCATTGGCATGGATCGGCCGAATATCGTGTACTCGAAGCATAACCGCGCGGTAACCACGGCCAACGGGCCAGGTTATCTGGGAATGTCGGTCAACAGCTTCCGCTCGGTATCCGGTGTGGTGTACAACATCGAAGAATCCGCGCTGCCCAACGACCAGACCGCAACCGGCCTGATATCCGCCGTGTCTGCCGTGTCCAACATGCTGATCGGCGTGCTGTTCGACTATGACAATAACGACCAGGGAACCTTGTCTACGTACGATCCGGATGAGTCGACCAAGGGGGTCGTATTCCTCAATGGATACCTGGGGTCGAGCGGCTATTCTTTCTCCAGCCCCGATCACTTCGACGTCAACGATGTCCTGCCTTCCCAACTTCCCCTGCTGGAGCAGATCGCGAGCATTCTGGGATTTGACGTGGCTTTCTTCGATTATGACGTCAGCCTCCCCCGCCAGTTCTGGAGCCTGACCTACGACTCGTTTACGGCGCCCGGCGTACCTAATTTCGTTCCGAACCTTCCCCCCTCGGTGGTCGATCCCACGTTCAGTAACCGGACCCGATCGCTCATCCTGAGTATCCAGAATCCGGTCCATCCTACCGATTTGGGCTTGATGGATACCTATAGCTCGGTAGCTCGGTAGTCTCCGCCGGGTTGCATTTGAGGAATGGAGTTACCGGCTCTGTCTTTCTGAGTAAAAAGGCGGACCGCGATATCGCCTCGATTGGCAGTACTCCGGCCGGATCCACGACTCTATTCGGCCTGCCCACCAAGTACGACTTCTTCATCTTCTCCCAGGATCATTACACCACTCTGAAAGGCGCCGCCTTTGAACTGATCGACCTGGGCTACGCGATGTCCCTGGTAGATGACGGTTCTGGAACCGGGACGAAAATCGCCAAGTATCTCATCGATGCGGACGGTAACTACAACGAGCTCTATTCATACGTGCTCTATTCGCCAAACGGTGGAATTCTCGAGTCGGCCACCTTCACTCTGAAGGTGACCCTTGGCGCCCCGGCAAACCTGAGCGCTTCACCCATCATTCCGGAGACACCTAACAACGTCAATCCGCAAGACCTGGTGGCACAGATCAACAAGCTTTCGAGCCTGGTATATGCGGCGATGGGGCCATCGAGTACAGGGCTGGCTCCGGCTTTTATTCCCATCCAGGCAGTCGGCGGAGCCGTGCAGGCAGCGCCTCTCCTCGGGCCTCCCGGCTTCAACGGCTACGCCCTCAATGTGATCGCGGCGAACCGGCAGCCGGTCCAGATTTCTCAGATTTACTCGGGCAATAATATCTATGCGATCGCCGGGTCGACTACTATCGTTCCTGTCAATCCGAAGACCGGCAAGGCGCTGCCCCTTTACGGCTCCATCTCCCATGGTCTGGATCGTATGGTCACCGTGGGTCCGCTTCCATCCACGGACCAGAAGTCGTTCATTCCGCGCACTCCCGGCAGTCAAGGGCTTTTCGGCGGCAATGGACTTGGTGCGCTCATTACCACGCCTTCCAGCGCCACCCTTTTCAGTTGGGCGTTCCAGGGAGTGCCGGCCATTCCTGCACCGCCGGCAGCCAACCCGGGAAGCATCATGAAAGCCGACGACACGGTGCTTTACACGTACAACGGCGTATCCAACACCGTGATGGACTCGACTGGCAAGTCGGCCAGTGTGGGCGGCGGACAGTACTTCGTGGACATCACCGACACGGCAAACCCGATCTACGCCGTGGTTACATGGCCGAAGTTTACGCTCAACGGGGCAACCTATACCGTGAATCTGAGCACTACGCTGACGGATGGGTCGACCTCGTGTTACACCCTGGTGGTGGGCGGCAAAAGCTACCTGTTCGATACAGACAATGCCCACGTAACCGTGGATCTGACTACGTTCACGTTTAACAAGATCAAGGGAGGGAATTACACGGTCAGCTATGCGTCGGTGGATGCGCCGGTGGAAACCGAGGCTCCTTCACCGGTCGCCCTGGCTCCCTTCTCGATTACCGCGGCTAACCAGACCACGACCATTGACGTATTTAACAAGCCGGGCGACCTGAAAGGCATGAGCATCGGGGTGATTGGCCGGCTCTACACCTACGACCCTGTGCAAGGGACCGTCGCGATCACGCAGAACGCCGTTACCATCACGGTGCCAGTTGCCACCGGCATGACATTCGCATCGAGCAGCGGGTATGGATACGTGATCGGTTTCGCCAACGGCACGTACACGCTCAACGGAAGCGCCATGTACCCCTACGCCGCTTCGCTCAGCGGGGCGCCGGCGAGTTATTCGTTGATGACCGCGCCAAAGATGTTCACGATCGGCGGGAACTTCTACTGTTTCAATCAGGACCCCACCGGCGCCTATGTCAGCGTGACAGGCAACGGGCAGACGTACCCGGTGAATCCGTATCAATTCTCCATCAATGGAGCAGTCTACATCATCAACACGAATGCCCAGCCGAACACCGTGATAGGCGGCGGCAACGTGTATACCATGACCGCCGGCAACAGCCAATTCTTACTCAATGGGGTGCAGTACACGATTGCTCTCAAACAGAGTTCGTTGAACGGCGCGACTATATCCGGCCAGTTCAACATCACCCAGGGGAATGTCGTGGTGGTGGAGAACTACGTGTACCAACTCGACACGCTCAATGGGCAGATCGTCGGCAACGGGTCCACATATCCTCTCACCACCTCGGGCTTCACCTACACCATCACGACCGCCGACCGCAGTTTCACCGTCACCACGGAGCCTAACGCAACCACCGTAACCATCGGCAACATCGTCTACCTGATCAACAACACAACCGTGGTGGGCGACGGCGTGACGTATCCAATTTTGCCATACCGCACGTTTGTGGATGGCGCCGCCAAATTCGTCGTCGGCCTGGATGGGACCGTCTCGGTGCCGCCGCCATTCACCCTCACCGGAGCGGCTCCCTGGACGAAGGCCACGTTCACGGATGGGAGCACTTACACTGTGAATGACATTGCCGCGTACGATGGCACTAAGTACTATTTGATGTCAGGCTCGCCATCAACGTTCACCGCGGGTGGCTTGACCTACACGATACGCGCTGACGGCGTGGCCATCAACGCAGGGCCGTCCACCACATACATAATTAAGGCAACCGGCGCACCGAACCCCAACCAGTTCGCGTTCGGCACCAAGACCATATCCTTCGGCCGGGCGGCTGACGTGGCGGCTTTCGACGGGCAGCATTTCTATGCCATCGCCAACGGCAGCTTCACCGATACCATCACCGGATTGACCTACACGCTCAGCGGCAACACAGCCGTGCACGAGGGAAACAGCTACGAGATCTTCAGCAACCTGGGGCAGACGCCGTACTTCCAGGTTCCCGGCGGCCCGACCTATTACGTCAGCGTGCCGGTCGCCGACACCGGGTCGGCCAGCGGCGATCTGTATAGCGTGTTTCCCATCGCCAGCGGACAGTTCACCATTCCGCTGGTCTATACCATCGCCATCGCGGGCGCCGGTGTCACCGTCAATGCCATCACTTTCAGCGGTCCCACTGCAGTGCCTCTCACCACCGCCGCCGGCGCGCTGACGGGAGGAAGTTTCACAGACCCGGTCACGAAGATTTCGTACATGTGCGTGAACGATGGCGGTAATGTGACCTTCGTAGATTCGAACGGCGGCATATACCCGTTTTCGGCGGCCATTCCCAACGCCTTTGTCGCGAACGTGGTGGTCACCACGGCAGTCAACCTGGCCCTGGACAGCCAGCCAACACCAGCCGTTTACCCCATTGCCAGTAATCAGTTTACGGCAGGCGCGGCGACGTACTCCATCAATTCGCCCA
>OKRF01000382.1:2837-7571 GCA_900290315.1 Candidatus Sulfopaludibacter sp. SbA3 | reverse complement strand
ATATGCTCGCGAAATACTGAGAGAGTTGGGCATCGGAATCCACACCCAACGTAATAACACGACGGATTGTTGTTGTAAAGTTTATTTATTTACGGAACCTAACGGTGTCGCCAGTGACGATGGCGACCATACGGGGGCTTTCTTCACCCTCTATCCGTATAAACTCGACCGCGAGGGAAACGATCGCGGGGTTCTGCTCGCGTGGGCATGGGGGGCGAGCCGCGGCGTCGATGCCCTGCAATATCTTGCCGCCCATGACCCCGATTATGCGAATCTCCTGGATCTGAAAAAGCTGGTGGTCACCGGATTTTCACGGTGGGGCAAAGCGGCGCTGCTGGCAGGCTTCCTCGACGATCGATTCCAGGTCACTGCTCCCGGTGGTTCCGGAAGCGGCGGCGCTGCCCCATACCGCTACGATTCGTTCGGCAACCGGACGTTTCGCACTGCTCCGTTCGGCAACGAGTATCCCTGGGGCCGATCCTCCGGAGCGGAGACCTTGGGTGATCATGTTCGCCACCAGACCCACAATTCCAATGAGATGATCCGGCGGTTTCTGAACGATATCACTCCTGCGCCCGTGGAGCCACGCATGTATCGGACCGGCACTTGGGGCTATGGGAACCGCCTGCCCTTCGACCATCACGAGATGATCGCCGCAATTGCCCCCAGAGCTGTCATCATCGACAACACGAATGACGATTACGCCGACAATGCCGAGGGGGATGCAATTGGCTACGAAGGTGCCAAGCCTGTGTTCCAGTTTCTCGGCGCCCCGCAGAACCTTGCTCTCGATCTCTACATGGGCGGCGGCGGACACTCCCTCAAACCCGCGCAGGCCGTCAATATTGTCAACTTCGCCAATATGGTGCTGTCTGGCAAACCCCTTGCCGAAGATGTGAAAAAGCAACTGAATACCGATCCGTATCTCAACGCCGGAACCTATGAGCGCTACTACGGGGGCCTGCAAACGATGATGCCATGGGCCGGCGCCGTACACTAGAAACCACCGTTTCCCTGGTGACCCGGCTATACCAGATCTGAGTGGCCCGCGTCAGGAAACTCCCCCTGAGCGAAGCGCACGACATGGGGTGTTCCGCCTGCTTATGGTGGGGCTTGCTTCAGCTTGCCAGCCGGCCGCAATTCGCTTCCCTTATCGAATCCTCTCTCGAACTTGAAAATCCCGAGCCGAGTGTCCGCCGCAAATCCGTGCCAGGATCGAAATTCGCCGCCGCTTGGCGAATCTTCGTGCCTGGCTCGAATTTGCCCCTTCGCGAAATCCCGATGCGTTCCCCCCCTTTTTCATACCCATCGTTGCCCGCGAGCGGGCCCCCTAACAGGCTCGAAATTCGCCGTCTCTTGGCGAATCTTCGTGCCTGGCTCGGGTTTGCCCCCGACGCGTTTACTCCGCCATTTTCATCCCACCGGGTGAGGCTTTACCTCGTTTGTCACTGATCCGAACGGGAACTTGACCGCCGCGCAGGTACTGAATCACATCAACACCCGCCTGATTTGAACAAAATGCCTGAGACCCCCGCGATAACTCCTGCTCGCTGCCATTTTTCTCGATGCCCGGCGTCGTGCGAGGTTCCCAGCCTCCAACCCCCGCTGCTAATATAGAACCAGTACGCTACATGCGTCCTTAAGCTGTGACCCTGCCGCCGGTCGACCCCAATCTCGAGCCGCATCTCACCGACAAGCCGCCGTTGCGCGACGATACTCACTTTGCCGCCGGCAAGATTGCCGCGTTTCAGTACACCAGCGTGGCCATTTTCCTGTTCCTCATCTCGGGATTCTGGCGTCTGCAAGTGCTGAACCCGCAGATCTACGACGAACGGGCCATGCAGAACAGCATCAAGAGCGTTCCCATTCTGGCGCCCCGCGGCCGCATCCTCGATCGCGATGGCCGCATCATCGTGGATAACCATTCTTCCTTCACGCTCTGGCTGGCCCGGGAAAACCTGAAGGATTCCCACCTGAAGCCGATCGCCGATGGGCTCGACCTGGATTATAGCGACCTGTTGGCGCGCCTCCAGAAAATGAAGTCCCAGCCCAAGTACGTGCCGCTCAAAGTCAAGAGCGAGCTTTCTCCGGCCGACATGGCTTTCATCGACTCGCACCGTGACTTCTTCCCCGAAATGGAGGTCATCCAGCGTCAGAGCCGCCTGTATCCGCAGAACGGCATGCTGGCTCACGTCATCGGATACACCGGTGAGATCAGCGAAACGGAACTGGACCTGCCGGAATTCGGCAAGTACAAATCCGGCGACGTCATCGGCAAGTTCGGCATTGAGCGCCAGTACAACGCCACCCTGATGGGCGTGGACGGCCAGCGGCAAGTGGTGGTGGACAATCGCGGACGGGAGCGCGAGAAGTTGGCCGAGAAGGAAGCCATTCCCGGCAAAGATCTGCAACTGACTATCGATTTGGACCTGCAGGCCGTGGCGGAACTGGCCATGGAGGGTAAGAACGGAGCCGTGGTGGCGCTGGATCCGCGCACCGGCGAGGTGCTGGCCATGGTCAGCCGTCCGGCGTTCGACCCCAACAAATTCGCCGAGCGCGTCAAGAGCAAAGATTGGCAGGAGATTCTCAATAATCCCGATCACCCCTTGATGAACAAAGCCATTCAGGCGCAGCAGGCACCGGGCTCCACGTTCAAACCTTTCGTGGCGCTGGCGGGTCTGGAGAGCGGCTCTATTGACGATCTGTACAGCGTGCATTGCGCCGGCGGCGTTTCGCTCTATGGCCACTACTACCACTGCTGGTGGAAGCCGGGCCACGGCACGGTGGCGCTGCACAGCGGCATTGTGCACTCCTGCGACAGCTACTTCTACACCATCGGCAACAAAATGGGGATCGACAATATCGCCTACTATGCCGACCTGGTGGGGTTCGGTCACGCCAGCGGGATCGATCTCCCGCAGGAAAAGGACGGAACGGTACCCTCGCCGCAATGGAAGCTGCGCAACTATCGGGAAAAGTGGTTCGCCGGGGAAACGCCTTCGGTGGCCATCGGGCAGGGAGCACTGACCGTCACGCCGCTGCAATTGGCGCGGGCCCTCGGCGGGTTGGCGGTGGGTGGCGTGTGGCACCATCCGCACCTGCTGAAAGGGATGCCGGAAAAAGAGAGGCCCACCGAATGGAACCTCAGTCAGGACAACGTCAAGGACGTCATCGATGGCTTGTACGGCGTGGTCAATGAGGGCGGGACGGGCGTGCGCGCGCAACTGCCGCACATCGAGGTCTGCGGGAAAACCGGCTCGGCGCAACTCGCCTCCAACGAGTACGTCAAGGGCGCTGGCGCCGGACATGCCAAGGATCTCAAGGATAACGCCTGGTTCGAAGGCTTCGCCCCGCGCAGTAACCCGGAAATCGTGGCGGTGGCCCTGTTCGAACACGGCGAGCACGGTCAGTATGCGGCCCCCATCGTCAGGGACATCATCAAGGCGTATTTCGACAAGAAGGCGCGGCTGGAAGCCTTGAAGGAACAGCAAATGTCGCTGAGTGCCAAGCTCCCGTCGCTGGAGAATTCGCTGGTGCCGGAAACTCCGGCCCCGGCCCCTCAGCCAGCCGTAACCGACGATGACCTCGTCGTGAAATCCAATATTCATTCGGAGGTGCCGGAGGGTTTGCCGCCGCTTCCCAAGCCTCCACCCGAACCACCCAAACCGGCCGCCGCTCCGGCCCCGGCCCCCGGTCTCCGGACCTCCGTCCCCAAAAACTGACATGCGCCATCTTTCGCTGCGGGATATCGATTGGACCCTGCTCCTGGTGGTGCTGGTGATTTGTGGAGTCGGCGTAGTACAGATCTATAGCGCCACCCTGGGAACGGATTCCCCTAGTGCATGGTGGAAGCAGATTCTGTTTATCTTGAGTGGCCTTTTTTTGATGTGGATCGTTCTGACAGTGGATTACCACACGCTGCTGCATCACGTGCCCCTGTTGTACATTAGCTCCGTGGTGGCCCTGGTCGGGACCTACTTTCTAGGGCATTTCGCGGGTGGATCCAGACGGTGGATCCCGGTTCCCGTTATCGGCACTCGCTTACAAGTATCTGAATTTGTCAAGCTGGTGATAATATTGTTGGTAGCCCGCTATCTGACCGAGTTGAAGACGGACGAGTTGGATATTCGGGATTCGTTGAAGCTGGCTGGTTTAGTTTTGATTCCCGCCGCCATGGTCTTGAAGCAACCGGATCTGGGCACGGCTCTTACGTATATCGCGGTACTTGTGGTAGGAGCGTTTCTGGCGGGATTGAATTGGAAGTACGTGGCCGCCACTGCCGTAGTGGCGCTGCTGGCGGTTCCAATCGGTTATCAGTACATGCCGGAGTATCAGAAGTCGCGGCTGATCAGTTACATCAGCCCGGAAGAAGACCCGAGGGGTGCCGGTTTTCAGGTGCTCCAGTCCCAGATCGCGATTGGTTCGGGCGGGCCGTTGGGTAAGGGGCTTACGAAAGGCACGCAAACGAAGCTTCGTTTTTTGCCGATTCCGTCGAAGGATTTTATCTTCGCGGCCTTCGCTGAAGAGCAGGGATTCGTTGGCGTGGTAGTCATGTTGTCGTTGTATTTTGTCATGATCATGCGCATAGTCCAGAATGCGCAAACGGCGTCCGAACGGTCGGGCATGTTCATTTGTATGGGAGTAGCTGCGCTGTTGCTGTCACATGTCCTGATCAATGTGGGGATGGTGGCGGGATTGATGCCGGTGACCGGCATACCGCTGCCCTTCATGAGC
>OKRF01000382.1:0-2827 GCA_900290315.1 Candidatus Sulfopaludibacter sp. SbA3 | reverse complement strand
GCTCAGAAGATTTGTAAATTAATCCGGGCCCGTAACAGGGTCCGTTCGAAAGAAAAGATTATTCGGGAGCCTGTTAGAAAACCTGGGAACGGTGGCGCATGGAGCGCTCCCCCAAGGTGCAGAGGAGTGGTTCCCGGCCGGGCGTGTATGAGGCGTTTGCCTCCACCTTCGGCCAGCGTGAATTTGAAACATCTCGGCCTCGTTCCCTCCCCACGTCGGGGGAAAGACGGGGTTCACGCAGGGCGCCCACAGTCCACTGGGTAGTTCTCTCCGCGCTCCCGGGGAGGCAGTCGATGTCAAAGGAGTTAGTGATCTCGGCGAATCGCCACGAAACCCGTGTCGCCGTCATAGAAGACGATCAGGTCGTCGAGGTTTACCATCAACGCGAAAACGAGTATTCTCTCGCGGGGAGCATTCATAAAGGCAGGGTGACGCGAGTCTTGCCGGGCATGCAATCGGCATTCGTCGATATCGGCCTGGACCGGGACGCGTTTCTCTACGTGTCCGACTTTTTCGAGGACAACGAAGAGTATGACAAGATTGTGACCAGCGTGGAGGAGAAAGTCCTCAAGCTGGACCGCAGTCCGGCATCCGTCACGGCCGCACCCGTGATTCTGGCGGAACCGCTACCCACCATAGAAGGCGAACCTGCCGCCGAACCCGAAGCTCCGCCCGAGCCGGTTGCCGCCGCTGAACCCGTGCCGCCGCGCCAGGGCCAGGAACCGCGCCGCGACGAGCAGCGTGACGACCGCCGCGGGGGCCGCCGCCGCCGCCGCCGCGGCAAGGCCAATGGGCGTCTGCCCGAATCCAAGTACTACTCGCCGAGGCCGGATCACGAGGCGCCGCCGGCCCCCGCAACGGAGACCGCGCGGGAAGTGGAGGCCGCGCCGGCACCGGTCGAACCGGACGATTTCTTCGTCCTGCCCGGAGAATCGCTCGCCAAGTACAAAGATGAGGATGCCACTGAAGAGCCGCCCGACCCCGAAGCGGAAAGCGAATTGACGGTTGCCGCTGAACCGGAGCCGGAATCGGAGCCGGAAACCGAACCGGTAGCTGAAGAGCTTGCTGCCGACGTGGTGGCAGAAGTGGTGTTGCCGCCGGAGCCGGAGCCGGAGCTGGCTGCGGCCGTCACCGAAGTTGCGGCTGTGGCGGCCGGCGGCGAAGTGATAGAGGTCGTGGAAGAGATCGTGGTCGTGGCCGAGCCGGAACCCACACCGGTATCGGCGCCGCAGGCAGCCGGGGAGATCGCCGAAGCGGTGGAGGCCGCCGCCATTGAGACGGTGCTCGCTGAGGGATTAGAAGCAGAGGCGGAAGCTGAAGCCGAGGCTGAGGCATTCGAAGAATCCCAACCGGATGGCGAGGTCGCGGTGGATCAGGAAGGACCCGAGCCGGCCCGCATCCCCACCAGCCTGACCGCCACGCTACGCGAGCAGGGGCAGAACCCGCGCTTCCTGCAGCACCGCAATTCGCGCCGCATGCGCCGCCGGGGTGGCCGTGACAACCGGGACAATCGCGACAACCGCGAAGCTCGTCCCGGCGGCGAGCCGCGGCCTCCGCAAAGTGAACCGCGCCCGCCCGCGGAACCTGGACCGCGTCCGGAGGTCCGCACCGCACCTCGTCCCGAGAAACCCGGCGCCCCCTCCATTAGCGATCTCCTGAAGGAAGGGCAGGAGATCATCGTTCAGATCGCCAAGGAGCCTCTGGGCCAGAAGGGCGCGCGCATTACTTCGCACATAGCCCTGCCCGGACGCTTCCTGGTGTACATGCCGACCGTCGACCACATCGGCGTCTCGCGCAAGATTCCCAGTGACGACGAGCGGCTGCGCTTGAAGCGGATTCTGCAGCAGTATCGCACCGGCATTCCCGGCGGCTATATTGTCCGCACCGCGGGTGAAGGCCACACCGAGGAAGAGCTGAAGGCCGACATGATGTTCCTGTACAACATGTGGCTCGATATGCGGCAGAAGGCGGAGCGCCGTCCGGCGCCTCTGCTGATCCATCACGATCTGAACGTGGTGGAACGGATTCTGCGCGACCAGCTCACCAGTTCGTTCAAGAACATCTGGGTGGACAACGAAGAGATCTTTGAAAGCGTGCTCCGTTTCGTCCAGCGGTTCCAGCCCACGCTGGTCAGCCGCGTAAAACTGTACACCCGATCGACTCCCATCTTCGACGAATTTGGCATCACCTCCGAACTGGAGAAAGCGCTGCGGCCCAAAGTCTGGCTGAAATCCGGCGGCCACATCGTGATCAATCAGACTGAGGCGCTGGTGGCCATCGACATCAACACCGGCAAGTACGTGGGCAAATCCAATCGCCTGGAAGACACCATCGTGAAGACCAACACGGACGCCGTCAAGGAGATTGTGCGCCAGATCCGCCTGCGCGATCTGGGTGGCATCATTGTGGTGGACTTCATCGACATGGACGAGCGCAAGAATCGCCAGAAGGTGATGCAGGCCTTGGAAGAAGCCATGCGCGCCGATCGCGCCCCCAACAAGATCCTGCAGTTTAACGATTTCGGACTCGTCGCCATCACCCGAAAACGGGTGAAGCAGAGTCTGGAGCGGACGCTCTGCACGCCGTGCCCCTATTGCGAAGGCGCCGGCTACGTGAAGAGCTCCCAAACCGTAGTGGGAGAGATTCTGCAGGAAGCGCACAAGATTGCGAGCGTAGTGGAGGGCAAAGATGTGCTGCTGCGCGTCAACCCCGAAGTCGCCCGCCTGCTGAAGAGCAATTCGAACTCCTTCCTTCAGGAGTTGGAGGAGATTCTGGGGCGCACAGTGATCGTCAAGAGCGATCCGCAACTCCACCAGGAGAAGTTCGA
>OKRF01000379.1:6786-9654 GCA_900290315.1 Candidatus Sulfopaludibacter sp. SbA3 | reverse complement strand
GGCCGACGCACATGTGCTGATTGCGTTCCTGGCTTACTGTCTGCAAGTCACTTTGAAGAATCGTCTGCTGATACACGCGCAGGGACTGACGCCGGCCGCGGTATTCGAGAAACTGGCGACGATCCAAATGGTCGAGGTTTGGATTCCCATGGTAGACGGCCGTTGGCTGGTGCTGCCGCGTCACACGCCGCCGGAGAAGCCCGTGCAGGCACTTCTGAACCACATCCGGATCACCCTTCCCTTCCAACCCCCACCGCGGATCAAAGCCTCCCAGCTGCCAGAATAGGCCGCCGACAGGCCCGCTTTGTGGTGAAGACCTTTGGGTAGCGCTCACTGATTCTGAAAGGTTTAGCTCCCGAGCCCCCCCCGAAGTGCGAAAGTCGGGCCTAATTCAGCCTTTGAGAGCCTCCTAGCCGGTCGTAGTCAGCGTGGGTGCCGATCCCCGACTTATCTTCTCGCGCGCTATCTTGCCGGGCGCTCGGTAGTGATCTCTCACTCGAATGGTGAACCGATCGTCGCTGCCCTGCAAACGGCGGAAGAGGAGCGACGGGTTATTGGGATTCGGTCACCATGCTCGTCGCACCGCTTCTGTTCACGGAGACGAAACCGCCCGGAGCTTATCACCGCCCGGCGCCAGATTTCAGCGAATGCCGAGAACCGGTCCACGACAGATCAGTTGGCTGTCACGCCCAAACTGGTGCTTGAAGTTCCGTCTGGAAGCCGTGAAAGAAAGAGCCCGCAAGCGGGCGCTGGCAGGCTGAAGAACGCCCCACCAAAGCAAACGACTCGCGCGATCAAGCGTTATTGCGAGGCCGCTCTTTGCGGATGAAATCGGTGTCCTGATTGGGTACGCCGTCGCATTCAATGGCGATAGTGGTCACCGGATCGTCGGGAGCCTTCTCCGGCAAGCCAGCGAGGCGCAGGCGGAACTTGTCCTGATCCACCTTCACCTCTTTGTTGCTGGCGAACAGGCGCGCCGATTTCACGGTGTTCTTGNNCGCGGTTGGCAGGTTTCCGATTGATAAATGGTGGCGCCGTTCCGCTCCATCCACTTGCCCACGGCCGTCAGGATGCGGGTGGATTCCGGCGGAACGGAGCCATCGGCAGTGGGGCCGATATTCAGCAGATAGTTGCCAGTATCGTGAGCGCAGGTCACCAGGTTGCGAACGATAGTCTTGGGCGTTTTCCAGTTATCGTCGGCCTTCTGATAGCCCCAACTGTCGTTCATGGTCATGCACGATTCCCAGGGCCGGGAATCGGCTGTGATGCGCTGTTCAGGAGTGGCGAAGTCACCGGGCAGGCCGGTGCGGTTGTTGACAATGATTTCCGGCTGCAACTGAAACACCATGTCGTTCAGTTTCTCTGCTTCCCAGCCCTCGGGCTTCAGCGGCCAGTTCACGTCGTACCAGAGAATGTCGACCTTGCCGTAATGAGTGAGCAGTTCGCGGACCTGGCCGTGGATGTAGTCCACGAAGCGCCGGCGCGCGGCTTCATCGGTAGCGCAGCGCGCGCCATCGGGGTGGTGCCAATCCATCAATGAGTAGTAGAAGCCTACGCGCAGTCCCTCGGCGCGGGCCGCCTCCACGTATTCCTTCACCAGGTCGCGGCCGGGCCCTTGCTTGGGTGCGCAGTAGTCGGTCAGTTTGCTGTCGAAGTTGCAGAAGCCCTCGTGGTGCTTGGTGGTCATCACTATGTACTTCTGGCCGGCTTGTTTGGCCAGTTTGGCCCAATCGCGGGCGAAGTTGGGCTTGGGCTTGAATTTCTTGGCCTGCTGCTCGTATTCGGTGACCGGAATGCCCTCGTTTTCCATCACCCATTCGTGGCGCCCCAGGGTGCTGTAAAGGCCCCAGTGGATGAACATCCCGAAGCGCGCTTCATGCCACCATTTCATGCGCTGTTCGCGAGTGGCATCGCCGGCGGCGGGAGCCGCTTGAGTGGAACGGGCGGCAGCGGCGGCCACGCCCAGCATTTGGATATAGTCTCGTCGAGTCATGAGGATCAGCCTTAGTTTATCGCTAACAGTGGATAATCGTACAGGGGGATTCCCTACCTCTGTGTTTTGTGTCACGATGGATTATGCGCCCGGTCTTGTTGTTGTGTTTGGCTGGAGCCGCCTTTGCTCAAGGCACCACTCCCAAGGAGAAACCGGAAGATTATCCGACTCACGCGCAGGCCAGAAGCGCCGCTTTAGGCGCCGAATTCATGGTTCACAGTTTTTCGGGCGGCGAGCAGACCTACATCGCCAAAGGTTTTCTGGTGGTGGAAGTGGCACTCTACCCGCCGAAAGGCCAGACATTGGATGTGCATTCCGGCAACTTTGTGCTCCGGATGAACGGCAAGAGGCAGGAACTGTTGCCGCAGGCGCCTTCCCTGGTGGCGGCGTCCGTGGCCCACCCCGAGTGGAACGGCCAGCGCCGCGTGGAAGCCGATGCCGGCGCGGGTCCCGCCACCATAGGCGTTGGACACCCGCGTCCCACGCAGATTCCGGGCATGCCAACACCCGGTCAGCCGTCTTCGCCGCCACAGGTGCCGCAGGACAATCCAAGCGGGATGCCGCCGCGCCAACGCGTTACTCCCGACCAACTGGTGCGCGATACGGCTCTGCCTCAGGGCCAACATCGCTATCCGGTCAGCGGGTTTCTCTACTTCCCCTATACCGGAAAAACCGCCTCCATCAAGTCCCTTGAACTCCGCTACGAAGACGCCACGCTCAAATTAAGGTAGGGAAAGCTTCAGCTTGCCCGCCGGTTCTGCTAAAGTATTCCAGGGGTGAGCCATAATGGCATTTTGTACAGGCTGCGGCGCCCAGGTGACTGGCGCTTTTTGTAATCAGTGCGGAACTCCGGCTAGCGCATCCGGCGGTCAGGC
>OKRF01000379.1:0-6776 GCA_900290315.1 Candidatus Sulfopaludibacter sp. SbA3 | reverse complement strand
CCGCCCGTCATGGCGCAAGCCGGCGCCATGCCTCCTCCCGCCGCTCCGCGGAAGACCAGTCCCCTGGTCTGGATCCTGGTCGTCGTACTGGGATTGTTCGTACTCGGCTTCGTCGGAATCGTGGGGACTTGGTTCTTCGTGGCGCACAAACTACACCAGGCCGGGATCGACTCGGATCTGGCCCGACGCAACCCGGCCGCGGTGGTCGCGCGTATGGCTGCGATGGCCAACAAAGACGTGGACATTGTGAGCGAGGACGACAGGACCGGCACTCTCACTCTGCGCGATAAGCGCACCGGCAAAACCGTGACTATGTCCTTCGACCAGGCGAAGAACGGCATCAGTTTCAGCGCTCAGGGCGACGACGGCAAGACCGCGACGCTCGAGTTCGGCAGCGGCAAACTGCCGTCGTGGATCCCGTCCTATCCCGGCTCCACGCCGCAGGTGACCATTGCGGCCACCGGCGACGGTAACGATGGAAAGGGCGAAGGCGGCAACTTCACCTACACCACATCCGACTCCGCTTCACGGGTCCTCACGTTCTATCAGGACAAGGCCAAGGACATGGGAATGAAGGTGAACCTCACTAGCACGGCGGCGGACGCCGGGATGGTGATGGCGACGGACGATGCGTCCAATCGCACCCTGACTGCGATTGTAGGTACGAGCGACGGGAAGACCACCGTCAACGTCACTTACGGGTCCAAGCGATAGGGTGCGAAGAACCGGCGGCAGAGACCGCCGGCGCTACCCGTGGCCGAAGTACATCAGCCAGCCGAGGCCGAACATGGCCACCATGAAACAAGCGAACGTGTACAAGCCGTAGTGCAGGCGGTCACGATCGTTATTCTTGGTCACAATGCCCATCACCACGCTGGTGAATATGGAGAACAGCAGCGCCGCCTCAAAATGCGACAAGTTCATTTTGGGCATTAGTCTTTTCTCCCAGCGGCGATTTCGAACGCGTCCACCATGGCCAGAATGTTGAGCAGGCCAGCTACCACCAGAAATTTGGTGCCGTAATCGTGAACATGCCCGGCCACGTCCGCCTGACTGTAGCCCAACCACACCGTGAGCAGATAGAGAAGGCCTCCGGCCACGTCGCCAATGAATCCGCCNNGTCAGCAGGTCGCCCGTTTGCGGCTGGAACATGTAACCGCGCATCATCAAGCCGCACACAAACATGCTGGTGATGGCGACAAGCAACAGAACGCCCCTGCCGGTGCGCTTGAGAAGGAAGTGTCCCCCTCCGGGGATCAGCCAACCCAAAGCGACCGCCGGACCCCAAGTACTCATGGGCACAGGGGGCTGTTTCTCTTCTTTTTCCTTAACGGCCATTCTCTTTGAGTTTACTTCACTTCGGCTCCAGCATGCTTCCCCAGACTACCTGAAAGGCCTCTACATTGCCGGAATCGTTGCGTGCTCCGCGTACAAAGACCCGCATATTGGGCTTGAGACTGGCCGCGGCCACCACCTCGCCGTTGTCGGCGAATCGTGTATCCGGCCGCAGCAGAATCTCCTGGTCGCCGCCTTCCCTCTGGTGCAGGACGAGGCGGGTAGGTGTGACGCGCAGGATCAGGCCCGAGAACGTGAGGTTGCCCTTCTCGATTTCCACCGCGGCCGCGCGCAGGGACGGAGTGGGCAGATGGTGGCGCGGCGGCGCCAGGGACAGCACATGAATGCTGCGGGCCGCGCGCAGGGGTGCGCCCGGTACCGCTTCGGAGACCACTTCCAGTTGTTCGCCAGCCTTGAGATCGGCCGCGTCGATCGCCCGGTTCTCCCGCTCCACGTAGGTTTGGGCGTCAAACCGATACCGCAAGACGCGGTCATCGGCGGCGCGCAGGCTCAACTCCCCGGTCTTGATATCGCGCCGCACCAGAACGCCACGCACCACGGGCAAGTCTTGCGCCAAGGTCGAAAGGCACAGCAAAATAAATACGCCCGCCCGCATCTGCCCTACGGTACCACGGAGCCTATGTTCTTGGAGCCTTCCAGGGGTTGAACAGGCTGACGCCGCAACCTTCGAAGTCCTTCGTGTTGCGAGTCGCCAACGTCGCCCCGTGGGAGAGAGCGATCGCGGCGATCAAACCGTCCCATAGAGGAATCGGCCGGCCTGACGCGCGCCGTGAGGCGACGATCCCGGGAAACAAGCGGGCGGCATCGGTATCAAATGGCAGGATCCGGCCGGCAAAATCCTTCTCGAACATGCTCTTGGCTGCCGCGCCCAGGGCCGTTCGCCTCTTGCCCGTTGGCATTATTTCCACACCGTACAGGATCTCGGCTTGGGTGATCACGGTCGTGAACAGGCTGGAAGTTGGATTTCCTGCCAACCAGTCAACCACTTCCGAGGCTGGTTCGGGTCGAGTCGCCTCAGACAGGATGTTGGTGTCCAGAATGATCATTCTTCGAACTTCGGCGGCTCCCTCATGAACTCGCGCCGCAGGTCGGGGAGTTCGATTCCACCGAGTCCTGCGAACCGGTTGCGGATCAACTCCGCGAGGTTCTGTTCGCCCTGTTCGGGGCTCGCCACCGCTACCCTCAGGATCTCGCGAGCCTCTTCCTCCATGGAACGGCCGTGCCGCGAAGCGCGGACCCGCAAACGCTGCTTTGTGGTCTCTTCCAGTCGGCGGATGGTGATGCTGGCCATGCCTCTACGATAGCACTGACATCATTGATTGCACTTTACCGTACGTCTTCCACTTCCCGCAGCCAGTCCGGACGCTTGAGTACCTCGCGGGGTTTGCTGCCGTCGGGCGGGCCGATGATGCCGTCGCGCTGCATCATGTCCAGGATGCGCGCGGCGCGCCCATAGCCCAGGCGCAGATGGCGTTGCAGGGTCGATGTCGAGGCCTTGCCCATCTGGAGCACCAGGCGCACGGCTTCTTCGTACATCGGGTCCTGGTCATCGCTGACCGGCTCTCCCTCGGCGTTGGCATCGTCGTCGGAAGGCGGCGCGATCAGGAAGCTCTGGTCGTACTCGGGCTTGGCCTGTTCCTTCCAGAAATCCACCACCCGATTGATCTCCGTTTCGGTGACGAACGCGCCGTGCACGCGGGTCAGCCGGGAAGAGCCCGGGGGCAGGAACAACATATCGCCCTTGCCCAGCAGGTGCTCCGCGCCCATCACGTCCAGCACCGTGCGCGAGTCCACCCGGGTGGCGACGCGGAAACTGATGCGCGAAGGGAAATTCGCCTTGATCAACCCGGTGATCACGTCCACGCTGGGACGCTGGGTGGCCAGCACCAGGTGCATGCCCACGGCGCGCGCCATCTGCGCCAGGCGCGTCACGCTCTCTTCCACGTTCTTGCCTTCGATCATCATCAGGTCGGCCAATTCGTCGATGAGGATCAGGATGTAGGGAAGCGATTTCACTTCGTCCTGCGTCTGCTCCTGCTCGTCAAACAAGCTGCGCGGCACATCCTGCAGCTTGCGAATCTTCTTGTTGAACTGATCGATGTTGCGGCAGCCGTACTCGGCCAGCAGGCGCAGGCGGCGCTCCATTTCCAGCACCGCATTGCGTAGCGCGTTGGTGGCCTTCTTGGGGTCGGTGATCACCGGTGTCAGCAGGTGCGGGATCCCCTCGTACATCCCGAGTTCCACGCGCTTGGGGTCCACCATGATCATACGCACTTCATCGGGCGTGGCTTTGTACATGATCGACATGATCATGGAATTGATCATGACGCTTTTGCCGGAGCCGGTGGATCCGGCAATCAGCAGGTGCGGCATGGCTTCCAGCGCCGCCACACGAATCCTTCCGTTGATGTCTTTGCCCAGCGGAATGGTCAGGTGCGAGTGCGACTGGCCGAACTCTTCGGATTCCAGCATCTGCCGCAGCGCAATCAGCTCGCGCTTGGTATTGGGAACTTCGATTCCCACCGTCGGCTTGCCGGGGATGCGCTCAATCAGAATCGATTCGGCTTGCAGCCCCAGGCACAGATCCTCGGTGAGGTTGATGATGCGGCTGTACTTGATGCCGGCATCGGGCTTGAATTCGAACGTCGTGACTACCGGGCCGGGATTGATCTGCACCACGTTGCCCAGTACGGCGAACTCTTCGAACTTGCTTTTGATGCGCGCGGCGATGTCCTTCAGCTCCTGCTCGTCATAGGCGTTGCGGCCCGGGATTTCGTTCAGCAGTTCGGTGGAGGGCAACTGGAACAGGTGCGCGCGCGTCGCCGGGGCTGCCGGAGCGGTGACTGGGATCGGCACCGGCGGCGGCACTGGGGGCAGATCTTCCACCTGGCAGATGGGGATCTCCTCGATTTCTGCGTACTCCGTCTCCTCGGACGGCTCCGCCCCGGGAACCGGCGCACCCGCGGTGGTCTCCCACGGCAGAGAATTGCCGGCCAGCGCCGCTCCCGAAACCGCCGGCGCCGCGGCAGCTTCGCCGGGGCCCTTTTTCTTGCTGCGGCGCGTCTGGGCTGCCTCCATGCGTTTCTGGTCGCGCTGGCGGGCCTTTGCGAGCGACTGTTCGCGCATCCGCTCGCGCCACCCCTGCCACGCGTCCCTGCGGCGTTGGAACCAGGCGGCTGGACCGGCCAACCATGTTGCCAGCTTGGCCAGGGTGAAGGTGGAAACCAGGTATACCGCGACAATCACCGTGGTCGCCGTGGCCACAATCGCCCCAGCGACGTTCAGCGAATCCACCAGGCGCGTAGCCAGCACATAACCCAGCGTGCCGCCCAGACGGATGTTGCCCGCGAAAATCCGCCAGGGCGCGAAGGAAAGCGTCGCGCAGAGACTCAGCGTAAGCATCACTGAACCGATGACCTTTACCGCACCAGCCTCCAGATCCTCGGACCGGATCCATTTCCAGGCCAGCGCGAAGATGAGGAACGGAAACAGCAGCGCCGCGGCGCCGAATATCTGAAAGCAAAGGTCGGACAGATAAGAACCGGGGTATCCGATAAGATTCAAAGGATGCGCGGAGGACGCCGTATCCCAGGATGGATCCTGGACGTGGTACGACACCAGGCTCAACAGGATCACCAGGCCCAGCGAGAGCAGCAAAAATCCGGTGACTTCATTGAGGCGCTTGTGTTGTGTCGGCGATAAAAGCTTCATCACGCTGGCCGGCGGATGAAAGCCAGAGCAAGCACTATTATGCCAAAAATAATGCGGTAGTACACGAACGGACGAAGTCCGCTGCGACGCAGATAATGCAGAAACCAGGCGATCACGATCGCGCCGGTGACGGCGCTCACCGCGATGCCTACCGCGAAATCGAAGGTGAACATCTGGCGCAGCATGTGCTGCTTATGGATGTCCCACAGAGTTTTCGTCACCGCGCCGCCAATCGCCGGCGCCGAAAGCAGGAACGAAAACCGGGCCGCGGCCTGCCGGTCTAGGTTGCGGAACAAGCCCGCCGAAATCGTGATTCCGCTGCGGGAGGTTCCCGGAATGATGGCCAGCGCCTGGGAAAGACCGATTACGATCGAGTCCGGCAGATTCACCGATCCCAGGTCGCGAATTTTCCGGCCCGAGCTCTCTGCCATCCACATCACCACACCGACAGCGATAAGCATGGCGCCCATCACCCACGGCGTCCGCCACTCCGCTTCCGCTTGTTTGTTGTATAGAAAACCGAAGACGCCGACGGGCACGGTGGCGATAGCCATGAGCCACAACAGCATGGGGTTGCGCTTGAGCTCTTCATCCTTGCCGATGCCCAGGCCGAAGCCCTGGCCCAGCAGTTGCAGCCAATCGGAAAAGAAATACAGTAGGATTGCGAGCAATGTACCCAGATGGAGCATCACATCGAACGACAGGGCTTCCGTATTCCATCCCAGCAGCCACGACGTGAGATACAGATGCGCCGTGCTGCTGACCGGCAGAAATTCAGTAAGGCCTTGCACAACGGCAAGGGCGATCACCTGCAAAATGGGCATTCAAAATTAGCCTGAGGGATGGCAGGGAAGATGTCAAGTTCGAGCGCCGCCCGCCCACGTTCATTCCAACCGCGGCAAGTGCTCCGGCAGCACACAAAGGCGGATCGATCGAGCCTGCCCGGGGGTCCTTTCGATCAGGCCGTTCCGCTCCAGGGTCTTGATCATGTCGTGAACGGAGGGCGGGGAGACGCGAAAGTAACGTTCCAGGTCCGACTCGGCGGGAGCCTGCTGGTGGATCTTAGTGTAGTTGTAGATGAAGGCCAGGTATTGACCTTGTTTGGCGGTGAATGACGGTGCGATGGACGGATCGCGTTTCGGCACGGGATCGATGCTCACCGCGAAGGCGTCTTCGCCAAAGCTATCGTGAATACGAACCGTGATCAGGTAAATCTGCCCGCCGATCACGGTTCGCACGGGCTTTCTCGCGGCGGCGTAGAGATTCCCGAGTAACTCTTTCCCCTCGGAGCTGGACCTCGCCCAGTTCGCGACGGAGATGCCTTCGCCGCCCTTATTCACGAAGACCCACTCCCGGCCGTCTTTGTATTCCACCGCAATCGACTCACCGCCGCACGACAGTGCGTGAGCGCATAAGCTCTCGAGTAGTGTGGTTGGTTTGCCCATGGGTTACCAGGCCTCCCCCACCAGAACCCAGGCGGCCCAATTCTGCGGGTCTGCAAATGCGGGGTCTGACCGCAACTGCTCCTGCGCCCGGCGAAGAGCCTGGGACTTGGAGATCGACGGGGTTGCCCAGAGAGCTTGGTAGAAATTCTGCATGAGCACGCTGGTCGCCTCGTCCGGTACGCTCCACAAGGACAGCAAAAGCGTGTGGGCGCCGGCCGCCATGAAGGCGGTCTGGAAGCCGAGGAGCCCCTGCCCGTCCACGGG
>OKRF01000389.1:1210-14922 GCA_900290315.1 Candidatus Sulfopaludibacter sp. SbA3 | reverse complement strand
GCTAGCTCCCTGTCGCGATGTTACTCCTTGAGTTAGGTATGGAAACTAACACCGAAGACCAAAACACACCACAAGCCAAGCGCGACCCACGCGCCTTGAACGCTTACCGGCACGGCCTGACAGGCCAAGTCGTTGTCCGCACTCCTGAAGACGAGGCGGCCTACACGGCGCACTGCCAAAACATGCACCAATCCCTGGCCCCCGATGGCGGCATGGAGGTCGAACTCACCCAGGACATCGCCGACGATCGCTGGCGTCTCAAAAAGGCCGTCGCCATGCAAGAAAACATCTTTGCCATGGGCCTCGCCACGCCTGCCCCCATCTCCACCAACCATCCCGAAGTGGACGCCGCCTTTTCGCAAGCCCGCGTCTGGCTCACCAGCAGCAAAGAGATTGCCCTCTACAGCCTTTACGAGCACCGCATCCAGCGCAAGCTGGAAAAGAACATGGCCCAGCTCCGCCAATTGCAGGAAGATCGTCGCAAAGCCCTCCAGCAAGCCGTCGAAGAGGCCACCCTCCTGGCACAAGCGGCGGAAAGCAAAGCGGAACCCTTCGACCCGGAACGCGATTTCCCCCTCCAGGCCCGCTACCCGCAACTTGTTTTTTCAACCCCCGAATTCGCCCGTCTGGTGGCCTACAACCGCCGCCTCGCCGACGCCAAAAAGCAGTTCCCGGCCGCCAAGCCGCCCCTCCGCCAAGCCGCCTGAGGAGTTGCCTGAGCCGTTTCACCCGTCCATCGCAACCGATCTTTGACAACCTCGGGTAGACAATCAAAAAAGAGGCGCGAAGCGCATCCTTCCCCAACCCCTAACCCCCAGCCCCCAACCCCCGGCGTTCTGCCTCCTCCCACACCACTGGCCGCTGCTGCACGTACCAATCCTCTACAAACGATTGATACCGGCCTTCCACCACCGTTCGTTTGATCTTCAAGGTGGGAGTCATCACGCCGTTGCCGATGGTCCACGGGCCCTCCACCACAGCCAGGAATTTGACCCGCTCGTGGGGATCGAGTTCGCTGTTCATCAGGTCCATCTGGTGCTTCAGCGATTCCTCCAGGGCGACCCGCTGGGGGCCCTGGATGCAGCGTTTGCGAGCCTCCTCGTTGAGCACTACAACGGCAAAGGGACTGGGCAGCCCGGCGCCCATCAGGCAGCAGGCCTCCACATCGGGATGGGACGACAATTGGCTCTCGATCGGAGCCGGCGCAACGTACTTGCCCTTGCTGGTCTTGAACTGCTCCTTGATTCGGCCGATGATTCGCAATTGCCCGTCGGCATCGATCTGCGCCACGTCGCCGGTGCGGAAGAATCCGTCCGGCGTGAAGGACGCGGCAGTCCCCTCCGGATCCTTGTGGTATCCCAGCAGGTTCATGGGGCTGCGGATCAGCAGTTCGTCATTCTCGCTGATCTTCGTTTCCA
The DNA here is from genome assembly GCA_900290315.1 of Candidatus Sulfopaludibacter sp. SbA3. Classification (GTDB taxonomy): domain Bacteria; phylum Acidobacteriota; class Terriglobia; order Bryobacterales; family Bryobacteraceae; genus Sulfopaludibacter. Next base: position 13,504 of record OKRF01000389.1, on the reverse strand, counting down.
CGCCGTCCATCGCGCGCCCTACATAGCCGGGGCGCACGCCGCCAACGCCGGGCAGGTGCGTGATCAGCGTTTCGGTCATGCCGTAGCCTTCCGCCAGGTTGAGCCCCACGTTGCGATACCACGTGAGGATTTCCGGAGACAGCGGCGCGGCCCCGCAGGCGGCATACTTCACCGTGGCGAGGCCCAATTTGCGCAAGATTCGCTTCTTCACCGAGCGGTTCAGGATGGGGATGCGCAGCAGGCGTTCCAGTTTCTCTTTCGGGAATTTAGCGAACACGCCTTGCTGAAACTTGAGCAACAGGCGGGGTACGGTAACGAAGATCGTGGGCTTTGCGTAATTCAGGTCCGCCAGGAAAGTGTCTATGCCTTCCGTGAAAAAGAAGCGGGAGCCCAGGAATAGCGTGGTGCACTCTAGCCCCGCGCGCTCCACGATGTGAGCCAGCGGCAGGTAGGAAAGCACCCGCTCTTCGGCGGTCAGTCCCAGCAGTCCGCACAGCGACATGGCGTCGTAGGCGAGTGCCGCAAAACAATGTTTGACGCCCTTCGGCATCCCCGTGGTGCCGGAGGTGTAGATAATGGTGGCCGGGTCGTTCCCCGGCCGCGTGGGACAGCCGGCCAGTGGGGCGCGGCCCGAGATGAGTTCGTCCCAGGTGGGATAGATGCCGGCCATTTCGGTCGGCAGGGCGATGGTGGCGACGTCCCGCGGAATGCCGGATGCCACAATGTCTTTGTCGTCGGTGGCGCCCACGAAGCAGGCTTTGGAGTCGCTGTGCTCCAGGATCTGGCGGATGGTCTGGGCTTTTAGCGAAGGGTAGATCGGAACGGTGACATATCCGGCCATCCATATGGCAAGGTCGGCCATGATCCACCAGGCGCAGTTTCTGGAAAGGATCGCGACTCGCGATCCCGGTTCCCAATTCTGTGCCTTCAGGTAGGCTGCCATGCGGCGAACTTCGCCTACCGCCTCCGTCCACGTCCATTCGCGTATCTTGCCGCCGTCGAACGGCTGCGTCAGGAAGATACGCCCGGCTCGTTCCGCTTCCCACCGGTACATCCACTGCAAAGGCAGATCTTCTTCAGAGAATTTGCGCATTACGCAAGCCTCTTGCGTTTTATCTTACCGGTGAGTAAGATATCAGGAGCGTGCCCCGGTGTCAATCGGGGTGTAGTACCGAAGTCATGCCCAAAGCCGCACCTCGCAGGGATCCCCACTGGAAGGCTTTCGCCAGCCGCCGCCGCGATCCCGAAACAAAACGGGAAGCCGTGCTGAAAACCGCCGCCCAATTGTTCCTGGAAAAGAGCTACGGGCGGACCTCGCTGAACGACGTCGCCGAGCGGCTCAACATCACCAAGCCGGCCCTGTACCATTACTTCCGCAACAAAGAGCAGATCCTGCTGGAGTGTTACCGGCTGGGGTGCGGATTGATCGAAGAGATCCTGAACGATATCGCCGCCCACTGCGGAACCGGCCTGGAAAAAGTGGAAGCCTTCATCTACTCGTATGCCAACGTGATGACCATCAATTTCGGCCGCTGCGTGATGCGGCTGGACGATGGCGATCTTTCCAGCGAGGCGTTGGCCGAAGTGCGGCTGGACGATGGCGATCTTTCCAGCGAGGCGTTGGCCGAAGTTCGCAACTACAAGCGCAAGATTGACGGGCGTCTGCGCTCCTTTATACGGGAAGGCATCGACGATGGATCCATCACGCGGTGCGATCCCAAGATCGCGGCCTTCTCCATCGCCGGCGCCGTCAACTGGATCTGCAAGTGGTACGAACCGGAGGGGCCGCTCTCCGCCGAAGAGATCGCCACCCAGTTTGCACGCACTTTGACGCAGGGATTGGAAAACCGGAACCGAGCCGCTACCGTAGCGGTTGCCCGACCAAACCACAGAGTTCCCGAGACGGGGAACGGGAGTCGTGAAATGATCGCTGAACCTGTCGAAAAATCGGCCCCGGCCGGTGCCGGAGCGTCTATCCTCATCCGCAAAGCCGCGGTCCTGGGAGCGGGCACCATGGGCTCGCGCATCGCCGCCCACCTGGCCAACGCCGGACTGCCGGTGGTGCTGCTGGATATCCCGATGGAAGGGCCCGCGCGCAGCGGCATTGCGGCGCAGGCACTGGAAGCCCTCAAGAAGTCCCGCCCGGCGGCGTTCTATGAGCCCTCGCTCGCGGGGCGGATCACGGTGGGCAACTTCGACGATCACCTGGAGTTGCTCAAGGACTGCGACTGGGTGATCGAAGCCGTCACGGAAAATCTGGCCATCAAACAGTCGCTGCTGGCCCGCGTGGCGCCGCATCTCAAGAGCGATGCCATCCTCACCACCAATACCAGCGGGCTGCCAGTGGCGTCCATCGTCACCGGGATGCCGGATCCCTTGCGCCGCCGCTGGTTCGGCACGCACTTCTTCAACCCGCCGCGCTACATGCGCCTGGTGGAGATCATCGCCACGCCGGAGGCGGACCGTGCGGCGGTGGATGGCGTCGCCCATTTTGCCGACCTTCGCCTGGGCAAGGAAGTAGTCTTCGCCCGCGACACGCCCAACTTCATCGCCAACCGCATCGGCGTCTTTATCATGCTGGAAGCGCTCCGTCTGATGCAGGCGGAGGACCTTACCATCGAAGAGGTAGACGCGCTCACCGGCACCGCCATCGGCTGGCCCCGCACCGGCACATTCCGGCTGGCGGACCTGGTGGGTCTGGACGTGCTGGCGCATGTGGCCGCGAATTTTCCGCGCTCCCACAGCGAGCAGATGGCACTGCCAGCTTTCGTGAAGACCATGCTCGAGCGCCGCTGGCTGGGCGACAAGACCAAACAGGGCTTCTATAAAAAGGAGAAGGATGGCGAGGGTAAAGAGCTCCGGTTGGCCCTGGACTGGAAGATCGTGGAGTATCGGCCGGCACAGCGTCCCAAATTCCCTTCGCTCGAAATGGCCAAGACGGCCGAACGCCTGCGCGATCGCCTGGTGCAGTTGTTGAGCGGCGATACGCGGAAAGATAAGGCTGCGCGCTTCCATTGGCGCCTGCTCACCGCGTTGTGGAACTATGCTGCCGATTGCCTTCCCGAAATCGCCGATGATGTGAGTAGCGTGGACCGCGCCATGCGCGCCGGATTCAACTGGGAGATGGGCCCATTCCAGTTGTGGGATGCCGCCGGGGTCCGCCAGACGGTGGACCGCATGAAGGCCGCGGGCGAGCCGGTGAGTCCCGTAGTGGAGCGCATGCTGGCGAAGGATATCGACGCCTGGTATGGCGATCGCGGCGATGCCAGTTACGACCCGGCCCTGGAGGCGTACCGCCCTATTCCCGAAGTGGAAGGGATTGCGCGCATTGCCCGCTATCGCGCGCGCAACGGCGTGGTCCGGCAGAATCCCGGCGCCTCGCTGATCGATATCGGCGATGGCGTCGCCTGCCTGGAACTGCATTCGGTGAAGACCGCCATCGGCGAAGATGTGGTGCGCCTGGTGACCGAGACGTTCCGCGCCGAAAGCGACGCGGTACGCAACTTTTCCGCCTTCGTGCTGAGCGCCGATACCGACAATTTTTCGGTGGGCGCCAATCTGATGCAACTGCTGCTGGCGGTGCAGGAAGACGAATGGGACGACGTGGACCTGATGATCCGTGCCTTCCAGCGCATGACGTCGTCCATCAAGTTCTGCCCGCGCCCGGTAGTGGTGGCGCCCTTCGGCTTCTGCTTCGGCGGCGGCGCGGAGATCGCGATCCATGGCGCGCGCCGCCAGGCGCACGCCGAACTTTACATGGGGCTGGTGGAGACGGGAGTGGGGCTGCTGCCGGCCGGCGGTGGCTGCAAAGAGATGACCCTGCAAGCTGTGGATTCGGGCGCGCCTGACGCCCTCCGCAAGAATTTTGAGACCATCGCCATGGCCAAGGTTTCCACATCGGCCGTGGAGGCGCGGCGATTCGGCTACCTTGCGCAAGCGGACCGGATCACCATGAATCGCGAGCGGCTGCTGCACGACGCCAAAGAATTGGCGCGCGAGCTGGTGAACTCGGGCTACGCGCCGCCGCTCTCGCGCCAGGATATTCCATCGCCCGGAGACAGTATGCTGGCGACCCTGCGCATGGGAGTGCGCATGATGCGCGAAGGCGATTTCATTAGCGATCACGATGCCAAAGTCGCCAACCGAGTGGCCCATGTGTTATGCGGCGGCAAGATCACGCCCGGAACTCCCGTCAGCGAGCAATACCTGCTGGACCTGGAGCGCGAAGGCTTCCTCTCCCTCTGCGGCGAGAAGAAGACCCAGGAACGAATCGCCTTCACCCTAAAGAACGGAAAGCCGCTGAGGAACTAAACGCATGTCAAGAAAACTTCTTCTTTGCGCTCCTTTGCGCCTTTGCGGCTTGGCGAGAAAAGGGGCTTGGGAGAAATCCACAAAAGGATCCGCCATCGTAGCGTCCTGGATACGCTGAGGAACGAAACGTATGTCACGCAAAGTCGCCAAGACGCAAAGAACCGCAAAGGGAAATCGGGTTTCTTCTTTGCGCTCCTTTGCGCCTTTGCGGCTTGGCGAGAAAAGGGGCTTGGGAGAAATCCACGAAAGAATCCGCCATCGTAGCGTCCTGGATACGCTGAGGAACGAAACACATGTCACGCAGAGTCGCCAAGATATTGAAAACTTCTTCTTTGCGGCTTGGCGGCTTGGCGAGAGAAGGGGCTTTAGGAGAATTCCATGAGAGAAGCAGTCATTGTCAGTTCCGTCCGCACTCCCGTCGGCAAAGCGCCCAAGGGCACTTTGCGCGCCACACGCCCCGACGATCTTGGGGCCATCGCCATTCAAGGCGCCCTGGACCGCGTCCCCGCGCTTCCGCGCAGCGAAGTGGAAGATGTGATTCTGGGTTGCGCCATGCCGGAAGCCGAGCAGGGGATGAACGTGGCCCGTACCGCCTCCTTGCGCGCCGGCTTACCCATTGAAGCCGCTGCCATGACCATCAATCGGTTCTGCGCCAGCGGCCTGCAGTCCATCGCGCTGGCCTCGGAGCGCATACGCGGCGGCGGCGCGGAAGTCATCGTCGCGGGAGGGACCGAATCCATGTCCATGATCCCCATGGGCGGCCACAAGATCTCCGTCAATCCCTGGCTGGAAGAGAACTATCCGGATTCCTTCCTCACCATGGGGCTCACGGCGGAGCGTGTGGCCGCGCATTACGGCATCTCGCGGCAACAGGCCGATGAGTTCGCTTTCTGCAGCCACCAGAAGGCCCTGGGGGCGCAGGGGGCCGGGAAGTTCGAGAGCGAACTCGTCCCCGTGCCGGTCACCTTCGCGGCGCCCGACGCGAAATCGAAGGTCCGCAAGAGCGGGATGAGTTTTAGCGCGGATGAAGGCCCGCGCGCCGATACATCCCTGGAGGCCCTGTCCAAACTGAAGCCGGCATTCCACGCCAAAGGCACCGTGACCGCGGGCAACTCCTCCCAAATGTCGGATGGCGCGGCAGCCGCGGTAGTCATGTCCGGCGAGCGCGCGGCGGCACTGGGCATCGCTCCGGTGGCGCGCCTCGTCGCCTTCGCCTATGCCGGATGCCTGCCGGAAGAGATGGGCGTGGGACCGGTGTACGCCATCCCCAAGGCCCTTAAGATGGCGGGACTGACGCTCGGCCAGATCGACCTCATCGAATTGAACGAGGCCTTCGCCGCGCAGGCCCTGGCGGTCATCAAAACGCTCGGCCTCGACCCCGCCAAAGTGAACGTGAATGGAGGCGCCATCGCGCTGGGCCATCCGCTCGGCTGCACCGGCGCCAAGTTGACCGCCACCCTGCTGCAGGAACTGGTGCGCCGGCGCGCCAGATATGGCCTCGTAACCATGTGCGTAGGCGGCGGCATGGGCGCGGCCGGAATTTTCGAGAATCTTATTGAATCGAGGTAACCAATGGCAACTACCAATACTCCCATCCTTGCGAAACGCGTTAAGGGCGGAAGCTTTCTCACAGAGGAACGCCAGCCGCAGGACATTTTCACGCCGGAGGATTTCTCCAGCGAACACCGGCAGATTGCCAAGACCGCGGTGGAATTCACCACCAACGAGGTGCTGCCCGCGGCCAAAGACATCGAAGCCAAGAACTTCACCGTGACCCGGGCGCTCTTGCGCAAGGCCGGCGAGCTCGGCCTCATGGGCGTCGACGTGCCCGAAGAGTACGGCGGCCTGGAGATGGATAAGGTCACCTCCGCGCTGGTGGCCGAATCCATCAGCAAACTGGCCAGTTTCTCGGTAGCGTTCAGCGCGCACGTGGGCATCGGGACGCTGCCCATCGTGTGGTACGGCACCGAAGCACAGAAGCGCAAGTGCCTTCCCAAACTGGCCACGGGCGAATGGATCGGCGCCTATGCCCTCTCGGAATCTTCCTCCGCCAGCGATGCCATGAATTGCCGCACCCGCGCGGTGCTGAGCGCGGACGGCCAGCACTACGTGCTGAACGGCGAGAAGATGTGGATCACCAACAGCGGTTTCGCCGACCTGTTCACGGTGTTCGCCAAGGTGGATGGCGAGAAATTCTCAGCCTTCCTCATCGAACGCGGCACGCCTGGTTTTTCGGTGGGGCCCGAAGAGCACAAGCTGGGCATTCGCGGCTCTTCCACCTGCCCGCTGATTCTGGCCGATTGCCAGGTCCCGGTGGAGAACCTGCTGGGCGAGGTCGGCAAAGGCCATCACATCGCGTTCAACATCCTGAACATCGGCCGTTTCAAGCTGGGAGCGGCCTGCGTGGGCGGCGCGCGCAACAGTTTGCAGGATGCCATCGGGTATTCCAAAGAGCGCAAGGCCTTCGGCAAATCCATCTGCGAATTCGGGCTGATTCAGGAGAAGCTGGCCGAGTCCGCCGCCGGTATCTATGTGGGCGAGGCCATGGTCTACCGTACCATCGGCATGATCGATGCCGCTCTCGCCGATGTGGATACGCACGCCGAGGGCGCCTCGCGCGAGATTCAGAAGCGCATCGAAGAGTACGCCGTGGAGTGCTCCATCCTCAAAGTGTGGGGATCGGAAATGCTGGACCTGGTGGTGGATCACGTGGTGCAGATCTATGCCGGATACGGCTACGTGGAGGAATACCCGGCCGAGCGGGCCTACCGCGATTCGCGCATCAACCGCATCTTCGAAGGCACCAATGAGATCAACCGGCTGATCATAACCGGGTGGCTCATGAAGCGTGCCATGCAGGGGCAACTGCCGCTGTTGCAGGCCATCAAGCAACTCATGGATGAAGTGATGTCCGGGCCGGGCGTCCCCGAAGATCGCGAAGGGCCGCTGGCCGCTGAGCACCATCTGCTGGCCAACGGAAGGAAGCTGGGACTCTTCGCCGCCCGGGCGGCCTCGCAAAAGTACATGATGGGCCTGGCCGACCAGCAGGAAGTGATGGGGGCTTTGGCGGATTGCATCGCCGAAGTGTACGCCCTGGAATCGGCCATCCTGCGGACCGAAAAGCTGATTCGCGCTCGTGGCGAATCGGCCGCGCAGCATGCCATCGCGATGACGCGGTATTATGCCGCCAAAGCGTCCCAGACCATCGAGCAATCCGCGCGCAAGGTGATCGCCGCAGTGGCCGAGGGCGACATGCTGCGCACGCAGATGGCGATTATCCGCCGGCTGGCCAAGCACGAGCCGGCCAACACCATCGCGCTGGGCCGCCAGATTTCCGCCCACCTGGTTTCCGCGGGCCGCTAGTGGTAACGCCGGCGATCTTGTCGCCGGTCCGCCAACACAACCGGCGGCGAGACCGCTGGCGTTACGGCGTCAAGGCGCTTGCCGCCATCACCGCGGCCAAAACCGCGCCATTTCGGCTGGTGTTCAGCGGTGGTACGGCCTTGGAAATCCAGATTGCGCCGGCGATCTGGCCGTTGCGTTTGTCGGCCGTCGAACGGCATGTCATTTCATTCATCGCTGAGGCTTTCAAACGGCTGCCATTCCCTGTGTTTCGGTTGCCGAGGTGATCGCCGGGCGATTGGGGGCGATTTTCGAGGGCGGCACGGGTTTGCCACGGCTAGAACACAATCCTCGTGTTGAACTGCAGGATGCGCCCCGAGTTGACCTGGCTGGAGAGCGATCCGAATGCGGAGCTGGTCACGGTCATGTTCGGCGCGCCGAACTGGGTGTGATTCGTCACGTTCAGGAAATCCACTGACAGCACCAGGGCCAGCCGTTCGTAGATGGTGAATTTGCGGAGTATCTTGGCGTCCCAGTTGCGAATGCCATCGCTGCGCAGGGCGTCGATGTACTGTGGGAAGATGCGTGCCTGGTAAGTATTCGGCTGGGCCGCGGATCGGCCTTCGAATCCCACAAAGCTGGCGGGCGGTGCGGAGTTTGTGGTCCAGACGGCAGCCGGGTCGTACCACATATTGATGTTCTGCCCATGGACCTGATCGTGGTTCAGCGCCTGTACGATCTGATCGACGCTGCCGTAGTAGTACAGGTTGCCCATACTGATGAGCGCTCCGGTCTGGTAGGTGTAGATCCAGCTCAATTGCCATCCGCCGGCGATTTGATTGAGCACACCGTTGTTCAACCAGGCTTTGCCCTTGCCGAATGGCAACTCCGCCACAGTACTCCACACCAGGCGGTTGGGCCGGATATTGGAATTCAACTGCCATTCCGGCGTCTGATCGAAGGCGTTGGCCAGCCACTGCTGGCGGCCCCACATATGGGCATACTGCACATCCGACTGCACACCTTTCCATAAGCGGCGGTGGTACACCAGGCGGATCTCGTTATCGACATCTTTGCCGCGCTGGGCGTTGGTCTCACTCAGTCCGAATCCCGCATTGGGATAGGCACGCAGCAGTTGCTGCACCTGCAGAGTGGTCCCCGTGAAGATGCCGACGTTGCTCAGGTAGTTGTACAGGGTGGGGTTGGAGCTTTGAATGGCCGGCAGCGCGGAGAGGAACGGATTTGGCACGGTTGCCTGCATGGCGGTGTCGACCGTGGAACTGCGGGTGTCAAAGAAGTTATAGTACTGCCCTGGAAGCGTGCTGAGGCTGCGCGTAAACGGCACCGACGCATAGCCGCCGTTATATGAGACTTCGATCATGTCGTTGTTGAAGACCTGCCGCTGGATGGCGAGCGAATACCGCTGTTCCGTGGCCGGTGCGTAGCTGCGTGGGTAGTAAGTGAAACCTTGCCCGTCCAGAATGCCGGAACCGAGCGAGTTGCCGTATGGCGTCACCCAGCGCGACCCGCTGGCCAGGACCGGGAACGGATTCTGCATGATGTTGGTGGCGCCCATGTTGGAAGCGGCGCCCACTCCGCAGCAGTAAGTCAGTCCGTTGTCGGAAGTAATAATCGTCGACGTAGTCTGGCTGTATCCGTTTTGGGGGGTTCGTGTGCTGGTGGCGGCCAGAGCGTTGAAGTTGTCGCCAAACCAGCCGGTGCCGGCGCGCAGCACGGTCTTAGGCGTCAGTTGGTAAACCAGGCTGACGTTCGGGAATACCCGATTGGTTCCCGAGGTGTAGTTACTATACTTCTGGCCGAGATAGGTCACGCCGCCGGCCACAGTGAACTGGCTGGCGGGCATGCCGGCCGCCAGGGCTTGCACGGCGGAGTTGTTGGCATTCGCCGGATTGCTCAGCAGGCTCGCGTAGGCATTCTGTACGGCCGACGCATACGGCGGGATGTAACTAAAATCGTACATGCCTTCCAGGCCGCGATCGAATCGCTCGGTGGTGCCGGCTTCATGCTCCCAGCGCAGGCCGAATCCCATACGCAGCCGCGAAGTGATTCGGAAATCGTCCTGGACGTATGCCGATTGGTGGGGCGTACTCCAGAAGCCGGTATCGTTGCTATCCAGGGTGACCGAATTGGGCAGGCCCATCAGGTACGCGGCGTAACCCAAGCCGGTGGTGGTGGTGGCAGTGCTCGCGGTGTTGTCCGCCTGCTTGTCGTAATTATTGCTGAATTGGTAATACCCGGTAGAATTGCCCAGCGGGTTGACCGATCCGTACTGATAGCGGCGGATCTCCACGCCGTACTTCAGAGTGTGGTTGCCCTTGATGGTGGTCATCTTGGCGGCCAACTGTTCGGTTGTGCCGCGTTGGTTCAGGCCCGGGGCTCCGACGAAACTGGTGGAAGCGGCGTTGGCCATGCCCGCGATATTGATCCACGGCAGAACATCCTGACCGGAAATCGTGGCTTTCTGATCGATGTAGGTGGGCAGTCCGACGGCGGCCGCGTTGTATTGGTAGTCGATCGGTTTCTTATCGCCCTCGGCGTACTGCGAAACGCTGGCGGTGAGATCCAGCACGTTAGTGGCGTTGAGGGTGAACAGGTAGTCGAGGCTGCCGCCGCGCGTGGGGCGATAAAGGCCGTTCGACTCCACACTCTTGAGAGGCGTGGAATGCGCCCAGTCGTATTGATCGGAGAAGCGGTGGTTGTAATACCACTTGCCGCTGAGGCGCTGGCGCTGGCTGATCACTACGTCGTAGCGGTTGACGAAATCGGGGAACCAGTCGTTGTTGCCCTGGCTGCCGTCGTAGAAATTCTGGGTGCCATCCGGCTGCACCAGGCCCGCCGGGTTATTGGGCAAGGGGTAAAGCTGGTTGTAGAACTTGGTGATGGGGTTAGTCAGCATGGAGGCGGGAATGATATTGCCGGGGAACGGTGTGCGAGTTACATGACTGCTCACGAGCACGCCCGAGCGCGGGTCATAGACGATGTATTGCGAGGGATTCGTGGTCCCGACCAGTAGCGCGGAGAAGTCGCCATTCCTTTCAGCCGCGGTGGGCACGCTATAGATGGGTGTGGCCACGGGCGGGGCGAGGCTGGTGAGGTGACTGTAGGAGACGTAGAAGAAAAACCGGTTCTTCCCGTTGAGGACTTTGGGAATGTAGACCGGGCCGCCCACACCGAAACCGGGCGTGCTGACGCGGCCGGATGCCTGCTCAGGAGTGCCCGGTGCGACAGTGCCATTGGCGAGGCCGGATTCATATGCCAGACGGGTATAATGCGGGGTGGCATTCCAACGGAACTGCTGGAATTGCCAGAAGCCCGCGCCGTGCAACTCATTACTGCCGGATTTCGTGGTGGCACTGATGTAGGAGCCGATGGCGTGGCCCATGGAGGCATCGAACGGCGACGTCTCGATGCGCACCTCGTCCACCGCTTCGGAGCTCGGCACATAGCCAGCGCGGCCGCCGTTGGTTCCGGTCACGGGGTTGCCATCCAGCAGGAACTCGTTGGTGCCGACGCCGAGCCCGCCGGAATCGTAATTGGCGGTGGCTGCGTGGTCCAATGCCCGATTGTTGTCCGGTTGCAGGCTGCCGGTGAAGATCATGCCGGCGGCCATGGCCTGCAGGGCGAACGGGTTCATGTTGGTGTAGGGCAACTGCGCCATGTCCTGAGTGTTGAGCACGCGGCCGGTGGCGGCGGTGGTGGTGTTCAGCAGCGGCGCATCGGCGGTCACATTGATGGCCACACTGGACTCGCCGATTTCGAGCTTCAGGTCGACTGCCAGGCGGTCACCCGTGTTCAGAGTGATGCCGGTGCGCTTTAGCGTTTTGAAGCCGGCCGACTCGGCGGTCACGGAGTATTCTCCGGGAATCAGGAAATTCACTTCCCAATATCCGGTTGAATTGGCTGTCACGGTGTTGGAGACGTTGGTTCCTACATTGGTCACGGTCACTTTGGCAGCGGGAACCACTGCGTTCAGTGGGTCGATCACCTTGCCCGTGATGCTACCGCGCGATTCCTGCGCGAAAGAGTTCATTCCGGCCAGTAGCAGCGCGATGCAACAGAGTACGACGCGATTCAGTGCACGATGCGAACGATGCATGGAGCCTCCTCAGGCAAACCCCGGCCCACACGGCGCGGGTTTAGGGACGGCAGGAGAGTGATCGCCAAACAAACGCGTGGCGAACGTGGCTCGATCCAGCGATTACAGACCCACGTATGTCACAAGCCCCCGAGTTCCAACGGCAAATCCCACCAGCACTTATTCAACTGCAATCCGGCCGTGAAAGGAAGGAGATTTCAGAAAACACGATCTGTTTTGCACATAACAACGAATGAGAGGTCCGGTTCGGGAGTGGATCTCGCCTAGTAACAGGAAGTTAAGAGATATCCGGCGGGATTGAAGCAGGCTGCTATGTGATAAATGAGGCCGCATGGCGTTTCGCAGTGCAAGACTACCGCGGTTCGCATAATACTACCGCCAAGTGCGGCGCATACGTCGTTCGCATTTTCGAGAGAGTCGGCTCATGAGGCGGTGCCTCACCCGCCCGGATGAGAATTCGGTAGCCCCGTGGGACAGACGATCGTTTTTTGTCGTCTGTCTTCTTCGGGCTATGCGGGCATTTT
>OKRF01000389.1:355-1200 GCA_900290315.1 Candidatus Sulfopaludibacter sp. SbA3 | reverse complement strand
TGGGACAGACGATCGTTTTTTGTCGTCTGTCTTCTTCGGGCTATGCGGGCATTTTCGAGAGAGAGGTCTAAAACGAAATGCGAAATGTGAATTCGGCGCTGCGCGCGCCTCCAGTCTGGAACAGGGGCGGCAAGCCTGTGTTCGGCGAGCCCGACCCCAGCATGAGATTCTGCATGGAGGTGGATTGGCCGAACCAGGGGCTCGACAGGAACGCCACCGGATCGGCGAAAGCCGGATGATTGAACACGTTAAATACATTCAGCCCGATCTCCGCCGAGATCCCCAGCGGCAGCCGGATTTCCCGCCGCAGGCTGGCGTCCAGTTGCACCAGTCCGTTGCCCGCGATCGAGTTCCGCCCCAGCGTCCCGGTCAGCCCCGAATCGGCGACGCGGAACGCGGCGGGATTCAGCCGCCGGTGCCCCGGCACCGACGAATCGGCGAGCCACACCGGCACTCCCAGAATTCGATCCGGACGCCCCACGTTGTCGAACCCCTGACCTAGCGGCTGATCGTTGGTCAGCACATCGATGGGAAAGCCGGTGCGCGCGCGCAGCGTCCCGCTGACATTCCAGCCGCCCAGCCACGCTGGAATGCGGGCCGATTGCGGAATGCGATACTGTATAGCCGCCGTCAAAGCTTGCCGCACGTCGAAACTGGAAGATCCCCACGATTCGCTCACGCGGTATCCCGGGTGGATCAGAAACACCGAAGAATCCTGCGACCCGTCATCGAGGGAATGGGCCCAGGTGTACGAAATAGACCCGTAGAGGTTGCGCAAGAGGGAGCCGCTGTAGCGCGTCTGCAGCGCCTGGTAGTTGGAAGAATCGCCCGTCAGGGTGGCCATC
>OKRF01000389.1:0-345 GCA_900290315.1 Candidatus Sulfopaludibacter sp. SbA3 | reverse complement strand
GCCAGGAGCCAACTGTTGAACGGCGCACCGTTGATCGGGTCCACCGCGCTTCCGAGCGATGTATCGTAGAACCTGCCTGCCCCCGCCCGCAGCAGCAGCCCCGCCACTGGAAGACGGTATGCCAGTCCGAATCGCGGTGCCACCTGGCCATAGCGCATCGGCCACGGACCCGCATCATTGATGTTGCCGGAATAGGCGTTCTGCCATTGGCTGCCATCCCACAGGCCCGACACTGTCGGTACCAGCGATCCGCTGGCAGTGGGCGGTGTGATGGCCCAGCTCACGCCGTAGAGGATGCTCACCTTGTCCGAGAGCCGAAACGTATCCTGCACGAACAGAGTGCCC
>OKRF01000402.1:1440-8681 GCA_900290315.1 Candidatus Sulfopaludibacter sp. SbA3 | reverse complement strand
AAGCGAGCCACAAAACCCCGGCCCCCGGCCCCTGACCCCCGGCCCCTCATTTTCATCCCACCGGGTGGCGCTTCGCCTTATGAGCCGACTGACAACAATGCCGGTGACTGAGAAACCGCAGTTCCTCTCCGTATGGACGCGCGGCACGCGAGAGATTTGCTTTCTGCAAAGCATTTTTGGCCCGGCAGGCGCGGCGAGCCTTACGGCGTGCGCCAGGCGGCGCGGCGGCGGCGCTTCAGTTCGCGATGCATCGTCGCCACCAGTTGGCGCAGACCCGCTGACGGGTCCGGGAACAGATCGACATATTGCAACTCCCTTTGGATGGGGCGCGGCACGCGGCAGGCGTCCAGACGCAGGGGCACGATGAAGATCTCCTCCAGAGGCACCCGGCGGGCGCAATCCAGGGCGTAGCGGATCTCGGCTTGAAAACCACCCCACTTGCTCACAGAGTTGCTCGAAAAACAGGGCACAAAAAAGTCCGATGTCTCGATGGCCGTATCAATGGCGCGAGGCCAGATCTGTCCCGGCAGTAGTTTCCGCACATCCATCCAGGGACTGAAGCCCGCGGCCTCCAATGCATCGTAGAGCATTTGGGCCTTGCCTTCGTCCTCCTTTACATATGCGATGAATACCTGGGGGAGAGTGCGCGGCTCGAAACGGAAGCCGCACACCGGATCGGGATAAAAAATGCCCAGGCCGTCGATTTCGATGGTCTTTCCCTCCTCCAGCCCGCGGACCACCACTTGCGCCAACTGCTGCGCCGGCGAGAGGTCACCCATGACGTCCTCCTGGTTCGCGCTGGAAAGCCACCTGGCCATCAGGGCCGGGGGTGAAGCGACCCAATCCCGGCCATGCCGTTTCCTTTCCCTTGCGCAAGTTGGAGAGGATATCGCGGACTACGCGATCCAGGCGGTCCGCCGCCTCCCCCGGGCTCACTCCCGCTTGCCGCGCCATCCGTTTTGCGATATCCGGCTTCTTCATTCCGATTCCACGATAACAGGCGAGCATGCCGAAATCGGCCCTGCACGACCCGCCCATTTCCCCCAACTGAATGGAAATAAGACGGATAGCGAACGGCAACAAAGTGCTCAAACGTTGTGAACGGGAAATCGGCCGACATCATTTTCGGGTGCGCCATCACCATTGAAAAAGCAAAATCGCCGCTCGCTGCAACTCTGCTAAGGCATTGAATGTAATATAGTTACTATGCATTAGCGAGAGAAACGGATCCGTCACAAAGCGGGAAATGAAGCGATTTTAATTGGGGATTAAGCGACAGTTCATGTGCAGTTGGTTATGATAGCCCCAGACGAAACAAGTTCCGAAATGTTCGTTCAAATCCAAAGGAGAACCGCAACTATGAAGAAACTGATGACGCTGATGCTCGCCCTGTCGTTCATGACCGCGACTGTGGCCGTGAGCTTTGCCCAGGACACCCCCAAGAAGGACGACACCTCGAAGGGCAAAAAGAAGCCGAACAAGAAGAAGAAGGACGAGACCACCGAAAAAAAGGGCGGATCGCTCTAGTAGCGTTTCCGGCTGTGTTGTTGCTGGCAGCCGCGTAGTGCCCTTCAACCTACGCGGCAGGCCAGCAGAGTTCCCCTCCGCCGGCATGCTAACCGTTTTTTGCCGGTAGGATTTCCCTTCAGGGTTCCCAGTTTTTAACCCCTCTTTTCCTCCTATCCTATTGCCACTACAGGTGTAACCTTACGCACCGGCTCAACGCCCCTTGATTTTGAGATCATGCAACAACCGGTGCGTTTTTTGAAGTCCTTTTCGGTCATTAGTTTACTCGTTTTGGCGCCTTTCACGCCTGTGTGGCCGCAAACCCCGGCGCCAGCGCCGGCTGGGCGCGTCGCCGGAACGGTGACTGCGGTGAATGCGTCCGCCAAGCAGATCTCTGTCAAGACCGATAAGGGTGAAGCGATCACGCTGAACACCACGGACCGCAGCTTCCTGCGCCGCATGCCTCCCGGGGAAACCGACCAGAAGAAGGCCGTCGCCATCACGCTCGCCGATGTCGGCGCGGGTGATCGCCTGATCGCCAGCGGGCAAGTATCCACCGACCAAAAGTCGATGGATGCCCGGACGATCATTATCATGACGAAGGGCGACGTGGCTGAGGTCAAGAAGAAGGAAGAAGAGGACTGGCAAAAGCGGGGGACCACGGGGACGGTGACCGGCATCGATCCCACCACCAAGACCGTCACTATTAAGGTTGGGTCGCGCGAAGTCTCGGTCCAGCCCAGCGATAAGACGGAGTACCACCGCTATTCGCTGGACTCGGCCAAATTTGCCGATGCCAAGCCGAGCACCTTCGCCGAGATCAAGGTTGGCGACCAGGTGCGCGTACTGGGCGATAAGAGCGCCGACGGCGCCAGCGTCAAAGCGGAGAGGATTGTCGCCGGTACGTTCCGGCAGCTTGCGGCCACCATTGAATCCATCGACCCTGCATCGGGCGAGATGAAGGTGAAAGATCTGGCCACCAAGAAATCGCTCATGGTCCGCGTGGATGCCGATTCGACGATGAAGAAACTGGAGCCGCAGATGGCCGCCATGTTGGCACGGCGTTATGCGCCCGGCGCCCAGGCGGACGGCGGACCCGGCGGACGGGGACCCGGCGGCGGCGGTGCCAGTGCCGGTGGCGGAAGGTCCGGATTCCCGCGCCCCGATGGTCAGGCTGGACCTGGCGGCCGGGGGCCGGGTGGACCGGGCGGCGGACGCGGCGGCGATATCGGCCAGATGCTGGATCGTCTACCGGCCGTTCATTTGACAGATTTGAAAACGGGTGACGCCGTCATGGTGTCCACGACAATGGGAAGCGACCCTACTAAGGTTACGGCCATCATGCTTCTGGCCGGCGTAGAACCACTCCTTACCGCATCCCCCACCGCGGTTCGCGACATCATGAGCGGCTGGAACCTGGGCGGCGGCGGCGGTGGCGGCGAAGGCAACTAGTACAGCAGTTCCCGGATTTAAAGGCGAAAGGTTCGTAGTGGAGATCACAAACAGAGGAAGTATGTTCAACTTGCGAAGGATTTGGTTCTTGCTTTTGGCAGCCGCCCTGATAGGATCCAGCGCGCTCGCCCAACAGACTGTTGGCACCGTGAAGGGCACGCTGTCGGATGATTCGGGCGCTGTGATTCCGGCGGCGTCGGTTTCGCTCGTCGGTAACGGAACCACCAAGACAGCTCAAAGTCAATCCGACGGCAGCTATACGTTTGTCGGTATCCCGCCGGGCCAATACACTGTCAGCGTGACGTTTCCGGGGTTCGCTCCCTTCTCCAAACCGGTGACGGTAACCGGTGGCGGGACGGTGCAAGTGCCTGTCCAACTGGCGGTGAGCGCGGAAAAGCAGGAAGTCACCGTGGCAGAGCATGCCGGCACCACCATCAGCGTGGAACCGGACAACAACGCCACCGCCCTGGTGATCAAGGGCGAAGATCTGATGGCGTTGCCGGACGACCCGGACGACCTCTCAGACGCCCTGCAGGCTCTGGCCGGCCCGGGCGCCGGGCCGAACGGAGGCCAGATCTACATCGACGGCTTTACCGGCGGCCAGCTTCCTCCCAAAGAATCCATCCGCGAAATTCGCATCAACCAGAATCCCTTCTCCGCGGAGTACGACCGGTTGGGATTCGGCCGCATCGAGATTCTGACCAAGCCCGGCTTTGACAAGTTCCGCGGCACGCTGTCGTTCAACGATACGGATTCCGCGCTGGACTCGCGCAATCCGTTCGCCAGCAACAAGCCGAACTACTCGGTGCACAACTTCGACGGCAGTGTGGGCGGTCCCTTGAGTCACCGGGCGTCATTCAACTTCAACTTCAACGAGCGGGATGTGCAGAACAACGCCATCACCAATGCGTTTCTGGTGGATCCCACGACGTTCGCGGTCAGCCCGATTACCACGTCGATTGTGACGCCGAACACTATGCGGAGTTTTTCACCGCGCGTTGACTACCAGTTGAGCACCAATAGCACCTTAACTGTGCGTTTTGAAGAGCGGACCAACTCCAACACCAATTCGGGATTGGGCGGCAAGAGCCTGCCGCCACCGTACTCCAATCTGGCTTACAACACCTCGGGTAACAATCAGAACGTGATGATCACCGAAACATCGATTCTGAATCCCAAGGTAGTCAACGAGACTCGGTTCCAATTCACGCGCAGCTACAGCAGTGACGCGGGAAATCAGATTCCCAGTATCAATGTCGCCGGCGCCTTCACAACGGGAGGCAATGGCCTCGGTGGAACACACGATAATTCGCGCCACTTCGAATTGACCAACGTCTCGTCGGTGGCACATTCGGCCCACACACTCCGTTTCGGGGTTCGTGTACGCCGCGAGGCCGACCAGAGCAGCCAGCCGCAAGGATTCAACGGCAGCTTCACCTTCCTGGGCGGCACCGCACCGGTACTCGGGCCCACCAACCAGATTGTGCTGGATGCCAACGGAAACCCGGTAGAATCGTTCCTCACCTCACTGCAATCCTACGTACAGACCCTGCAACTCATGCAGGCCGGCCTGTCGCAGACGCAGATCGAGGCGTTAGGCCGCGGCCCGTCTCGTTTCAGCATTCAAGGGGGACAGTCTTATATCAGCATGACACGGTTTGATGCCGCACCGTTCGTGCAGGACGACTGGCGTGTGAAGCCTAACTTAACCTTGAGTCTCGGGTTGCGATATGAAGTCCAGACTCTGGTGAGCGATTACAAAAACATCGCTCCCCGCCTCGGCGTGGCATGGGCGCCCGGCAATCCCAAGAACTATTCCGCGGCGGCTTCGGCATCTTCTATGACCGCATCAGCTACGGCATGTTCGAACAGGCAGCGCTGAATAACGGGCATTCCCAGGTGCAGTACACGGTATACAATCCCACCTTCTACCCCAACATCCCGGCGCTTTCCACACTGACTCCCGGGCAGAACCTGACCCAGGTGGTAGATCCGAAGCTAAGAGCGGAGTACAGCTTGCAAAGCGCCATTGGCGTGGAGCGCCAGTTGCCGCACAACACGGTTGTATCGATGACGTACACCGACAACCGCTCCAACCACATGCCGCAGACCGTACCGATCAACACTCCTCTGCCCGGGACATTCAACCCGCTGCAGCCGCTCAGCGCGACCAACGGCCTGTTCCCTTACGGGTACAATGCGGGCCACATCAACGAGTACGAGAGCGGCGGCGTCTTCCGGCAGAGGATCCTGATGGCTACTTTTAATACGCGGTTCAGCCGGAGAGTGTCTCTGTTCGGTAACTACTCCCTTACTTATGCGCACGACCTGCCTGGCTCGCCGACCGACCCGTACGACTTCGCCGTGGACTACGGCCGCTCCAATTTCGATCAACGGCACAACTTCCAATTGACGGGTTCGGTGATTGGCCCGGTGGGCATCCGCCTGGCTCCGTTCATCAGCTTGCGATCCGGCTCACCGTACGACGTTCTGCTGGGTGAAGATCTTTTTGGCGATAACGGAAATGCCCGCCCGTTCCTGGCATCAGGACCGGGATCGAACATCATCTGCCAGTCGGCCTACGGGTGCTTCAATACCAACCTCGGCGCTTCGGCCGCTCAGAACTACGCAACATCCAACGCGGTGCCTCGAAACTATCTGACTCAACCCGGCGTTGTGTCCGTGAATATGCGCCTGTACCGGGTGTTTGGTTTCGGTCCGAGGCGCGGAGCCAATGCGGCTACTGCGGGCGGCGACATGGGTGGCGGCGGTTTCGGTGGCGGACCTGGCGGCGGCGGACCTGGCGGCGGCGGTCCCGGAGGTGGAGGCGGTGGTATGCGCGGCGGCGGTGAGGTGGAGGCGGTGGTATGCGCGGCGGCGGTGGCCCCGGTGGCGGAGGAGGCGGTGGCGGCCGCGGCGGTGGTGGTGGCGGTGGCGGCGGTATGCGCATGGGCGGTGGCGGCGGTGGTGGGCGCGGCGGCATGGGCGGCGGCGAAACCACAGACCGCCGTTTCAACATGACGGTCGGTGTGAACGTTACGAACGTGCTGAATCACCTGAATCCCGGGGGATACGTAGGCACGCTGACTTCGCCGCAGTTCGGCGAACCGACCAGCGTCAACACCGGCTTCGGCGGCGGCGGATTCGGCGGGCGCGGTGGTGGCGGTACAGCCAACAATCGCCGTCTCGATATGTCGATCCGGTTGAGCTTCTAATCATCGGTAAGAAAGCAGCGCGCCGGCCCCAAACGGGTGTCCGGCGCGCTTTTCTTTTTGTGTCGCTTTTAGAATCGGAGATCGTCGGGCGCAAAAACGCGCCCCCAGTGGCTCTCCAGATTCAGACCGTGTCCGTGTAGGCAAACGGTCTCGGTTTCCAGGGGAGCAAGCAACACGTCGTGGGCGTTCCCGCGCACTTCAGGCATGCCAAGCTGTCGCAGGCAAACGGGGCAGCGGCGCTGCAAGTCGCCAAACCAAAACCGCAAGGAATGGAAGGCCCAAGCCACGTAGCAGAATAGGAAAGCGAGCAGCGCCATTCCTTGTCCACGGCCGTTCGTCCACTGATTCGCCAGCAGAACCTGCAGTGTGGTCGCCCAGAAAACGGCGCCGAAGGCGATGAGCATCAGGAGGGTGATTCCGCCAAAGACCGACAACCGCCAGTGCGCGCGCAACGCGGGCGTGGAGGCCATGCGGGCGATCGCGACTAGCGCGAAAGACCACAGCGTCGCGGAGGCGAATCCCGTGGGAACCACGCCCCGTGGCGTCAAGGGGATCCACCTGGCGACGTTCGCCGGTGCGAGGAACGGCAGAATTCCGCGAAGGCTCTCGATGGCTTGCCGCCGCTGCGGGTTGAACGCCAACATCAGGACAATGGCGGCTGCTATCACGGTGGGCACGAGGATCGGACTCTTCCGGATGCGGTGGCGGGGAAGCAGATCGAACAGCGCCCGGAAATCGGCACGGAGTTCGCGCAGTGCGGCCCGGCGGTGGCTGGCGCGTCCGCCCAGCCTGCGGCGCACCAACCGCCTCGCCTCCCGGCGGGTCATCCCCAACGATTCGAATTCGGCGGCGGCCATTTCGCTGGATACCACACCAGTCAACTGCTGCCACTTCTCGGACTTCACTCGCAACTCCGGTTGGCCCGAAAATCGCTCAGCCTGATCCGCGTTATTTATTGTATATGGCATCATCAATTAAATCGCGCACATCAGGCTGACCGATTTTCTCCCTTTCGTGAACGCCGGAAGACACCCTCGAAAATCCCGACGCGTTTTCCAGCCATGGTCT
>OKRF01000402.1:0-1430 GCA_900290315.1 Candidatus Sulfopaludibacter sp. SbA3 | reverse complement strand
GAAAATCTCGCCCATTTTCATACTTGTCGTGGCCCGCGTGCGGGCGCCCCAACAGGGTCGAAAAACCGGTCGAGTGACTGGGTAACGCCGCCGGTTTTTGATGAAATTCCGCGGGCCGCAGGCCCCAAAAAACAGACGACACAAAACGATCGTCTGTCCCACAGGAACCGTCGACTAGATCGGCGGCGCTACCAGGCTCGCGAGAATCTTCGCAGGGTTTGGGAGAATCGGAGGTGTTGTTATACGTTGTACAATCTCTACTGGGATACAGGTGATTGTTCCATCCACCCCAATGAACATTTCCGTTAAAGGCGAATACGCGCTACAGGCGATTTTTGACCTGGCCTCGCAGCCGGCCGGCGATCCGGTGAGAATTGCGGACATCGCGCGGCGTCAGAAGATCCCTCAGAAGTTCCTGGAGTTAATTCTGGCGGGTCTGAAGCAGGGCGGCTTTGTGGAATCGCGCCGCGGCGCTGAAGGTGGGTACCTGCTGGCGCGGGCGGCAGAATCCATTACGGTAGGAGAGGTGCTGCGCTTTGTGGAAGGCCCGCAGCAGAGCAAGGGACGGCCGCGCAAGAAGGGCGATACCGCATTCTCCGACATGTGGCAGCGGGTGGACCGCGCGGTTTCCGAGGTGATCGACAAGACTACCTTCGCGGATCTGCTCCGCGCCTGGACTGACAAGCAGAATCGGTATGTATTGAACTGGGAGATCTGAGTTGAGAGTTTACGACGACAATTCGTTCAGCATCGGACGCACTCCGCTGGTGCGGTTGAACCGGGTAACTGACGGCGCCAAGGCCGCCATTCTGGCCAAAATCGAAGGCCGCAATCCGGCCTACTCGGTGAAGTGCCGCATTGGCGCCTCCATGGTATGGGACGCCGAAAAGAGAGGCATCCTCAAGCCCGGCAAAGCGTTGATTGAGCCCACCAGCGGGAACACAGGAATCGCTCTGGCGTTCGTGGCGGCGGCCCGCGGTTACCCCATCACCCTCACAATGCCGGAAACCATGTCGCTGGAGCGGCGCAAGGTGCTCAAGGCCCTGGGAGCGAACCTGGTACTCACGGAAGGCTCGCTGGGGATGGCGGGCTCCATCGCCAAAGCCGAAGAGATTGTCGCGTCGGACCCCAAGCGATTCGTGCTGCTGCAGCAGTTCAAGAACCCAGCCAACCCCGAGATTCACGTGCGCACCACGGGACCAGAAATCTGGGAAGACACCGAAGGCTCGATTGACGTGCTGGTTTCGGGCATCGGCACCGGCGGCACCATCAGCGGAGTGTCCCGTTACATCAAGAAAGTCCAGGGCAAGAAGATTCTCTCCGTAGGAGTGGAGCCGGTCAATAGTGCGGTGATTACGCAGCATCTGGCCGGCCTGCCGATGAAACCGGGGCCGCATAAAATCCAGGGGATCGGCGCTGGCTTTATTCCC
>OKRF01000251.1:246-5895 GCA_900290315.1 Candidatus Sulfopaludibacter sp. SbA3 | reverse complement strand
CGAGCCGCGTGTCCGCCGCAAACCCGTGCCAGGCTCGACATTCGCCGCGTTTTGGCGAATCTTCGTGCCTGGCTCGTGTTTGCCCCTTCGCGAAATGCCGACGCCTTTCCCCACCATTTTCATCCCCCGAGTTGAGGCATCGCCTCATGCGCCGACGGTCACCGTTTACCCTTTCACGGAATCCCGATACGTCGTTTCCTGCCCCGTATCATCGGGCTGGATGAAGCATCGGCTCATGAGGCGACTCTCACCGAATCATCCCCCATGATGCGCGGCGATGGCACCGGCCACCTACTCCCCGGCCGAATTGCTCCGCGTATCCAACACTTCCCTGACTTTGCGCGCCAGTGCATTCGGCATGAAAGGCTTTTGCAGGAAGGCCGCGCCCGATTGAGGAATGCCATGGTGCACAATCGCTTCATCGGTGTATCCGGAAATGTATAATACGCGGGCATCGGGACACACCAGCGCGATCTGCTTCACCACGCCGGGCCCGCTCATTTCCGGCATCACCACGTCCACCACCGCCAAATCGATCTTGCCCCGGTGCTGCTTGCAGAGGCGAATCGCCTCCTCCCCGCGCGTAGCCTCCATCACGCGGTATCCACGCCCCGTGAGCACATCCACAATCAGCTTGCGGACGCGCGCCTCGTCTTCCACCAGCAGGATGGTTTCGACCCCATCCAACTCCGGATGAGCCTGCGCCCGCTCGGAAGCCGCCGCGGTTTGGTCTTCCACCAGGGGCAGGTAGATACGGGCCGTAGTGCCGGTGCCGAGTTCGCTGAACATGCCGATCGCGCCGCCGCTCTGCCGGACAATGCCGTAAGCCGTCGCCAGCCCCAGTCCCGTGCCGCGTCCGGGACCTTTGGTGGTGAAGAACGGTTCGAAGAGGTGGCTCTGCGTCTCTTCATCCATGCCAATGCCGGTATCGCTGATCGAGATGGTGACGTGCGGACCGGCCGGCACGCCGATGTGCTTGGCAGAGAAGTTCTCGTTGAGGTGAATGGTCCCCGTCTCGATGGTCAGCTTTCCGCCGTTGGGCATGGCGTCGCGGGCGTTCACCACCAGGTTCATGATCACCTGTTCCATGCGCCCGGGGTCGGCCGTTACGGTATCTTGCGCGGCCGCGGGAATGGTGACCAGCTCGATGTCTTCGCCGATCAGCCGCCGCAGCATCTTCTCCATCTGGATGACCAGGTCGTTGAGACGCACGGTGCGCGAGACCATGGGCTGCCGCCGGCTAAAGGCCAGCAACTGATGCGTGAGGGCGCCGCCACGTTCGGCCGAGCGGCGAATCTCTTCCAGCGCGGTACGGTGCGCTTCCTTCAAGTCGCGGCTGGTAAGCAGCAGATCGCTGTACCCGGTGATCACCGTAAGCAGATTGTTGAAGTCGTGTGCCACGCCGCCGGCAAGTCTGCCTACCGCTTCCATCTTCTGGGCCTGGCGGAATTGTTCCTCCAGGCGGACGCGGTCGCGGCGCATCTTGGCGGCCCGCATTTCCCGCTCCACCGCGGCATTCAACCGCATCAGGTTCTTGCGCGTCATGTGGTCCGCCGCCCCGGCCTTCAAGGCGGAGAGCACATCGCAATCCCTGATCTTGCCGGAGACCACGATCAGAGGCAGGTCGACGGCTCTTTCCTGAATGCTGCGCAGCGCTTCCAGCGCGCCAAAGTCCCCCAGGGCGAAGTCGCTGATGGCAATATCCCAACTGCCCGCCAGCGCGTCATCAAGCTGCGTCTGATCGGCCACGTGCCCGAATGAGGCTTGATAACCACCTCGCTCCAGTTCGGCGCCAATGGCTTCAGCGCCGGTGTCCCCGATGAATANNCGTGCCTCATTAGAGTAAACGATTACACAGTCCAGCGTAAGTACTAAAAAGAAAACCCCGGTGCGCTATCGAACAGACAAAGTTTACGTGTGAAACAATACTTCGGCAAAATGGCTTCTGTAACAGTACGGTGCGCCGTCCTGGCCAAAGCCACGCTTGAGGGCGTAATACACTGAATTCAGTGGAAGAAGAAGTACTTGGCAAAGCATATGACGCCCGCCTGATGCGCCGCCTCTTGGGCTACATGCGGCCCTACCGGACCCTGGTGGCGCTTTCGCTGGTATTCCTGCTGGCGCAATCCGTATTTCAGGTGCTGGGGCCGCTTTTGACCAAAACAGCCATCGACAAGTACCTTCGCCCGAATGGTAACCCGACATTTCTCGATTCCCTTCTCCCGGTGGGCCCGTGGGCTGGACTTTCCCGAATCGGGCTCCTTTACCTGGCCGTTCTGGCCGGCACGTTCGTTACCGAATTCGCCCAGACTTACCTGATGCAGTACACTGGCCAGCTCGCCATGTTCGACCTGCGCAAGCAGCTCATGGAACAGCTCCAGCGCCTGGACCTCTCCTTTTACGACCGCAACCCGGTGGGCCGCCTGGTGACCCGCGTCACCACCGATGTGGACGTGCTCAACGACCTGTTTGCGTCCGGATTGGTGACCATTCTCGGCGATGTGCTGGTGCTGGGCTTCATCGTGGCCATTATGTTCCTCCTCAGCCCCCTGCTGGCTTCCATCATGCTGGCGGCCATGCCCCTGGTGATCCTGGTGACGGTGATCTTCCGCCGCAGCGTGACGCAAAGTTACCGGCGGATCCGCATTGCCATCGCGCGGATCAACAGCTACCTGCAGGAGCACATCACCGGCATGACTGTGCTGCAGCTCTTCAATCGCGAGCGGCGCAGCAGCCAGGAATTCGAAGTGGTCAACCGCCAGCACATGGAGGCGTACAAAGACGCCATCACGGCGTATGGCTGGTTCTACCCGGTAATCGAATTCATTTCCATGCTGGCGCTGGCCGGGATCCTGACTTATGGCGGATTCCGTGTGCAATCGGGCAGTCTCACCCTGGGAGTGGTCGCCGCATTTCTGCAATACGGCCTGCGCTTCTTCCGTCCCATTCAGGACCTCAGCGAAAAGTACAACATCCTTCAGGGTGCCATGGCATCCAGCGAGCGCATCTTCAAACTGCTCGATACCGAAGCCCGCATTCTGCCGCCGGCAGCTCCCGTGCCCCTTTCCGGCGCGATCGCTCCCATCGAATTCGATCACGTCTGGTTCGCTTACAAGGACGAGGACTGGGTTCTGCAGGACGTCACCTTCACGATCGCCCCCGGCGAGACCATCGCCGTGGTGGGTCACACAGGGGCGGGAAAGACTACCCTGATCAGCCTGCTGCTGCGCTTCTATGATATCCAGCGCGGATCGATCCGCCTTGGCGGAACCGACATCCGCGATATGGATCCCCTGGAACTGCGCCGGCAGTTCGGTGTGGTGCTGCAGGATCCCTACCTGTTCACTGGAACTCTGGCCGACAACATCCGGCTGGGCACCGAGAGCATCGGGCAGGAGCGCGTGGAGGCTGCCGCCGGGCAGGTGAATCTGCTGGACTTCATCCGCAGCCTGCCGGAAGGGTTCGCCTACCCCATTCGTGAGCGCGGCAGCGGCCTCTCCACGGGCCAGAAGCAGCTCATCAGCTTCGCCCGTGCCCTGGCTCATGACCCGCGTTACCTGATCCTGGATGAAGCCACCTCCAGCGTCGATACCGAAACCGAATTACGCGTCCGCGGCGCCCTGAGCCGCATGGTAGAAGGGCGAACCTCCGTCATCATCGCTCACCGCCTCTCCACCATCCAGCGAGCCGACCGCATTCTGGTGATGCACAAATCCAAACTCCGCGAATCCGGCACACACCAACAACTCCTGGCCCAGCGCGGCATCTACTGGAAGCTCTATCAACTGCAATACAAAGATCAGGAGTTCGCTACTCAAGACAGGGAATTGACCTAACTAACCGCGGAGGCGCGGAGACGCGGAGGAAAACGCGGAGAAAGGCAAGAATCAGTTTCGCTCAATCAGGTTTTCGCGTCCGGGTTTCTCCGCGTCTTCCTCCGCGCCTCCGCGGTGAAGAAAGGTCCGACTCTTCACCGCCGCAGCGGGTCTTCCACCCAAGGGGGCGTAGCCTCAATCAGCCTCCCCAGCTCGGGTTCCTCCTCGTCCATCCGGCACTTCATCTCCCAGGCGATTTCGCGATAGCTGAAGTGTCCCTTCACGCCGCTCCGCAGGCGGGAGATGTACTCGGCTTCGGCGAAGTCCATCTTGAAAAGGAACCGCGAGCGCGCTCCGAACGGCAGCAGATACTGCGCACCCGCCGCCGGCAGGCGCCGCCGCGTGGCAAAAGCGGACTCCATGGCGGCCTGGTAGATATCCTCGGCGCCTGCGTCGGCAATCAACTGCGGGGTGTCATATCCCAGGGCGCCGGCGTAGTCCTGGCGGAACTTCTGGCAACGGCGGTGACGATGAAGGTCGCGATAAGCGCCCACATCGATCACCATGTCGTACGCATACAAGCCGCCGCGAAAGCCGCCTGCAATCTCGTCGCGGCGCGTGCGCGAGGCCGTCGCCACATCAATTACCTCGGCACGCCACGCAGCGCTCCGCGAGCGGGCCAATTCGTACAACTCGCGGAAGGGACGATCCGTCACGGGATACAGCAACGTGGCGACAATGTCGGCCGGCACGTCGGCGGGTTTCACCAGGTCCACACGTGGCGCCGTTCCGCCGGCGGGTGCAGGCAGGTTTTGCTCGGCCCACAGTTTCAGGCCGGCACGCGAGCGCGAGGTGTATTCATCCAGGTCGGCGTGCCGTGCCAGGGTGGGCGCCAGGGCTTCGACCGGGCCATTCAGGTCCCAGCGGCAATCGGGATTGGCGGCACAGGACTGTGCGATCTCGTCGCCCAGCTCTCGCAGCTCCTGAAACTCGGACGCTTTTAAGCGGCGTATCTGCTTCTCGAGCGTGCGAATGCTGCTCACCTGCCCGACGTTGGTGGGGACACCCCAAAACAGCAGGTAGCGCGCCACATCGAACGCCCGCGCGGCGAGATTCCGCCGATAGGCATCCGGCTTCATCTCCGCGGGGCGCGGCAAGCGCCCGCACAAACAGGCAAAGGCGCGCTCGTTCACCTGGGCGTAGGCCGCTAAGAGCGCCTCTCCGGCCGCCTGATACACGGCCGCATCCTCAGGGGATAGTTCCGGCGGCGTGACGAATCCCGATCGTGAAAAATCCTGATACCGCGACGATTTGGCCTGCCCGTCCCACAGCGGCTCTTCTTCGATTTCAGTAGCCGCCAGTTCCGAAATGCCTTCAAAGCACATCACCGTGTGGCCCAGGTCGGCAATGGAGGCGTGGCCGTATTGGAAGTAAAAACTCTCCAGAAATTTCTGCGAGTCGTGCGTCCGCACCCATTCAATGGAATCGCGGATGGAATCCGGCGACCGGCTGTAACGAGCCAGCGCGTATGCGCTCTTCTCCGGAGGCATGGGCGCAACCGTAATCACGCGTTTGGTTGAGGTCAAGACGCTATGATAACGAGGAATGCAGATTCGAATCCAACGGGTGCATCCCGCCGCTACGCTTCCAACCTATGCTCACGGCCCGGAGGAGGACGCCGGCATGGACCTGTGCGCCGTGGAAGCCGTGATTCTGGAGCCAGGCGTCCCTCGCATGGTTCCCACCGGGCTGACCATCCAGGTGCCCCCGGGCTGCGAAGCGCAGGTGCGCCCTCGCAGCGGCCTCGCCCTGAAGCATGCCATCACCATTCCCT
>OKRF01000251.1:0-236 GCA_900290315.1 Candidatus Sulfopaludibacter sp. SbA3 | reverse complement strand
CGAAGCGCAGGTGCGCCCTCGCAGCGGCCTCGCCCTGAAGCATGCCATCACCATTCCCAACGCGCCCGGCACCATCGATCCCGGATATCGCGGCGAAGTGCGCGTGATTCTGCTGAACCTCGGGCGCGAACCTTACACCGTGCAACCCGGAGACCGCATTGCCCAGATGATCGTCGCGCGCTACGAACCTGTGGAATGGCTGGAAGCATCCCTGGCGGATTCCACTCGCGGCCCGG
>OKRF01000394.1:4621-7790 GCA_900290315.1 Candidatus Sulfopaludibacter sp. SbA3 | reverse complement strand
CGGCCGGTTTGCCGTTATCGGCGTACACCACGCCGCGCACCGCCTGAACAGGAACCGCCTGCAAGGGGATGTCGTAGTTCGACAGGTCCCCGCCATTATGAAGCACCACGCGGGCCGGCCTGGCTGCGTTCGAGCACCCCTGGAAAGTAAGTGTTGGCCCAAGCCCAACGCTCGCCCGGAGGTGACTCCGGCGGGGCGATGGAGGAGACGATGCCCTGGAGGCTCGGTTCGTTAGGCACAGCCTCGATCATATAGGCCCCGGCATCCAGCTTCTGGAAGCGGTAGGCGCCATCCGGACCGGTCTGCTGCGTGGCTAGCAGTACAGCGTGAGAGGCCCGTGAAGCGCCGGCGAGACGCACCAGCACATGCGGCATCGGCCGCCCCTGCTTATCGAGCACACGCCCGCTGACTGCACCCAGCGGCACGATTTCCGCTTTCAGGGTTACGGTTTCTCCACTGGTGTGATGTGCGCATCGCGGGAGGCTGCGCTGCCGTTTATAGCCATCTTTGAAATAGGAAACCAGATAGTCTCCCACCGACAGGCCGGCACGATTGATGCTATCGGAGACCGTGCCTTCCACGGTACCGCCGCTTTGCGCGATCAGGATCGGCAGAAGGCAAAGCACAAGCATATATTCAGGATGTCGGGTTCCGAATCAGTTGCCTTCCAGCAGCCCCAGGAGCTTCTCCTGCACGGATTCCGCGGTGGGATTGTCGGGGGCGATCACCAGGATGGTATCGTCGCCGGCGATGGTGCCGATCACTTCCGGCCAGCGCTCGTTATCGAGAGCGACTGCTACGGAATTGGCGTGGCCGGGCGAGGTCTTCAGAATCACCATGTTCTGGGCGCGCAGCACATCGTGCAGAAACTCGGCAGCCAGCAGGGAAAACTGCGGTCCGATATCCTCCGGCGCCATTTCCTTATAGCCTTCGCGGGTCTTCACCAGCCGCAAGTCGCGAATGTCGCGGGACAGCGTCACCTGGGTGGCGGCAATCTCCTGCGCGCGCAACTCCTGCGCCAATTCTTCCTGAGTGGCGATGCGCTTGCCACGAATCAGTTTGAGGATCTGCCCCTGACGGTAGGCTTTCGTCATACGATCATTTCTCCCAATCGATGTTTGGCGTTGGCGAGCGCCGCAGCCACAGCCGTTGGGCCGGTGCCTCCGGGCAACTCGCGCGAATGGATGCCCTTTGAGGGATCCAGCAGCGCCGCCAGATCGGCGCTAAACTCCGGCGCGAATTTTTGCATCTCTTCGGCGGTCCAGTCCGACGGCTTCTTGCCGCTGCGCACGCTTTCCAGCACGAAGCGGCCTACAATCTGGTGCGCCTGGTGGAAGGGCGTGCCGGCGCGCGCCAGCGCCTCCGCCAGGTCTGTGGCCACCACCCAACTCTCTTCGGCGGCGGATGCCGGCCGCTCCGGATTCAAACGGGTGGATTCGATCACGGTAGACATCATGGCCAGGCAACCGGCTAACTCGTCACCGGCATCGAACAGCGGCACCTTATCTTCCTGCATGTCGCGGTTGTAAGTCATGGGCAGTCCCTTCATAGTCACCATCAGGGACGTAAGACAACCCATGACACGGCCGCATTTCCCGCGAATCAGCTCCAGGGAATCGGGATTCTTCTTCTGCGGCATCAGGCTGCTGCCGCTGGTAACGCCATCGCCCAGCTCCAGCCAGCCGAACTCTTCGCTGGAGTAGAGAATCCAGTCCTCGGCCAAACGGCTCAAGTGAATCATGGTCACGGTGCAAGCGAAGAGGAAGTCCAGGGCGAAATCGCGGTCGCCCGAGACGTCCATGCTGTTGCGCGTGACGCTATCGAAGGCCAGGTCGTCGGCGATGGCGTCACGATCGAAGGGGAAGCCGCTGCCAGCCAGCGCGCCCGAGCCCAAAGGCATCACGTTGGTGCGGCGGCGGGCGTCGCCGAAGCGTTCCCAATCGCGCGCGAACATTTCGAAATACGCCAGCAGGTAATGCGGCCACAGCACCGCCTGCGCGCGGCGCATGTGAGTGTAGCCGGGGATGACTGCGCCGGAGTACTTGTCGGCCAGGTCCAGCAGGCGGCGCATCACGCCGGCCAGCAGGGCGCGCAGGTCGTCGCATTCGTCGCGCAGCCACAGGCGGATATCCAGCGAGACCTGTTCATTGCGGCTGCGCCCGGTGTGGATCTTGTCGGCCACCGCGCCGGCGCTCTCTCTTAACTTACGAATGACCAGGGTGTGCACGTCCTCATCGGCCGCGCCTTCGAAAAACCCGGGGCCGGACGTAGCAGCGGCGATCTGGTCGAAAGCACTCACAATCTGCCCACGCTCTTCCGCCGTGAGAATGCCGACTCGTTCGAGCGCCCGCGCGAACGCCTGCGAGCCGCGGATATCGGCGATAATCAGGCGTTGGTCGAACTCGAGCGACCCGGAGAAGCGCTCGAAGATCTCCGAGGGTCCCGTCTCGAAACGCCCGCCCCAGAGTTTCATTTGGATTTGCCCGCCAGCGCCGCCTTCACTTTGATGGGCAGCCCGATGAGGTTGATGAAGCCGAGTGCGTCCTTCTGATCGTAGCTGGCGCTCATGGTGAAACTGGCGATATCCAGGGAGTACAGCGAGTACGGCGACTGGCGCGAGATGGGATCGATATTGCCTTTGTAGAGGCGCAGCTTCACTTCGCCGGTGACCGGCTCGCTGACCTTTTCGAAGAACGCGTCGAGCGCCTCGCGCAGCGGCGTGAACCACAGGCCGTTGTACACCATCTCGGCGTATTCCAGGGCGCGCTGCTGCTTGTAATGGAGCGTGTTTTTGTCGAGCGCGAGGGCTTCCAATTCGCGCACCGCGAACATAATCAGAGATCCGCCCGGCGTTTCATAACAGCCGCGCGACTTCAGTCCCACGAAGCGATTCTCTACCAGGTCGACGCGGCCGATGCCGTGCTCGGCGCCGATGGAGTTGAGGGTCTCCAGCAGGTGGAAGGCCTGCATGCGGCTGCCGTTGACCGAAACGGGCTCGCCCTTCTCAAAGCCAATGGTGACTTCGCCAGGTTTATCGGGCGCGTCGGCGGGGCTCTTGGTCAGCATCCAGAGTCCTTCGGGAGCGGCGTTGGCGGGGTCTTCCAGTTCGCCGCCTTCGTGCGAGATG
This sequence comes from Candidatus Sulfopaludibacter sp. SbA3, assembly GCA_900290315.1. Classification (GTDB taxonomy): domain Bacteria; phylum Acidobacteriota; class Terriglobia; order Bryobacterales; family Bryobacteraceae; genus Sulfopaludibacter. Next base: position 4,663 of record OKRF01000394.1, on the reverse strand, counting down.
TGCCAGATATTGCGGTCGCGGCTGTAGATCTTGGTGGTGGAT
>OKRF01000394.1:1421-4611 GCA_900290315.1 Candidatus Sulfopaludibacter sp. SbA3 | reverse complement strand
CGCCAGGGCCTTGTAGGTGAGCTCGAAGCGCACCTGGTCGTTGCCCTTGCCGGTGCAGCCGTGGGCCAGCGCGTCGCAGCCGTGGGCCAGCGCCACCTCCACCTGCTTCTTGGCCAGCAGCGGGCGGGCGATGGAGGTGCCCAGCAGATACTTGTGCTCGTACATGCCGCCGGCGCGCACGATCTTCCAGACATACTGCGAGACGAATTCCTCGCGCATGTCTTCGATGTAGACTTCGTCGGCGCCGGTCTTGCGGGCCTTCTCTTCCAGGCCGGTGAGCTCGTCGTGTCCCTGCCCGATATCGCCGCAGACGGCGACCACCTGGCAGCCGTAATTTTCCTTCAGCCACGGAATGATGACAGAAGTATCCAACCCGCCGGAATAGGCGAGAGCTACTTTCTTAGGTTTGCTCATAGATTTACGATAGCAACATCAGCAGCAGCGCCTTTTGCGCATGCAGCCGGTTTTCGGCTTCATCGAACACCACACTGCGCGGGCTTTCGATCACGCCATCAGTGACCTCTTCGCCGCGTTTGGCGGGCAGGCAGTGCATGAACACCGCGTCCGGCCGCGCCTGGTCGAATAACTCTTCGTTCACCTGGTATTTGTGGAAGGCCTTCTTGCGCTCCACGGCTTCCTGTTCCTGTCCCATGCTGGCCCACACGTCGGTGTAGACCACATGCGCGCCGTTCATCGCCTCGCCGGTATCGTGCGTGATCCGGAGCGTGGCGCCAGAAACGGCGGCCAGCCCTTCGGCCTGCGACACCACCTCGGGATTGGGCAGATATCCCGGCGGACAGGCCAGGGCGAAATCCATGCCGAGACGCAGGGTAGTCAGCATGAGCGATTGCGCGACGTTGTTGCCATCGCCCACGAAGGTCAGCTTGAGCCCCTGCAGTTCGCCGAAATGTTCACGCACGGTCTGCACGTCGGCCAGGGCCTGGCACGGATGAAAGGCGTCGCTCAGGGCGTTGATCACCGGGACGCGCGACCATTGGGCCAGACCATCCACCGTATCCTGCGAGAAAACGCGCGCCACAATGCCGTTGACCCAGCGATCCAGATTGCGGGCGACATCTCTTAAGGGTTCGCGCAGGCCGATGGGGCCATCCACAAATACGGAGGATCCGCCCAACTGGGCGATGGCCAGTTCGAAGGTGAGGCGGGTGCGCAGCGAGGGCTTTTCGAACAGCAAGGCGATGGATTGGTTGTCCAGCGCATGGGCGTAGCCGGAGGGCGATTGTTTGACGTCGGCGGCGAGGTCGAGGAGGTAGGCGAGTTCGTCGTTGGTCAGGTCGAGATCGCGGAGGAGGTCGGGAGTATTGGCTTTGAGAATGGGTTTGGTCATGAAGGCCATGCGCGATCCTGAATGTTTATTCACTTAAATGAATAATCACACATTTGGGTGGTATGGGTCAAGGGCGAAATCTCGAGAATGCCACAGCCGCGAAATTGAACGAGAGTGCTGGGCAGATAGCCAGTGCTGCGTCACAGGCCCCTTGTGTATCCCCCGCTGTCGAGGCTTGCAGTCTTAGCGGACTTTCCCAGCGGAGTTTTCGAGAACGATGTGGGAAAGTACGGCTGTGTCGGACTTGTCTGGCAGGTGCGAGCAGAAGCCGATGCCTACGTAGAAGGGCCCGTCGAGGTGCAGGTTGACGGGTGGGCCGAACTGGTTCATCGGTTCGCCTTCCAGGCTGACGAAGAGCGCGAACGAGTCGCCGCGTTTTTCGATGCCGATGCGTTGGGCCACCACGTTGACCAGGCTGTCGGGGCTGGCGCCGCCGGGCCGGCCGCGGCCTCCGATGCGATACTCCATATCCGTGATGCGGACGCCCTTCTCTGGACGCAGCGCCAGGTGGATCATGCCGAGACCGTGCAAGGCGGCGATGGCCTCCTTGGAATCGTCATCCAGGTCCTGGCGAATCACGAGGACGGCCTTGCGGTCGCCGTAGCCGTTCGGGTCCGGGTACGTGATATCGGCCGCCAGCGAAACGTCACCGGACATCTTCCTCCATAGATAGCGGAACTCGTCGCGCGTGTACCACACGTTGTAGCCCGCGGAGTTGATGGTGTACTGCTTCGTGCCGCCGTCGTAAATGGCGCTGCCCGGTACCAACGCGCTGCCGATGTCGGACTGGCCCGCAAAGATGCCGATGGCGGTTTCGAAATTCTTGCTGGGCCTGTGAAAGTCCGGCGGTGGCGCTACTTGAACATGCGTGGCGGAGCCCGGCTGCGCCCATGCCGGCACGACGGGTGCTTGCCCGCGGAGCGGAAGCAGTACCGTGCACAGCATCAGGACGGGCAGCCCCGGTGCAAGGAAAGGCGCGAACGCGGTCCTCATGAGCGCATTATTGCAAAGCGGTCGGGCGACTGGGTAACGCCGGCGATCTTGCCGCCCGCCGGCCAGTGCAACCGGCGGCAAGACCGCCGGCGTTACCGGCCGCCGCAGAGGCCGGATATAATTCAGGTTTGCCGAACAACGCATCGAAGCCATCGGCCGACGTCCTCCGGCTGATCGCCAAAAACCTCACGGAGATGGTGCTTGCCTATGATATGGAGCGCAAGTTGGTCTTCGTGAACCCCGCTGTCGAGACCCTGACCGGCTACTCGATGGAAGATCTCGAAAAGGCCAACTTCATCCGCTGGATTTATCCTGATGATGAGCCTCGCATGATGGCCTTCTGGGAACCGCTATTTCAAGGCACGTCTTTTCACGAAGAGGAGTATCGCATGGTCACCCGGGACGGCCGGCTGAAATGGGTGGTGGCCTCATGGACTCCCATTCTCGACGATTCCGGTGTCCAGGTGGGCGTACAGGGGCGCGAATTCGATATTACCCAGCGCAAGCTGGCCGAAACAGCCCTGCGCCACTCCGAAGAAAAGCTTCGCGCGGACGAAGAACGTTACCGCGTGCTATTCGAGGATTCGCCCTTTCCCATGTGGGAGGAGGACTTCTCGGACGTCAAGCGCTACCTGAACTCGCTGACCGCTGGCGGCGTTTTGGATATCCCCGCGCACCTGAAGAGTAATCGTCCGGTGGTGCAGGAGTGCGTCAGCCGCGTCCGCATCCTCGATGTAAACCGGGCGGCCCGCGACTTCTACGGCGCGTCCAGCAAAGAAGAGTTGCTGGAGGGCCTCGACCACATCTTCGATGAGCCGGCTTTCGAGGTATTTCGCGAAGAGATTTCGA
>OKRF01000394.1:0-1411 GCA_900290315.1 Candidatus Sulfopaludibacter sp. SbA3 | reverse complement strand
GATCGTTTCCATCGTCGATTCGGCGCGGCACGATTGGTCGCGCGTCATCGTTTCGTTCTTCGACATCACGGACCGCAAGCGGCTCGAGGAGCAGTTCGTCCAATCCCAGAAGATGGAGAGCCTGGGCCGGCTGGCCGGCGGAATCGCTCACGATTTCAATAATCTTCTCACCGTTATCAACGGATACACCGATTGGATGCTTTGCAACATGGAACCCGATAACCCCATTCGGGCCCAACTGACTGAAGTCCGCGGCGCCGGCGAGCGCTGCGCCGAACTGACGCAGCAGTTGCTCGCCTTCAGCCGCAAACAGATCATTCGGACCGGGCCGCTCGATCTCAATACCCTCATTCGAGATTCCCAAGGCGTCCTGAACCGCATTCTCGGCGACGATGTCTGCATCTCTACCCGCCTCGCTCCGGACCTGGGAGCCATCGAGGCCGATCGCGGCCAGATGCATCAGGTGCTGATAAACCTGGTGTTGAACGCCCGCGACGCCATGCCGGGCGGCGGTACTCTGACGATTGAAACGCGTAACGTCAGCGACCGTCCGGAGGTCCTGCTCGAAATTCGCGATACGGGCCAGGGGATCGACGAAAGCACTCGCCGCCATTTATTCGAGCCTTTCTTCACCACCAAGAAAGGCTCCAGGAACTCGGGCCTGGGTCTGGCAATTGTGTTCGGCATCGTGAGTCACGGCGGAGGGCGGATTGAGGTGGAGAGTCAACCGGACGAAGGAGCTGCGTTCCGTATTTATATGCCGCGAATCCAGGGCTGGGTCGAGGCCGAGTCCCCAAGCCCGCCTGCGCAGAGTTTGCACCGGGGAGCCGGCGTGGTGCTGGTGGTGGAAGATCGCGAAGAGGTCCGCGTCCTGGCCTGCCGCATGCTTGAGGCGTTGGGCTACCAGGCGTTAGCGGCCGCCAATGGCGCTGAAGCGCTGGCCGTCGCCCGGCGCCACGAACACTCCATTCCGCTGGTGTTGACGGACGTCATCATGCCCGGCATGAATGGGCGGCAATTGGCGGACCAGCTTCAGCGGGACTACCCCGGTATGAGAGCCGTCTTTATGTCGGGTTACTCCGATCGCGTACTCACGAACACGGGCACACTGGATTCCCGCACACCTTACCTCAAGAAGCCATTCACCATGAGCCAACTGGCCGACATCCTGCGACGGGTAACTGAAACGGGGCAGTAGGACAGACGATCGTTTTTTGTCGTCTGTCAATCCGGGGCGGACCCCCGCAAAACGGGATGAAAATACGCTCGATCGACGGCGCGCGATAGGCGCGAGGGGGTCCATTCTCGACCCTGGTGGGATGGGCGTTCCGCCCGCGAAACTTCATGAAAAACCGGAGTCGGTAACGCCGGCGGTCTTGCCGCCGGTGCGGCGAGCGAAGCGCGCCGTTGC